>DATBGU010000149.1:0-84796 GCA_036557825.1 Gemmataceae bacterium
CGGCCGTTTCCTGGTGAGCCTGCCCTACCTGAATTACGGCGGCGTCGTGGCGGACGACGATCGGATAGCACGGCTGCTGATCGATCGCGCCGTCGCCCTGGCAGGGGAACTCGGCGTGCGTTACCTGGAGCTGCGCCACGAGCGGTGCCTGGAGCACCCGGCCCTGGGCGAGCGGATGAGTCACAAGGTCCACATGCGTCTGCCTCTGCCGGCGACGGCGGGAACATTGTGGGACCGGCTGTCAGGGAAGGTCCGCAACCAGGTCCGCAAGGGGCAGAAGAACGAGTTGTCGGTCGCCTGGGGTGGAGAGGAACTGCTTGGCGAGTTCCACGCCGTGTTCAGTCACAACATGCGCGATCTCGGCACCCCGGGGTATGGGAGGCGTTTCTTCCACAGCATCCTGCGGCAGTTCGGCGAGCGGGCCGAGCTGTGCGTGGTCCGAGCGGGCGACAAGCCGGCCGCCGCCGCCCTGTTGCTGCACGGCTGGGGCGTCACCGAGGTGCCCAGCGCCAGCAGCCTGCGCCACTTCAACCCCACCTGCGCGAACATGCTGCTGTACTGGCACCTTCTGGCGCGTGCCCTACAGCGGGGGCAGACCGTTTTCGACTTCGGCCGCTCCAGCGTGGACAGCAATACGTTTCGCTTCAAGAAGCAGTGGGGGGCCGAGCCGGCTCCGGCGGACTGGCAATACCACGTTCGCCGCGGAGCCATCAACGCCGTGCGGCCGGATAACCCACGCTACCAGCGCTTCATCCGCCTCTGGCAGCGATTGCCCCTCTGGTTGACTCGCTTGCTCGGACCCGCGATCGTCCGAGGCATTCCCTAACCGTACCGGTTCGAGCAAAACCACCCGTAATCCTCTCATTCAGAAAGCGCCTTCGATGGACTTCTCCCGATTGTGGAACAGGTTCTTGAAACGCCGCCCGAATCTGCCGTACAGGCGAAACGTCGTCCGGACCTGTCCGCGTCTGGAACCCCTTGAGGACCGGTTGATGTTGGCGGCGTCTCTGGTGGCCGCCTACAGTTTCTCCGAGGGCAGCGGGACCACGGTGGCGGACTCCAGCGGCAACGGCAACACCGGAACCATCAGCAACGCCACCTGGGTCAGCAACGGCAAATACGGCGACGCCCTGAAATTCACCGGCGCTACCAACTCGATGGTGACCATCCCCAACTCCTCTTCCCTGACCCTCACCAACGGCATGACCCTGGAAGCCTGGGTCGATCCGTCGAGCCTAAACAGCCCTGAGGCCGGCTGGAGCGCGGCCGTCGCCAAGGACCATCCCAACTCGTCCAACGACATCAGCTACTCCCTCTACGCGGCCGCGGGGACCGGCACGCCTCCGGCGGAGCACATCCTCGTGGGCAGCAAAGATGTCGCGGCCTCGTCCAACACGGTGCTGCCGCTCAACACCTGGACCTTCCTGGCCGCGACCTACGACGGCAGCACGATGAAGTTCTACGTCAACGGCGCCCTCGTCGGCAGCAAGGCCCAGACGGGGAACATCACCGAGGTCAACGCGCCGCTGCACATCGGCGGCGACTGGTCGGGCGAGATGTTCACCGGCCTCATCGACGAGGTGCGCGTCTACAACGGCGCCCTGACGCAGATCCAGATCCAGAACGATATGAATGCGTCCATCGCGCCTCCCGATACCCAGGCGCCCACGGTGTCGATGACCGCGCCCGCCAACGGCAGCACGGTCTCCGGCGCCAGCGTTCCGGTTTCCGCCAACGCCAGCGATAACGTCGCCGTCTCCAAGGTGCAGTTCCAGCTCGACGGCGCCAACCTCGGCGCGGCCATCACGTCCGCGCCGTATCAGATAACCTGGGACAGCACAGGCGTGAAAAACGGCTCCCACACCCTGACCGCCATCGCCACCGATACATCCGGCAACAGCACCACCGCCACGGCGATCAACGTGACGGTGAACAACGCCGACACGATTCCGCCCACGGTCAGTATCACCGCGCCGGCAGCGGGGGCCGCCCTTGCGGGGACTGTTACCCTGTCGGCCAGTGCCAGCGACAATCAGGCCGTGGCCAACGTCCAGTTCCAGATCGACGGCGTCAACTACGGACCCCAGCTCACGTCTGCCCCCTACTCCGAGACGTGGGACACGACCAAGGCCACGAACGGCTCCCACACGATCACGGCCATCGCCACGGACACCAGCGGCATCACCGCCTCCACGAGCATCAACGTGACGGTGAACCAAAATGCCGACACCACGCTGCCGACCGTAACCTTGACGGCGCCGGCCAACAATGCCATGCTCGCCGGCACCATCACGTTGTCCGCCAACGCCACCGATAACGTCGCGGTCGCCAACGTCCAGTTCGCCGTGGACGGCGTCAACGTAGGCGCCCCGATCACGACCGGACCTTACCAGTTCAACTGGGACAGCTCCAAGCTCTCCGACGGCAAGCACACGATCACCGCGACGGCCACCGACACCAGCGGCAACACGGCGACCAGCAGCGTCACGATTCAGACCGTCAACGGCGGCCTCTTCGGGCCGGTGATCAACATGCCCGACAACCCCGTCACCGGCGATCCCGTCGTCCCGATGAACATGGTCCTGCTGGACAACGGCAAGATCCTCTTCTGGGACGGCGGTCCCAGTTGCCTCGGCGCCGTCTCGCCCACCGTGTGGGATCCGGTGACCAACACCTTCACCGCCGTGCCTTTGGAGAACCAGACCGAGGTGCGCGACATCTTCTGCTCGGACCAGACGGTCCTGGCCAACGGCGATGTCGTCGTCGTGGGCGGGCACGACTGCACCAGTCCCACCTACATCGGCACAGCCATCGTCAACGAGTTCGATCCGGCGACCAACACCTGGAAGTTCCTGCCGGACATGAACGATCGCCGCTGGTATCCCAACGCCCTGACCCTGCCGGACAATCGCGTCCTCGTGACCGCCGGTTCGGCCAAGAACACTCTCGACTACGATCCCATCCCCGAGGTCTACGATCCGGTCGCCAACACCTGGACCAAGCTCACGGGCGCCGACCAGACCATCCCCAACTACCCGTTCATGTTCGTGCTGCCCAACGGCAACGTGCTGGCGGCCGGCTCCGACGAGGCCAAGATGGGCACCTACGAGCTGAACGTGGCCACGCAGACGTGGACCACGGTCGATCCCACCGTGCTGGACGCCGGCAGCGCGGTCCAGTACCTGCCCGGCCAGTTCATGAAGGCGGGCAGTTCGTACCTGTCGGCCCCGCCGGACAACGGCGGCAGCACCCCGTCGGCTGCCACCACCTACGTCCTCAACATGAACCAGTCCAACCCCGCCTGGGTGCAGACGGCGTCGATGGCCAATCCGCGCACGCACCTAAACCTGACCATCCTGCCCGACGACACCGTCCTGGCGACCGGCGGCTCGACCGACATCGGCGGTGTCAATCCGGCCAACGCCGTCTATCAGGCCGAGTTGTGGTCGCCGGTCACCCAGACCTGGACGCAGATGGCCAGCGAGCAGGAGCCGCGCCTGTATCATTCCACGGCCCTGTTGCTCCCCGACGGCCGAGTGGTCGTCGCCGGCGGCGGGCACAACTATTTCAACAACATCGCCTATCCCAACGCCGAGATTTACTCGCCGGCCTATCTGTTCAAGGGGCCGCGCCCGAGCATCACTCAGGCGCCGCCCAGCGCGCTCTCCTACGGCCAGAACTTCTTCGTCGGCACGCCCGACGCCTCCGACATCGCCTCGGTGGCGCTCATCCGCAACGGCTCCGTCACGCATGCCTTCAACACGGACCAGACCTACGTGCCGCTGACCTTCACCCAGACCAGCGGCGGGCTAACCATAACCGCTCCGGCCAATTCCGACCTGGCCCCGCCGGGCTACTACATGCTGTTCCTCGTCAACAAGGAGGGCGTCCCGTCCATCGCTCCGATGGTGAACCTGTCCGCCCCCAGCGCGGACACGACGCCCCCGTCCGCCCCGACGAACCTGACAGCGACGAATGGAAACATCGGCAGCGTGGGCCTCACCTGGAAAGCCTCGACGGACAATGTCGGCGTCACCCAGTACAACATTTACCGCTCCACGACGTCGGGCTTCACGCCGTCGGCCGCCACCCTGATCGGCACGTCCACGACCACCGGCTACACCGACAACGTTGCCGCCGGAACCTACTACTATCTCGTCACCGCCCAGGACGCCGCCGGCAACATCAGTCAACCGTCCAACCAGGCCACCGGCGTCTCGGCGACCGACACCACCGCGCCCACGGTGTCCCTCAGCAGTCCCACCAGCGGGGCTACGGTCGGCGGCACGGTCACCGTGTCCGCCAACGCCTCCGATAACGTGGCCGTCGCCAGCGTCCAATTCCTTCTCGACGGGGCCAAATACGGCTCGCCCCTGTCCGCGGGGCCGTACTCGATCTCGTGGAACTCCACCACGGTGGCCAACGGCACCCATACCTGGGCGGCCATCGCCACCGACCCCTCCGGCAATCAGACGACCTCCGCCGCTGTCAGCTTCACTGTCAGCAACACCGCCCTGCCGGGCCTCGTCGCCGCCTATGGACTGGACGAGAACGCCGGCACGACGGCCAACGACGATTCCGGCAACGGCAACAACGGCACCCTGACCAATGCGACCTGGACCACCGGCAAGTACGGCAGCGCCTTGCAATTCACTGGGGCGGCCACCAGTGATGTCACCATCAACGACGCTCCTTCTCTGGACGAGACGACCGGCCTGACGGTGGAAGCCTGGGTGAACCCCAGCACGCTCAACAGTATCGATGACGGCTGGGCGGCGGCGGTGGCCAAGGACAACCGCTCCTCGTCGGCCAACGATGTCAGCTACGCCCTGTATGCCGCCGCCGGCACCGGCACGGCGCCGGCGCTGCACCTCGACATCAAAGGCAAGGGCGACGAGGGAGTGCAGGGAACAAGCGTCCTGGCGCTGAACACCTGGACTTTCCTGGCCGGCACGTACGACAGCAGCACGATGAAGCTGTACGTCAACGGCACGTTGGTCGCCAGCCGGACGATGGCCGGCAGCATCGCCACGACGACCAATCCGCTGCACATCGGCGGCGACTGGTCGAACGAGATGTTCACCGGCCTCATCGACAATGTCCGCGTCTACAATCGGGCGCTGTCCGCCTCGGAGATTTCGACCGACATGGGTGTGCCGGTGGGCGCCCAACCGATGATGATCCAACCGCTGACCGCCGCGCCGAGCGCTTCAGCGAGCGGTGGGCCGGACGTTTCCCTGTCGTTGACCACCGCGCAGATGCAGCCGGTCCTTCAGGAGGCCATCGACCTGTGGCGAGAGGCGGGCGTCCCGGCCGCCAGCCTGTTGGCCCTGAGCAACATGACCGTCGAGATCGCTCCTCTGCCGTCCGGCTACCTGGGCCTGACCTTCGGCAACACGATCTGGATCAGTCCCAACGCGGCCGGCTACGGTTGGTACATCAACCCTTCCTTGACGAATGCGTCCGTTCCGGCTGGCCGGGTCGATCTGCTGACCGTCTTGCTTCACGAAGTGGGCCATGTACTGGGTTATGGCGATACCGGGACGGACAACGTGATGGAAGAGTATCTGAAACCGGGCGTGCGTCTGCTGCCCAAGACGATAGCGTCCGCAATGAGCCGAGATGGACACACACGTTGAAAGGTCACAGGGGTGCGGACGGACTCGAAGACCATGGGTTTGGGAAGCACGTTGGCGATTAACTGGAGACAACCGATGAGGGGGGCAGGTTGTTGTGGATGGTTTCGGCCACGACCCCCTGCCCTCTGAGGGGGCGTCTCGGTGATGCCCCGGCCCAAGAGTCGGCGATGTCGAAAAGCTGGCACAGTGGTTCTCCGGGAGAACAGTCAACCTAATAAGGGACTTATTCATAATCCGGTTGACGTTGTCCGGTATAATGAGATGAACGCCCCATTATCCATCCTGGCATTCGCCTCCTTACCGGCAGATGATCCGTATCTCCTTGCCGCTCCCCGAGTGCGAGCGGCTCCAGCAGCTATTCCGTTCCACCTCCGATCGCAAACTCCGCGATCGTATCCAGATTGTCCTGCTCGCCCAACGCGGTCGGCCCCATCAAGACATTGCCCAAGACCTGGCCATCACACCACGCACCGTCCAACGCTGGCTCAACGCCTACCTGGAACGCGGCCTCGACGGTCTACACCCCAAGAAGGCCAAGGGCGCCGTGCCCAAGCTGACCGCCGATCTCGCTCCCCGGCTGCAACGCTGGCTGATCGATGGCCCGGCGGCGCAAGGACTGGATCGGGCCAACTGGACGTATGCCGAGTTGGCCGACCACCTGTTCAAGACCGAGGGCATCCGTGTCCACAAGTCGGCCATGCAGGTCTTCTGCTCCCGGCACGACATTCATCCCTATCGTCCCACCTACCGCTTCCTGCGTGGCGACCCGGTCAAGCAAGCCGCCGCTCGCGAAGACCTCGCCGTCTTGAAAAAAAAGCCCAGGCGGGCGAACTTGTCTTGTTGAGCCAGGACGAGGCACGCTTCCCGATGGTGCCGACGCTGTGCCGCACGCTGGGCGTCAAGGGCCACCGGCCCATCGTCGGCAGTTGGGATTGTAAGCATCTGTTGTACGTCTTCGCCTCCGTTAACGTCGTCTCCTGTGCCCTGCACACCGACACCGTCGAGAGCCGCACCGGCCTGTACCGCCAGACCGGGGAGAGCAAGACCCGGCGGCTGCAACGTGCCTTCGCGGCTCACCTGCGTCGGCTGGGCCGCCGCTACCCCAAAGACAAGCACGCGCGCGTGGTGGTCCTCATCGACAACGCGCCCTGGCATGCCGGTGAGCCGATCCAGCAGGCGTTGGCCGACAACCCCCAGTTGGAGTTGAAGCGGCTGCCCAGCTACAGCCCGCAGTTGAACGTGATCGAGCGTTTCTGGAAGCTGTTGCGTCGACGGGCGACGCATAACCGCTTGTTCGACCGCTTGGCCGATTTGAAGCGTTCGATTCGGGCCAGCCTGTGCTATTTCCAAACCGTCCGTCAGCGTATCGAAACGCTCATCGCCAAATGCTACCCTCGCCCCGCAAACCAGACGTCATCAACCGGACCATGAATCAGAATAGCCCTTTTCGCGGTAAATGCCAGCGCCTTCCGTCAACGAGAAGAGGATTTGTGGGGCCGCCTCGCGGGGCGCGGCGACCTCTCGATAGGGGACAAAAAAGATTCCGGAAGCGGGCATGTCCCAGGGGGGCTCGGGACGGTGGCCCACTTCCGGAAGGTTGCTTGCGCACGACTCGTCAGGAGTCGAAGCGAACCGAATAGGAAATCCCACGTCAAGCGGAAAGACACGCCGCGAGTGGTTTCACGCAACCATGATTACCGTGGCGTCATGCAGATGGTGCATCAAGTCAGACGGGACGTGTTCCCAACCCCCCTCGCGGAGGATGGGCAACGAGGGTTATCATACGAATCCGCGAAAGGTAGTGTCAAGCAGGAAAACCATTAAATCCGCGAGAGAAACGAGGAGAGAGCCGCTTGCAAATGAGATTGCATTTGCGCGGCGGAAGTGCATCATAGATCGGCTGTCGGCCATCGGCTATCGGCCATCCGCAAAGAACAGTCGAGGACCGAAAGCCGATAGCCGAGAGGAGGTTGTAAGGATGTCTCAACCCGCCGGAGTGTCGTTGCCGCTGTCGTTGCCCCGCCAGCTGATTTGCGATTACCTGCACTTTGCCCGCAAGATCCCTTCGGTGCCGGTGCAGCGGCGCATGCGGCTGGGCGAGGTCGTCGCCGCTCGCGCCGCCACCGGCCTACGGCCGAGTTGGTGCGCTGTCTTCCTCAAGGCATACGGCTTCGTCACCGCCGCCACGCCGGCGCTGCGCCGAGCTTATTTGTCGTTTCCTCGCCCGCACCTCTACGAGCATCCGATCAATGTGGCGTCCGTGGCCATCGAGCGCAAGTTCGGCGACGAGGACGCCGTGTTCTTCGCGCACATCCGCCAACCCGAAACGCTCAGCTTGGCCGACATCGACCTGCGTCTGCGGCGTTTCAAGGACGAACCGTTGGCATCGTTCGGCGATTTCCGGCGCATTGTGCTGATGAGCCGCTTCCCGCGTCCGCTGCGCCGCTTGTTGTGGTGGATCGGCCTGAACGTCTGGGGCCGCAAGCGCGCCGCCTTCATGGGCACGTCCGGCATCACCGTGTACGCGGGACTCGGCGCGTCCTCGCTGCATCCGTTGTCGCTGCTGACGACGACGCTGAACTACGGCGTCATCGAGCCGGACGGCAGCGTAGACGTGCGCATCATCTACGATCATCGCGTGATGGACGGCGCGACGGTCGCACGCGCGCTGGCGGAGTTGGAGCGCGTACTGACGCACGAGATCCTGGCCGAGCTGCGCTATTTACCGATGGCGGAGGCGGCGTAGTCCACACGTTCCGCGTGTGGACGTTCGTGTCGTTCCGCGACACGAACGCACTTTAATGCCGTCGCACGACGAACGGCTTGCCGCCCAGCGTCTGCTTGCTCACTTCCTTGCCGGCGCGATCGACCTCGATCAGACAGCGGTCGTCGAAGCAGGCGATCAGCGTGTGACCGTTTCTCAGGCGCGTGGCCGAGGTCGGCGCCGTGACGGTGCATTCCCAGAGGATTTTGCCGGCGGAGTCGATTTCGAGGACGCGATTGCTGCCGGCCAGCGCCAGCAGATAGCGGCCGTTGGGCAACGGCTCGACGCTGGCCCAGTATTTGGCGCCGTCGGCGTATTCGGCGGGAGCGATGACGCGGATCTCCTGCCGGCAAGCCCCGTCCATCTCGACGAGCCGGCCGTTGCTGCGAATGTAGAGGATGTGACCGTTGGGCAGCTTGCGGGCGTGGCGAAACTCCATGCGGTCGCGGTGCAGGAAGACCTTCTTCTGATCGCGCGTCACCTCGTAGAGTTCGCGGAACGTGACGATGAGCGTGTTGCCGTTGGGCAGCCGTTGACAGCCGATGACGACGCCGGCGGCACGATGCTCCCAAACGATTTTGCCGCGACGATCGCGCTCGGTGACGCGGTTGGCGTGGCGCTCGGCTACCAGGGCGCGACCAACGGGAAGCAACTGAATGTCGTTGGGGCCGTCCAGGCCGGACAGTTCCCAGCACGGTTCGCCGGATTGCCCCCACTCGCGGACGTGCCCGCTGCCGTCTGGGCCGTCGTATTCGCAGACGACGGTCAGGCCGAGCTGCGGCTGCTCGCGCTTCCAACGGTTCCAGTCCACGCGCTCGCCGTGCTCGCGCCACCACGTCTCCCAGGCGTCGCGACATCGGCGGCGCGGGCCGGCTTCGTCCTTGTCGAGCGTCTCCGCCGGTCCGTGGCCGCCGGCGAGAAGGCAGAGCAGATATTCGGATCGGCAAGCGAGAGGAAGAGGAGCGTCGGTGAGCAGGGCCGTCAATACGGGCACGGCCTTGCGATCGCCGAAGTATCCGCGAGCGGCGGCGGCCTCGAAACGGACGCGCGGGTCGGCATCGGCCAACAGCGGCGCGACGCGGTCGCGCACCTCATCCGAAGCTCCTCGCCCGAGGACGTGCGCGGCGGCGGCACGGAATGCCGGCCTGCGATCGGTCAGGGCGCTCAGCACGGCCGCGTCCGGCTTCTCGTCGTTCCAGCCCACCGCGCGGAGAGCATCGAGCCAGGTATCTTCGAGCGCCTCATCGTCGACGCACGGCAGATAGTCGAGCAGGACGGCAGCCGCGCCGGGCGGCCGGCGCACCTTGACGACCTGAGCCGCCGCGACCATCAGATACCCGGAGGGGTTGCGGCGGATCTTGTCGATGCAGCGACGGGCGCGTCGCGCGATTTCCAGGTCGGGATCGTTGAGCCCTTGCTTCAGATGGGACAGGGCCGGACGACCGATGGCGATCAATTCGCGCATGGCCTTTTCGCGATCGCGGAAGTCCGCGGCGCCGAGTTGGCGCACCTTGTCCGCCAGCCGTTTGAGTTGCTCCGGCGTGAGCGTGCGCGAGCGGATAAAGGCCAGAACGTCAGGTCCGTCGGTCGCGACCTTGGCGGAGCGCAGCGTGCGCTCGGCGAAATCCAGATCCGGATCGCGTTGGGGCGGCTCGGCGTATGCGGTCGAGATGGGGTAGACGAGCAAGAGCAGGAGACAAACACCGCATCGGACGGCGGGGGCGTGCGCGGAAGGGAACGAGGCCGAGGTTTCGCACGGACAACCGTTCATGGCTACTCGTCGCTGACCGACGTTGAGGCGGTCGGCGGTTGCATTTCGACCAGGGTGAGCAAGGCGGCCTTGGCGATGGCTTCCGGCAAGGAGGGGGCATCCATGCTGGCCAGTTGCTTCGACAGCGCGTTGCCCTTCAGGATGCGCAGGATTTTGCATAGGCAATGATCGGCGTGGGTTTGGATTTCCACGTAGCATCCCAGCGTGGTCAGCCGTCTCACCAACCGCTCGGCCCCGGACCAACTCGTCGAAACGCCCGAGGCGGTGAAGGGGTGGCCCAGGAGAGTGAAAGCTCGGCTCAATCGCTCCTCCAGCTTGGGACCAGCCTTCATGCTCTGAATCATGCCGATCACGGTGGGGGTTGCGTCCGCCGTCGTGCGCGAGGGTCCGTCCGCTTCTCGCGAACTCATCCCACGCCTCCGAGGGTTGCTGTTCATTCCCAGGCTCCCTGTTGCCATCGCTGCCGCGCCTCCGTCCCGATGTTGGACGAGCATCGTTGCTCTCCACTGGGTTCGCGACCGCCGGTTTGCATCCGCTCGCTCGCGAATCCAGTGGAATTGTTTATTGTCGCCTGCCTGAGAGGGCGCGTCAAGCGGCCTCGAGGCGCCGGAACTCGGTTTCCATTTCATCGCCCCCCGTATCTCGTCAAGTGCGGAACGCGGTACGCGATTTGCACATACAAGGAGCGAACACATCAACTGGGGAGGAGGCCGACCATGTTTCGGAAAATCCTGGTTCCCCTGGACATGACCTTCAAGCACCGCCGCGCCATCGACACCGCCGCCGACCTGGCGCGGCAGAGCGACGGCGAAGTGGTGCTGTTGCACGTCATCGAACTGCTGCACGCCATGCCGCGCGAAGAAGAAAAAGATTTCTACGACCGGCTGGAGACGGGCGCGCAGACGCACCTGGAGCGTCATCTCGTCACGCTGAAGGAACGCGATATCGACTGCCGCAAGCAGATCGTTTTCGGCGTCCGCGCCGCCGAGGTCCTGCGCTTCGCCCAAACGCTCAGCGCCGACCTCATCATCCTGACCGCGCCGCGCATCGACCCGGAAAACCCTGAATCGGGCTGGGGCAGCATGAGCTACAAGCTCAGCTTTTTCGCTCCCTGTCACGTACTCCTCGTCAAGTGAGTCGCCGCGAATTGCTTCGTTTCGAGGAGTGTGCGGCTGCGCGTCCTCGCTGAGCGAATCTGACACAAACCGGCCCCCTTCCGCGATGAGTCTTCTCGCATCGCGACCACATACCTCCGCGCCGAGGCCGACAAAAATGGACAAATCTATCCAGAAATGACCTTATCCGCCCTCTGATGCGGAAATAGGCGCAGCTTTTGCCTCCTCCGACCGGATCGTGAGATGATAATGACGGTCGATCAACGCTTGTGTTTTTCGCCAGCAAGGGAGTTCCGAGTATGTCGCAACGCCAGCCTTCGCACAGACGGCTATGGATTTTGTTCGCCCTGGTGGTGATCGGTTCCTTCGCGGTGTTAGGAGGCTTCGGCTTCCGCATCGCGTCGATGGCGCCGCCGATACCGGCCAAGGTGTGTACGCCCGATGGCCGAGTCCTCTTCGACGGCCCCACCATTCAGGAAGGGCAGAACGTCTGGCAATCGCTGGGCGGCCAGCAGATCGGCACCGTCTGGGGCCACGGCGCTTATGTCGCTCCCGATTGGTCCGCCGACTGGCTGCACCGCGAACTCACGTTTATGCTCGACCGCTGGGCGCGCGACAAGGGCGCCGCGGATTACGCCAGCCTGTCCGACGAGGACCAGGCCGCCCTCCGCGCCCGCCTCAAAAAAACCATTCGCACCAACACCTACGATCCGCAAACCGGCGTGCTGATAATTGACCCACTCCGCGCCGAGGCGTTCGAGTCCAACGCCGACTACTACGCCGACGTTTTCGGCAAAGGGCGCTCCGAGTACGCCATCCCGGAGGGCGCGCTGACCGATCCGCAGCGCCAGCGGGCGATGGCCGCGTTCTTCTTCTGGACCTCGTGGTCCTGCGCCACCAACCGGCCCGACGTGGCCATCAGCTACACGCAGAACTGGCCGCACGAACCGCTCATCGACAACAAGCCGACCTCCGACGCCGTCATCTGGAGCGTCCTCAGCTTCGTGCTGCTCCTGGCCGCGGTCGGCGGCATGGTGTGGTACTTCGCCGCGCAACCCAAGGACGAGGGCGACAACGGCGACGTGCCCCACCACGATCCGCTGCTGGGCTACGCGCCGACGCCGTCGCAGAAGGCGACGCTCAAATACTTCTACGTCGTCGGCGCGCTGCTCGTCGCGCAGATCGGCCTGGGCGCTATCACCGCGCATTACGGAGTCGAGGGGTCGGGATTTTACGGAATCCCCCTGGACAAGATCCTGCCCTACGCCGTGACGCGCACCTGGCACACGCAGCTCGGCATCTTCTGGATCGCGACGGCCTGGTTGGCGACCGGGCTGTACGTCGCGCCCGCCGTCGGCGGCGTCGAGCCGAAGGGACAGCGGCACCTGGTCAATCTGCTGTTCGCCGCCCTCGTCGTCATCGTCGCCGGCTCGCTGGCCGGCGAATGGCTGAGCGTCCAGCAGAAACTCGGCGGCGACGGCTGGTTCTGGTTCGGCCATCAAGGCTATGAGTACGTCGATCTCGGCCGTTTTTGGCAGTTGTTTCTGCTGGTCGGTTTGTTCTTGTGGCTGGGCATGATGACGCGCGGGCTGTGGCCGGCGCTGCGCCGGCCCGGCGAGCATCGCTCGCTGTTGTCGCTCTTCATCCTCAGCAGCTCGGCCATCGCCGTCTTCTATGGGGCCGGACTGGGCATCTGGAAACACACGCACCTGGCGATGGCGGAATATTGGCGATGGTGGGTGGTCCATCTGTGGGTGGAGGGCTTTTTCGAGGTCTTCGCCACGGTGGTCCTCGCCTTCCTGTTCAGCCGTTTGAAACTCATCAGCACGCGCAGCGCCACCACCGCCTCGCTGTTCTCGACCTCGATCTTCCTCTCCGGCGGCATCATCGGCACCTTCCACCATCTCTACTTCTCCGGCACGCCAGCCGTGGTCATGGGCCTGGGCGCCGTCTTCAGCGCCCTGGAAGTGGTGCCGCTGGTGCTGATCGGCTTCGAGGCGTGGGAGAACATCCGTCTGACGCGGCTGCGCGAGTGGGTCGGCGGCTACCGCTGGGCCATCTATTTCTTCGTGGCCGTGGCCTTCTGGAACATGGTCGGCGCCGGGCTGTTCGGTTTCATGATCAACCCGCCGATCGCCCTCTACTACATGCAGGGCTTGAACACGACGCCGGTCCACGGCCACACGGCGCTGTTCGGCGTCTACGGCATGTTGGGCATCGGGCTGATGCTGTTCTGCGTGCGCGGCCTGGTCAACGGCCGCGAATGGCGCACCGGGGCCATCGCCTTCAGTTTCTGGGCCATGAACATCGGCCTGATGGTGATGGTCGTTCTCAGTCTGCTGCCGGTCGGCTTGATGCAGACGTGGGCGGCCGTCAACGAGGGAACGTGGTACGCCCGCAGCGCCGAGTTTCTGCAAACGCCGACGATGGACACGCTGCGCTGGCTGCGCGTGCCCGGCGACACGATCTTCGCCGTCGGCGTGCTGGCGATGGGCTGGTTCATGCTCGGCATCGTGACGGGCTGGTCCTTCCGCAAGGAGCGCGGACCCGCTCCGGGCGAGTTGATCGAGACCCGCGAGCCGGTCGGCGCCATCTGATCTCCGAGCGCGATCGGTTTTAGTTGGGCGCGGAGCGGAGCGCGGGATTGTCCTCGCGCTCCGCTCCGCGCCACGCGCTTGCGAGCCGCCTCCGGGGCGACTATCTTCACTCTTGATGAGCGAGGTGACGCAGATTTTGAACGCCGTCGTGCTGGGCGATCCCCACGCCGCCAACCAGCTGCTGCCGCTGGTCTACGAGGAATTGCGCCGCCTGGCAGCTCACAAGCTGGCCCACGAGAAGCCCGGACAGACGCTCCAGCCAACCGCCCTGGTCCACGAAGCCTATCTGCGGCTGGTCGGCGCGGGGGAGGAGGTCCACTGGCAGAGCCGGGGACATTTTTTCGCCGCCGCGGCCGAGGCGATGCGTCGCATCTTGATCGAAAGCGTCCGCCGAAAGCGCAGCCGAAAACATGGCGGCGGCCTCCACCGCCTGGATGCCGAGGAGGTGGCGCTGACGATGCCCGAACCCATCGAGGATCTGCTGGCGCTGGATGAGGCCTTGACCAAGCTGGCGGCGAAAGACGGCCGAAAGGTCGAACTGGTCAAACTGCGCTACTTCGCGGGGATGACGCTCGAAGAGGCAGCCGGCGTTCTCGGCATCTCGGCGGCGACGGCCAAGCGCTGGTGGACGTACGCCCGCGCCTGGCTCTATCGGGAAATCGGCCCTCCCGCGGCGACGCCTCCCGGCCGCCCGCCGGCCAGCGGTGAAAAAGAAAAAAAAGACTGAGCCGATTCGGCCCCACATTTCGCATTGGAAGCGGAGGTTCCTGATACCTTTTCCGCAGGGGGTCCGAGACATGACCGAAGAGACGATCTTCACGGCGGCGCTGGAGAAGCAAAGCCCGACCGAGCGCTCGGCGTTTCTGGACGAGGCTTGCGGCGGCGATGCTGCGCTGCGGCAGCGCCTCGACGCGCTGATCGAGGCCCACGAACAAGCCGCCGACTTTCTGGAAAAACCGGCCGCGGAGCAGATCGCGGCGGGCATCTCTCCCTCGACAAACCATACCGAGAGGATCGACGCCGTCAAGCCGGCCGTCGAGGGGATCACGGAAACGCCGGCCGATCCTGTTGCCGCCGAAACGCGGGCCGCCCCGCCTGGCGAGGGAGAGAACGCACAATCCCTCGATTTCCTTGCTCCGCCGGAGAAGCCCGGCGCCCTGGGGCGGCTGGGTCATTACGATGTGTTGGCGGTCATTGGCCGAGGCGGAATGGGCGTGGTGCTCAAGGCGTTCGACGAAGAGTTGCAGCGCGTGGTGGCCATCAAGGTGATGGCGCCGCAGCTGGCGGCCACGGCCACGGCCCGCAAGCGCTTCCGCCGCGAGGCCCAAGCCGCCGCCGCGGTCCGCGACGAGCACGTCATCGACATCCACGCCGTCAATGAGGTGAACGGACTGCCCTATCTGGTCATGGAGTACGTCAACGGCGTCTCGCTTCAAGAGCAACTGGACCAAAGCGGGCCGCTGGAATTGAAGGAGATCCTGCGCATCGGCATGCAGACCGCGACCGGGTTGGCCAAGGCGCACGCCCAGGGACTGATCCACCGCGACATCAAGCCGGCCAACATTCTACTGGAGAACGGCGTGCAGCGCGTCAAGCTGACGGACTTCGGCCTGGCGCGGGCGGTGGACGACGCCAGCCTGACGCAATCGGGCGTCATCGCCGGGACGCCGCAGTACATGGCTCCCGAGCAAGCGCGCGGCGAGGCGGTGGATCATCGCGCCGACCTGTTCAGTCTCGGCAGCGTCCTCTACGCCATGAGTACCGGGCGACCGCCGTTCCGGGCCAGCTCGGTGATGGCCACCCTCAAGCGTGTCAGTGAGGACATGCCGCGCCCCGTCCGCGAGATGAACCCGGAAATTCCCGATTGGCTGGCGGCGATCATCGACAAGCTCCAAGCCAAGGAGCCGGCACAGCGCTTTCGATCGGCCCAGGAGGTCGCGGACCTGCTGGGACGGCACCTGTCCCACCTTCAACAGCCCGCTACCGTGCCGCTGCCTCCACCCGTGACGCGACCGTCCCCTCCGCAGTCCCGAAAGCGGTCGCACGCCTTGCCGTGGGTGCTGGCGGCCGTCGCCGTGGTGGGCCTGAGCTGCTGCGTCCTGGCCGTTCCCGTGATCTGGATGTTCGGATGGATCGTGGTGCGTCCCGCCCTACCGCCCGACCTACCGCCCGTGAGTGAGGAGCGTATCGGTCCGGTCGTGGACGAGATGGGAACGCGCGCGGTGGAGGCGCCGCCCGCGATAGCCAGGGTCCGCCGCTTTGCGCCGCCGAAGGATGTTCCTATCACCCAGGATGGCGTGACGGCGACCGCGGACGGCTGGAAGATCGAGAACACCGGCTTCCAGCAACGGACGGTGCGTCTCTTCGAGGTCCGCGACCTGGATGTCAAGGGTTGCCGTTTGGTCTTTCGGGTTCGCATGAGAACGGAGACGAAGGAGAAGCTGGAAAACCGGCGAGTTTTCACGCGAGTGGAAATGGCCTTTCGGCCCAAGGTGACGATCAAAAAAAGTCTGACGGGAGATACGGTCACGGAGAAGAGTTGGAATGCTTTGGCCAGGCGTGGAAACACCGCCTGGGCGCAAGAGGAAGCCGCGACCACTTGTCTAAGCCAGCCGGACGCGATCGCCCTCAATCTTCTCGTGGAAGGCATCGGCGCCATCTGGATCAAGGATGTGGAACTGGTCGCCCTCCCTTTGGCGGCGGAGGCGGGCGGCGAACGGCCCGCAAAGCCCTTCATCATTCTCCCCCGCGCCAATGGGGCTGAGCGGACGTTCGCCACGCTGGCCGCGGCAGCGGCAGCGGCCCGGAGCGGCGATACCATTGAGGTTCGCGGCGACGGGCCTTATGCCTGTGAGCCGATCACCCTGGCCGGCAAAGCGCTGACAATCCGCGCGGGGAAAGGCTGCCAGCCTGTCGTTCAACCCAAAGACGGCAAACTGGCGGATCCAATGCTGGAAACGGACGCGCCTTTGGTCCTGGAAGGGTTGACCTTGCAGTGCTGGGAGCCGAGGCAAGCAAAAGAGGGGCATCCCGAACGCAACTCCCTGCTGCTGCTCTGGAAGGCTCCTCTCCACGCCGCCCATTGTCGCTTTCGGGCCAAGACGAGTTGCGTCGCCGTCTGGGCCTCGGAGTCTCCCGTCTGCGACCTGCGCCATTGTGAAATCGGCGGCCCCGAATTGCACGCCGGGGTGGACTGGATGACTCCATCGAAGGGGCGTCTGTTGTTGGAAAATTGCATCCTCGTCGCCGGATCGCACGGTCTGGTCATCCACCAGAAGTGGGCCACCGGCAAAGGCTGCACCGTTCAACTAAGGGGCAACACCTTGTCGGCCTATCTGCTCCTCGACTACTGGCTCTGGACTCCCTTCAAGGACGTCTCCTCGTACTGGTTCCCCTTAGCGAGAAACATGGGTCTCCATGAGTCCGTCCGTATGGTTCCGATCCAAATTGATGCGAGAGACAATCTTTTGGACACACAGGCCTACGTTCTGGATTTCATGCAAATCGATCAAACGAAACCGCTATCGGCCAAGGACGCGGCGGCGGCTTTGCCGCGCCTGATCTCCTGGGGAGATCGGCGGAACGTGTATCCGGCCCAGCCTCATCCGTTTTTGAGGCTGAGCGCTGCCAATTGCGGGGAGGTTCTTCGCACCCCCGTCTCTCCGCCCGACGTGGCCACCGCAGCCGATTGGGAGGGCTACTGGGGCAGCAAGGACACCGACTCCATCCATGGAAAGTTTCAGTATCAGGGGGGCGACGTGCGGCTGCGCGGGAAAAGCAATCCAGAGCAAATCCTCGCCTCGGACTTCCGCCTCACCGCCGGCAGCGCCGGCAAGGAAGCGGGGAAGGACGGGCGCGACCTCGGCGCCGATGTGGATCTGGTTGGACCTGGTCCTCCCTACGAACGCTGGAAGAAGATGCCGGCGTACCAGCAATGGCTAAAGGACACCGAACCCGTTCGAGGTGGGAAACCGTAGCTTCCGGATGGCGGGCGCGTGCCGCTCCACCCTTCCGGGTGGATGGAGGGGAACCATAACCGAGGCTGCGGAGGACTGTTGCTTGACCCGCGCTTCGGGAAACTTTAAGATCACATTTGGTTGGGTGGGGAACACATCAAATCGGAGGGGATCGACATGCGCATCCAGTCGCGTTCACGCTTTGTTCTGCTGGCCGGCCTGTCCGTGGCGTTGCTGGCCTGGCTCCACTCGGTCAGTGTCGCCGCGGAGCCGGTTTTCAGCCGCGTCTCGTTCCCCACTTGCGACGGCCTGGAGTTGTCCGGCACGTTCTACCCCGCCGGCGCCGCCGGCAAGAAAGACAAGGACGCGGTGGTCCTGCTGCTGCACGAATTCGATCCGCGCAAGGGCGGCGGCAGTCACGGCGAATGGGACAAGCTGGCCGCCAAGTTGCAGCAGGAAGGCTACGCCGTCCTCAGTTTCGACTTCCGGGGGTTCGGCCAGAGCAAGTCGATCCGCGATGAGTTCTGGAAGTTCCGGCACAACCAGCAGGGCATTCCTCGCGGCTACAAAGGCGGCGCCAAGTCCGCCGAGTCGATCGACCAAAAGGATTTTATGCCCTTCTATTACCCGTTTCTGATCAACGACATCGCCGCCGCCAAGGCGTTCCTGGATCGCAAGAACGACGCGCGCGAGATCAACAGCTCGAACCTGGTCCTCGTCGGCGCCGGCGACGGCGCGACGCTAGGGGCGTTGTGGATGGCGGCCGAGATGCACCGCCAGCGCGACACCTCGCCGCCGATGCTGATTCCGCCCGCCGTGCCGCTGCGCATGGACGATCCCGAGGGCAAGGACATCGCCGGCGCCGTCTGGCTGACCATCAGTCCCAACATCGCCGGGAAAAGTGTTTCCAAGGCACTGTCGGCGGCCCTCGTCGAAACGGCCCGCGAGAACAAGGTGCCCGTCGCTTTCCTGTACGGAAAGAACGATGCCAACGCCGCCAACCTGACGCTCAACTATCTCAACACCATTCAGCCCAAGAAATACGATCTCAAGAACACCGGCGAGAAAGCCATCGCCGGGACGGATTTGGTTGCCAGCAAGCTGCTCGGCGAGCGCGTCGGCGCGACCAAGGAAGTCATCAAGCAGCTGGACCGGGTGATGGAAGACCGCGGCAGTAAGGAGTGGAAAAAGCGCGACGAGGAGAAGTCGCGCTTCTTCTGGTCGCGGGGCAAGAACCAGCTGATGCTGGCCAAGACGGCCGGCGAGAAGGTGCCTCATCCCATCCCGCCGTCCCTCATTCGGCTGGGGAACTGACCACGAAAGGATGAAGGCAGAAGGCAGAAGGATGAATCAAATCGGACTGATTCATCCTTCTGCCTTCTGCCTTCATCCTTTTGCATTGGTGTTGCCGCGCGGATGAAACTGCCGGTGGATGGCCCGCAGCCGATCGCGATCGACGTGGGTGTACTGCTGCGTCGTGCGGATGTTGGCGTGGCCGAGCAGTTCCTGCACGGTGCGCAGATCGGCCCCGCCGGACAGCAGATGCGTGGCGAAGCTGTGCCGCAGCGTGTGCGGGCTGACCTTGCCCGTCAGGCCGGCGCGGCGCGCGTATTTCCGGACCAACACCCACAACATTTCGCGCGTCAGTCCGCGCCCGCCGCGACTGACGAACACCCACGGCGCATCCGGCGCCGTCCGCACCAGTCGCGGCCTCTGTCCTTCCAGATAGGCTCGCATCGCCTCGATCGCCGGCCGGCCCAGCGGCACGATACGCTGCTTGTTGCCCTTTCCGAAACATTTGCAGAAGGCCGAGTCCAGATACAGATCCTCCATCTTCAACCCCACCACTTCCGAAGCTCGGCTGCCGGTGGCGTACAGCGTCTCCAGGATGGCGCGATCGCGCAGATAGAAGCGTTCGATCGGCAGCGGCGCATCCAGCAATTTCGTCACGCTTTCCGGGCTGAGGACGTGCGGAATGCGCTCCCACAAGCTCGGCGAATTGAGCAGCTCGACCGTGCTTTCGCTGGTACGCTCTTCGAGCCGGAGAAAGCGATAGAACATTTTCAGGGCGACGAGGTGCCGGGCAACGCTCGGCGGGGCCAGCCTCTCGGCGCGGAGAAATTCGAGGTAGTGGCTCAGGTCGCGCAGGGTGGGCGTCAGGTAGGCGGTCAGGCCGCCGCCCGCGACCCATTGCGAGAAGCGATCGAGATCGCGGCCGTAGGCGAGCAGCGTATTGCCGGCCAGGCCGCGCTCGGATTGGATGTAATGGCGAAAGGCCTGGATGTCGTCGCTGAGAGCGGTGTACTGGCTGAGGCGTTCGGAGGGCATGGAGCCTCCTTGCAAGGGTGAGGCGAGACGGGACCATTATCCTGTTCTCGTCGCGCGCGGGTCCATTCCTTGAGACGGCGACCGCTTCGCTTTGTCGGCGGTTGCTGGCCGGGCCGTCGCTATCATCATACACCGATGGAAACGCACGGCGACCACGGGAGGTCTTTCGATGAAAGCGATTGTCTGCGAGCGTTGGGGCGAGCCGGAGGAAGTGCTGCAAGTGCGCGACGTGCCGGAGCCGACGCCCGGCCGCGGCGAGGTGCGTGTGCGCATGATTGCCAGCCCAATCAACCCCTCCGATCTGCTCATGGTGCGCGGTCAGTACGGCCGGCAGCCGCCGCTGCCGGCGACGCCCGGCTTCGAGGGCGTCGGCATCGTCGAATCCGGCTCCGGTCTGCTGGCCCGCCGCGTGATGGGGCGGCGCGTCGCCGTCCTCAATGGCGCGAGCGGCAACTGGCAGGAGCTCGTCGTCATCCCCGCGCGGCAGGCTGTGCCGGTGCCGAAAGAACTGACCGACGAGCAGGCGGCCACGTTCTTCGTCAATCCCGCCAGCGCTCTCCTGATGACGCGATACGTCTTACAGGTGCCGCCGGGCGCCTGGCTCTTGCAAACGGCGGCCGGCAGCACGCTCGGCCGCATGGTGATCCGTCTCGGTCAGCGGTACGGCTTCCGCACTCTCAACGTGGTGCGCCGCCGCGAGCAGGCCGAAGAACTGCTGCGTCTGGGCGGCACGGCCGTCGTCGCCACCAACGATGAATCGCTGACGGAGAGCGTCCGGGCGCTAACCGGCGGCGAGGGAGTGTCCTTCGCCCTCGACGCTGTCGGCGGCGCGACGGGTTCGGAGGCGGTGCGCACGCTAGGGCGCGGCGGTCGAATGCTCGTCTACGGCACGCTCGCCGGCGAACCGTTGAGCATCGACTCGCGCACTCTGATGATCGGTAAGAAGCGCGTCGAGGGTTTCTGGCTGTCGGAGTGGGTGCGCGAACAGAAGCCGTGGACGCTGCTGTTGCTGTTTCGCAAGATCGGCAAGCTCATCCGCGAGGGCGTGCTTGTTTCAGATGTGGGCAAGAGCTTCGCGCTGACGGACATTCACGCCGCCGTCCGGCAAGCGGCCCTGTCGGGACGACAAGGCAAGGTTCTGCTGCGCATGACGGCGGGCTAAAAACACTCCGTTGCACAATCCGTCGTAGAGTCGTTATTTCCTTGACGCCTGCGCCATGTTGAGGATAGATAAAGAGAGTCGCGTTGGTATGGCCTGCGAACGTGTGGCGCTCGCCCTTGGCGCAGACATGCGGAAGATACCAGGTCACATCTGGGCAGGCTTGCTTGGGTGCGGGGCGATTATTATCGCCCTAGGGTGGCACTTTACCATCGAGCCGATTGTTCCAAGCGGCCAATTAGCCAAAGGCCGCTTTGATCGAGGCCGCGCGCTTTTCAAAGCCGGCGAGTACGATCGGGCCATTGCGGAGTTCAACCAGGCGATCCGACTTGACCCCACACACGCCAAGGCCCATCACTATCGGGGTTGGGCTTATGAGCGGAAGGGCGATTCTGACCGAGCCATCGACGACTACACCGAGGCCATCCGGCTGAACCCGCAGTACTCGGACGCCTATAACTCCCGAGGCGTGGCGTATTACGAACGGCGCGACTATGACCGGGCCATCGCTGACTACGGTGAAGCAATCCGCCTCGACCCAGGTTATGTGGACGCCTATCACAACCGCGGGCGGGCCTACTGCGGCAAGGAGAAGTACACCGAGGCTATCGCAAACTTCAGCCAGGCGATCCGGCTCAATCCGCGCGATGCCGGCGCCTACAGCGGTAGAGGACTCGCCTACAGCAAGAAAGGGAACGTGGAGAAAGCCCTCGCGGACCTCAGCGAGGTGATCCAACTCAAACCGGACTCAGCCAAGGCCTATGAGAGCCGGGCACTCCAGTATGCGCGGCAAGGCGAGGTAGACAAGGCCATCAACGACTTGAGCGAGGCCATTCTTCTCGACCCGAAGTTTGCTCGGGCTTACTATACCCGCAGCCTGATCTATGCCGCCAAGGGAGATAGAGTGCGGGCCCAAGCGGATCGAGACAAAGCGATCGCCCTTGATCCGGCCCTGGCTAAGAGGTGAAACCGCAAGGAGATGGCGGTCGATCTCTCTCACGTCGCGTACAGCCATCTCTTTCGATTTAGATACAGCGACGGCGCCAGCAACACCAGAATCGCCAATCCAAGAATGCCGACGGTCGCGGTCGCCAGCACGGCGTCGAGCAGGATGAGGGCCATCAGCGAGCGCTTTACCGCGGCCTGGACGTGCGCCGGGGCTGGATTGCTGATCGCCTGCACGACCGTCACGCCGACGAAAAACGCCAGGCCGACGAGCAGATAGGGAAACAGAAACGAACTCTGTTGCTCGACCGGAAGGAACACCGGTAACGGCAGCGCCAACAGCAGGCTGGCCAACATCACCGCCGCCGCCCCGCGCAGGGCGTTTTGATTGCTCCTCCGCGCCTCGGTGCGCGCGAACCACGTCACGCCGACGATGTACAAGCCGACGACCAGCGCCAGATGCGCTCCGCGCGGCCACAACAGCGAGCCGCACGCCGACACCCCCAGCAGCACATTCAGGAAACGGCACGCGCCCATCGCCAGCGGGCCAGCCCAGGTATGCTTGAGCCAGCCATCGTAGGCCAGGATCGCGCCCACCAGACAAAGAGTGATCCACAGCGAAGTCATCCCCGCCAGCGCCGCCAGCAGCACGCCAACCACAAGAAGCACCACACCGAGACGGACCGCCTGTCCCACCGAGATGCGGCCGGACGGCAGCGGACGGAAGGGACGTTCACGGCGGTCCTGTTCGCGGTCGAAGTAATCGTTCCACACCATGCCGGCCGAGTACAGGCAGGCCGATGCCAGTAGCAGCAGGAGGAAGGCGATCCCATGTTGCGGCAGGGCGTGCGCCGCCAGGGCGCCCAGGCAGATGTCGGCCAGGGCGGTCGGCAGGTTGGGCAGACGCACAAGCTGGGCGTAAGCGCGCAGATCGCTCATAGGGTCGCCAAAATGCTTTCGATGTGCCGGCGGCCGCGGCGGGCGGCCTCGTCCGGGTTTTCGATGTACGGATACAGCTCGATCGTCACCCAACCTTGATAGCCGATCGACCGGATCGCTCGCAAGGTCGCGGCGAAGTCGATGGCGCCGTCGCCGGGCACCAGATGCTGATGCACGCGCGTGGCGGCGATGTCTTCGAGGTGAATGTGGCGCAGATACTTGGCCATGCGCGGGATGTACGCGGCCGGATCGTCGCTGACGCAATAGGCGTGGCCGATGTCGAAGTTCAGCCCCACGGCCGGCGAGTCGAGGTGGCGCATCAACTCCTCGAACTGCTCCATCTTCTCGATGAGCAGCCCCGGCTCCGGCTCGACGAGCAGCAGCACGCCCTCCTTCTCCGCGTGCTCCGCCACCGGCTTCAGCCCCTCGACGAACAGACGCAGCGCCTTCGACCACGATTCGCCCGGCTCGACGGGTCCGCCCGGTTCGGTGGTGATGCACGGCGCGCCGAGTTCACGAGCGAGCGTCAGGCAGCGCTTCGTGTGGTCGATGCGGATCTGGCGATAATGGCGGTCCGGCTCGATCCACGACGGATGCCAGTAGCTCTGCCGTGAATCGTTGACGGCGTGCATCATGAAGCCGTTGATGTTCGAGATGGCCAGGCCGTTCTGTTTCAGGGCGTCGCGGATGGCTTGTTTTTGTTCTTCGAGGAGGAAGGCCGGCCAGGCGTGCGGCACGTCGGCCATGATCTCGACGCCCTGGTAGCCGATGACGGCGAGACGCCGAACCGCCTCCGCGAAGGAATAATTCAGATAGGCGTTGGTGCTGAAGGCCAATTGCATGTTGCATCCGTTTCAAAGAATAGAACGCGGATGACGCGGATGGGGCGGATCAGCGCGGATCAGACAAGGATCGGATCCGCGCACATCCGCCGCATCCGCGTCATCCGCGTTCTATTGAATTCCCCGCACATAATCTTCCAGCATGGCGAACTGTTTGAAGAAATCGTGTTCCTGCACGCCCATCGGGTTTTTGAAGAAACAGGCCAGATGGCGCAGCACGCCGACCTCGCCGCGGCGCTGCGACAGCAACCCCAGCCGCGCCAGATCGAGCACCAGCGGGCCGGCCAGGATCGAATCGCAACCCTGCCAGATGAATTGCAGCGTCATCTTCGTGCCGAGAAAACCCTTGAAATGGATGTGGTTCCACGCCGTCTTCCAGTCGTCCAGCGAGTCGATGTACTCGATGGACACCAGCGTTTGCGGCTTGTAACCGACGATCGACGAAATCACCTGGTCCTTGGTGCGGACCTTCGACGCCTTGTTGGCCGGATCGTCGAGGACTTGGCCGTCGCGGTTGCCGAAAATGTTGTGGCCGACCCAGCTGAGCAGTTGCCAGTTGCGGGCGGCGAACATCGGGGCGAGCACGCTCTTCATGAGGGTTTCGCCGGTCTTGCCGTCCTTGCCGCCGGTGACGGCGCGGCGCTGCCGCGCCAGCTCTTGCAAGGCCGGCACCGACGCGCCCAGCGAGGGCGTGAAGTTGAGAAACGGCCAACCGAGATCGAGGGTCGCCCAGGCATACAGCGACGAGGCCGGCAACGGCGATTGCCGGCGGTCCAGCGCCGGCATCAGGCGCTCCAGCGATTCATGCACCTCGCCGGTTTCAAAAGGCGCCTCCGTCGAGGAGACGTTGACGACGACGACCTGATCGAGCTTGTGCGCGTCGCGGAACTGGCGCAGGTCGGCCTGAATGCGGTCGATGGATTCGCGGGCGGTTTCGTTCGGCGATACGTCGGGGCGGTCGGCGAGGCGGCCAATGGCTGAGCCGCAGTTGAGCAGGGTGCCGGGGCGAAGGTTGGCCTCCCAGCGTTCGAGGTCTTCCTGGCAGGCGTCGGCGAGGGCCGGCTCGAAAATGTTGGAGCGCTTCTGCAATTCGCGCACGGTTTGACGGAAGCCGGCCCGGCGGATCTCGTGACCGCCGACGACGAACTGGGCCGGTTCGTCCAGATGCAGTTTCTCGAACAGCGGCAGGGCCGTTACCAGCGAGGCGGTGTCGCTGACGCCGCGGCGCAGGGCGGACAGGCCAAGGGTGGCCGTGGTGCCGACGCCGCCGCAGGCGCCGATCAACCATAATCCGACACGTCGTTCATTCATGGGTTCTTTTCACTTGATGTTGGTCGGACCGGCATGGGAGCCGGAATATCACTGGCAACCGACGTGCCACGATTGGGTGGGACAGGCGGTTCCGCGTAAAGGCAGCGCGGGCGGGGAGTTCAGACAATCGCGCCGAGGTGGCTTCACCCGCCGCGGTCCGCGCGACAGAGCAGGAGATCGCCAGCACAGGTCAATTCTTCGTCATTGTCTTACTTCCGGCCGTCGCGGTCAAGGAAGGCGGACGCATTCGGCGCGTCACGATGCCCGGACGGGATAGAATAAGGAGTACAACGCTCACCAGCCCGACGCGCCAGCGAGGGATACTCCTTGCTGGCGCTGCGGGCTGGCAAAATCTCTGAAGGGAGCGCCTATGTCCACCGTACCGCAAGGATTTTGCACCATTGAGGAAGCGCTTGAGGAAATGCGACAGGGCCGCATGATCGTCCTGGTCGATGACGAGTACCGCGAGAACGAAGGCGATCTGGTCATCGCGGCGGAGAAGGTGACGCCGGAGGCGATCAACTTCATGGTCCGCAACGGCTGCGGCATCCTGGGTCTGTCCATGTCGGCGGCGATCTGCGATCATCTCGGCCTGGAACCGCTGCCCGGCCGCAACGTCGATGCCCAGGCGACGCCGTGGACGCCGCACATCGACGCCCGCACCGGCATCACCACCGGAACCTCCGCCTTCGACCGTGCCCGCACCATCCAGGTGGTCATCGACGAGCGATCCACCGCCGCCGATCTCGTCGTCGGCAAAGGCCATGTGCCCGGCCTACGCGCCCGCAAGGGCGGCGTGCTGGTCCGCGCCGGCCACACCGAAGGCAGCGTCGATCTCGCCCGCCTCGCCGGTCTCAAGGAAGCGGCCGTCATTTGCGAGATCATGACGCCGGAAGGCAACATGGCGCGCCTGCCCGATCTGCTCGCCTTCAGCCGGCAACACCATCTGAAAATCTGCACGATTGAAGACTTGATCAAATACCGCCGCCAGCGCGAACGACTCATCCACCGCGAGCTGACGCTGAAACTGCCGACGCGTTTGGGCACGTTCGATCTGATCGCCTTCACGTCCGTCGTCGATCCCGAACCGCATTTGGCGTTGTGCATGGGCGGCGTCGGCGTCGAGGAGGAGGGCGTGGTGCCGGTGCAGGACGAGCCGGTGCTGGTGCGCATCCACAGTCAATGTCTGACCGGGGACATCTTCGAGAGCGAGATGTGCGATTGCGGCTCACAGCTGCACCAGGCCATGAAACAGGTCGCCGAAGCCGGCAAAGGCGTCGTTCTGTACATGCGCCAGGAAGGCCGAGGCATCGGTCTGCTGTCGAAGCTGCAAGCCTACAAGCTCCAGCAGGAGGAAGGACTGGACACGGTGGAGGCGAACCAGCGTCTCGGCTTCGGCGCCGACCTGCGGCATTACGGCATCGGCGCCCAGATCCTGCTCGATCTCGGCGTCCGTCAAATTCGCCTGCTGACGAACAATCCGAAGAAGGTGGTCGGCGTGGACGGCTACGGCCTGCGCATCGTCGAGCGCGTGCCGATCCAGATCGCACCCAATCAGAACAATCTGCGTTATTTGCAGACCAAGAAAGACAAGCTGGGCCATCTGCTCGATGAGATGGATCAAGACGTGTAGAGATCGGGGAATGAAAGGGTCATGAGGGAGCGCTTTCGTCGCTTGTTCTCCGTTCGCTGGGGGCTGCCGTTGCTTGGCCTGACCGCGGCAGGCATCGCGCTGGCCGTCTGGTATTTCCGTCCCGATCCGCGACAGGCCGCCGCCGAGGAGGCGTTGCAACGCCGCGATTACGCCGGCGCGTACACTCTCCTGCAAGGCTGCCTTCAGCGACGGCCCGACGACGCTCGCCTGCAATTCCTCGCCGGTCGAACCGCGCGCCGCGCCGGACTCTACGAGGAGGCCGCCAAACATCTGCGCGCCTGCCAGCGCATCCAGGGGGAAACGCCGGCCCTGACCCTGGAACACGCCCTCATGCGCGGTCAGCGCGGCGAGCGGCAGGTTGAGCCGTATCTGCAATCGCGCGTGGCCGCCGGCGATCCCGACACCCTGCTGATCTGGGAAGTGCTGATTCAGATGTACCTGGACGATTACCGGCTGTTCGAGGCGCGTGATTGTCTGGACCGTTATCTGGAGCGGCGGCCGGACGACGTGGTGGCCCTTCTGGGACGCGGACACATCTGGGAGCTGCTGCAACACTACCCCGAGGCGGTGCGCGACTACCAGCGGGCGGTGCGGGCCGAACCGGAGAACGACCGCGCGCGCCTGCGCCTGGCCGGCGCGCTGCAGATCACGGGGCCTCCTCAAGAGGCGGCCGAGCAGTTCGAGTGGCTGCGGAGCCATCGCCCCGACGATCCCGTCGTGCGTTTGGGCTTGGCGCGGGCCTGGCGACAACTCGGACGTCTCGACGAGGCGCGGCAACTCCTCGACGACCTCTTGAGCGACGATGCTCGGCACGTCGGTGCCCTGACGGAGCGCGGCCGGCTCGCCCTGGAAGAGCGCGAGCCGCAGCGCGCCGCCGTCTGGCTGCGTCGAGCCGTGGAACTTGCCCCGCACAACCGCGAGGCGTTGTACAATCTGTCCCGCTGTCTTCAACTCACCGGCCCGGACGCCGAGGCCCGCGACTGCCAGACGCGCTTTGAGCGCGCTGATGCCGACTTGAAGAGTCTCGCCCAACTGACGAAAGAGGTGTTGCGCTCCCCTCGCGACACCACCCTGCGCTGCAAGGTCGGCGTCATCTTGCTCAACAACGGCGAGGAACAGGAAGGCGTGCGCTGGTTGCAACGGGTTCTGCGCGAGGCGCCCTCCTACCGGCCGGCCCATCAAGCCTTGGCGGACTATTATCAACGCTCCGGAAACTCCGAACGGGCCACGGACCACCGACGGATGGCCGAGGGCGCTCCGCCTGATTCGCCGTAATCCACCGACTTTTGAGACCCCAAACATCTTGCGCGTGGCTCCGGTTAGGGTGCTGACGGATTGGCAACGAAATGTCATTCCGTCCGTGAGGTGGGACGATTCGCCCCCGGAACGGACCATCCCGCCCCCGGAAAACCGTCTTTCGTTACAAAGCCCTGACAACGAGCGAGGCGAGATGTAGGATGTAACGGGTTCGTCCGTTGTCTCCCAACCTCCTCGACCGATTGTCGTCTCGGAGCATTTATGCGTCGTTCCGTCGCTATTCCGGCTCGTTCGACGCTCCCGGCATCCGATCGTTTTTTCGCCGCTCCGGAAACCACCACTACGGATGCGGCTTCCGACGGCGAGCAACCGGCGAAGAAGCCGGCGGAAGTTCTCAATCCTCGCCGCGCCTGGCTCATCGCCCTTGCGGTCTGCGTCTGTCTGGGATTGGCCGAGTCCGCGCAGTCGTACTGGTTGACGCACCCGGATCACGGCCCCAATCGTTGGTGGCGCGCTCTCGGCTACGGCTTGGGCGTGTGGGTCGGTTGGATCGTGCTTTGGCTGATCGCCGCGCCGTTGGCTCGGCGCTTTCCGTTAACGCAGGGCCATTGGCGCGGCCGCCTGGCCTTGCACGCCGCCGCCGCCGTCGCTTGCGCCTTGCTCAAGTTCGTCCTCGATTACCCCATCATCAAGGGCTTCTATTGCTCGACGCCGGAAATATGCACGCCCCTCTATTTTCTGCGCCTGGCCTTCACCGACCAATTTCTCCGCTACCTCCTGATGTACGGGGCGATGGTCGGACTCGTCCACGCGCTCGACTACTACGGGAAGTATCGCGACGGTCAACTGCGGGCGGCGCGTCTGGAAGCCGGCCTGGCCCGCGCTCGGCTGCAACTGCTCAAATCGCAGTTGCATCCGCACTTTCTGTTCAACACGCTCAATGCCATCTCCGCCCTGGTCCACACCGATGTGGAGGCGGCGGACCGCATGCTGGCCCGGCTGGGCGATCTGCTGCGGCTTGCCCTGGAAGACTTCGGCGTCCACGAGGCGCCGCTGGCGCGCGAGCTGGAGATTGTTCGTTCCTATCTGGAGATCGAACAGGCCCGCCTGGGATCGCGTCTGCGCGTCTCGTGGGACATCGCCCCGGACCTCGGCGACGCCCTGGTGCCTACGTTTCTGTTGCAGCCGTTGATCGAGAACGCCATCCGCCACGCCATCGCGCCGCGGACGGAGCCGGGTCGTCTCGAAGTTCGCGTCTGCCGGGACGAGACGCGGCTGTATCTGGAAGTGCGCGATGACGGACCCGGCATTCCGACAAAACCCGCCGGCGCGGGGGGCGTGGGGCTGGCCAACACGCGCGCCCGCCTGCTTCACCTGTACGGGACGGCGCAGCGCTTGGAACTGGTCAACGGTTCGCACGGCGGCTGTGTGGCGAGGGTCATCCTGCCGATTCGAGAATCACCCGAAGCGCTCGGAGAAGAGGTGAGGAATGGCCAAGATTCGCACTCTGATCGTGGATGACGAGCCGCTCAGCCGGCAGCGCATCCGCGATCTGTTGAAACAGGAACCCGATTTCGTCCTCGTCGGCGAGTGCGGCGACGGCGCCGCGGCGATGGCCTTGCTGCGCGATCGGCCGTGCGACCTGATGTTTCTGGACGTGCAGATGCCCGGACTCGATGGTTTGGAGGTCGCGCGCCGGTTGGATGCGGGGCGCGGGCCAGCCGTTGTTTTCGTGACCGCCTACGACTGCTACGCGCTGCCCGCGTTCGAGGTCCACGCCGTCGATTATCTGCTCAAACCGTTCGATCGGGAACGCTTCCACAAGGCGCTGGTCTGGGCGCGTACCGCTATCCGCCGCGAACAGGGAGAAACGCCGTCCGAGTTCCCGCCCGCCGCGTTGGAGGAACCGCGCGAGGTCCGCAAACCCCTTGAGCGAATCACGATCAAGACGGCGGGACGGGTCATTTTTCTGAAGACGAAGGATCTCGATTGGGTCGAGGCCGCGGGCAATTATCTGCGCCTCCATGCCGGCGCGACCGTCCACTCGCTGCGTGAGACGATGAATAACTTGGAGGCCCGGCTCGACCCGGATCGCTTTTGGCGCATCCACCGCTCGACCATCGTCAACGTCGAGCGCATCCGCGAACTTCAACCTCTGTTTCACGGCGACTACGTGGTCATCCTTCGAGACGGCACGGAATTGACCCTCAGCCGCACGTATCGCCGCAATTTGCCGGGACTTTTCGGCGAATCGCTCTGACCATTGGCGATGAGACAACGAATGCGTTTCGGCTACAACACGAATGGTTTCGCCCATCACCGCCTCGACGACGCTCTGACTATCCTCGCCGGGCTAGGCTATCGCAGCATCGCGTTGACGCTCGACCATCACGTTCTCAACCCCTACGATCCCGACACGCCGCGTCAGTTGCCGATAGTTCGCGACCGGTTGCTCGAACGTGGTCTTCGCGTTGTGATCGAGACGGGCGCTCGTTTCCTGCTCGATCCCTGGCGCAAGCACCAGCCGACGCTGCTGAGCGCGGACCCGGCGCAGCGGGCGCGGCGCCTCGATTTCCTGCGGCGCGCGGTGGACACGGCTGCGGCGCTCGGCGCCGATGCGGTCAGTTTCTGGTCCGGCACGCCCTCGGAGCCGGCGGACGATAGGATGTTGATGGACCGGCTCGTCGAGGGATGCCGGCAGTTGTGCGATCACGCCGCCCTCCGACAAGTGCGGCTGGCCTTCGAGCCGGAACCCGGCATGTTTCTCGATACGATGTCGCGCTGGGCGGAGCTGCACGAGGTCGTGGCCCATCCGAGTTTCGGATTGACTATCGACATTGGCCATCTTCATTGTCTTGGAGAGACGCCGACCGCGCCGCATCTGCGGCGCTGGCGCGACCGTCTGTGGAACGTCCACATCGAGGACATGCGACGCGGCGTTCACGATCATCTGATGTTCGGCGAGGGAGAAATCGACTTCGCCGAGTCACTGGGAGCGCTGACGGCGATCGGCTACAGGGGCGGCGTCCACGTCGAGCTGAGCCGGCACAGTCACGACGCGGTTGAGACCGCACGGCGAGCACTGGCTTTTCTGCAAAGTCATGTCAGCGGTTAGCCGCTATCCGTGGAGACGTGGAGATGGGGTGAGTGGGTCATAAGAATGCACATAATTTCACTCATCAATGTGGAGTGCCTCGCCAAAGCGTTCGCGCAGTGCATCCTTGATCTCCTGACCGATGCCGCAGGTGTGGAGGGACAGGCGACGGATCCGGCCGAGATAAGGCGATTCACACAAGGCGCGTCCCCCCTCATCTCCAATGGGATTGTCCTGCAAGTCGAGAAATTGCAGTTGCGGCAGGTTCGGCGAGATGGCGAGGGCGCGGGCTCCCTCGGGCCCCAGGCCAGTGGTTGTCAGGGATAAAGTGCGCAAATGGGGAAGAAAGTCCGAAGCGGCGAGAGCGGCGACGCCTTCATCGCCGATCCTCGAATTATTGAAAAGCACCAACTCCGTGAGTGATTCCAGCACGGGAGATCGTGCGAGGGCGGTGATGCCCTCCGCACCAATGTCGTTGTTCTGGAGATCGACGAAGCGCAAGCAACGCAGATGGGGAGAGGCGGCGAGTTCTCGCGCCTGGTTATCGCCGACATTCGCTGACGTCAACCGCAGTACGCGCAGGCCAGCCAGCGAGGGGGAGCGGGCAAGACTTCGAGCGCGGTTGCGGCTCAGGGGCCACGCGAACAATTCCAACTCGCGCAACCCGGCCAGGTGTTCGCACCGGGCCAGCGCCCGTATCCCCGCGTCGCCGATCCGGCACGATTGGCCGCCCAGACCCAGTTGGGACAGCCGGCCAGGCTGGCCGGCAGCCAGAGCGCCCAATCCCGCGTTGCCGATGCTGGCACCGTACAGCGTCAAGTGGGTTAACTGTCCGCACCAAGGCGAGCGGGCGAGTCGTTTCAGCCCCTCATCGCCGATCGGGTTGCCGCGCAGATCCAGCTGCTCCATGCGGGTCAGATGCGGAGATTCCACCAGCGCGGCCAGCCCCTCCGGGCCGATGGCGTGGGATCCCACATCGAGCGCAGTCAACCCGGACAGGCGCGGACATCTCGCCAGCGCCGCCGCCTCGTCATCGCCGAGCATGGCGCCATACTCCAGGAACCTTCCCGACTGATGGGGCACGAGGTAATCTAGCGCCAACTCACGCAACCCCAGCAAATAAGGCGAGTCCAGAAAGGCTGCCAAATCGAGCGACGATTCCTCGAACGCGGCCTCAAGACGCCGCATTTTGGCCAGTTGAGGGCAGTTCGCCAGCGCCTTTCCACCATCGCGGATCAGAGTGATGTTGACCTCGCGAACGGGCGTGATCGCGAACAGTTCCTCGGCCGAGGGGAAGAAGTCCTCCGCTTTACCGAATATACGTTCCAGGAACCCTCGCCGAAAACGAGAGCCACCGACGACGTCGTCCCGGAGGCGAGCCCATCCGGGTAGGTCGCGCTGCCAATCCTCGCCGTGCTCCTTCAGCAAGCGCTTGGCTCGCTCCTCCCGATCGAGTCGCTCTGGTGACCATTGCTCTAGGTTCTCGATCGCGCATTGCAACCGGATGAATTCCGCTCGCGCTCGGTCGCTATCGGCATCCCCGAACTCTTCCAGCCAATCGGCAAAGATTAGCCGCGAAGGGATGTCATCCGGCGCCGCGCAAATGCTCGCCAGGAGTTGCTGCCGCGTGTTCACGCTCATTCCAGAAGTTTCATCGGAGGATCGGCTTGATGACATTGCCGGATACGTCGGTCAGACGGAAATTGCGGCCGTTGTGCCGGTAGGTCAGCCGGGTGTGATCGAGTCCGAGCAGGTGCAGGATGGTGGCGTGCAGATCGTTGACCGACACGCGATTGACGGTGGCCTTGTGGCCGATCTCGTCGGTTTCGCCGTGATGGACGCCGCCCTTGACGCCGCCGCCGGCGAACCAGGTCGTGAAGGCGTGCGGATTGTGATCGCGGCCGGTCTGCTTGCCGTTCTTCGGTCGCTGCGCCACCGGCAGTCGGCCGAACTCGCCGCCCCAAATCACCAGCGTTTCGTCGAGCAGACCGCGATTTTTCAGATCCGTCAGCAGGGCGGACACGGGGATGTCCGTCTCGCCGGCGAACTGGCGATGATTCGCGGCGATGTCCGCGTGGCCGTCCCAGCTGCGCTCGTTTTCCATGCCTCCGGAGTAAATCTGGACGAAGCGCACGCCCCGCTCGACCAGCCGACGCGCCATGAGGCACTGCTTGGCGAAGTGCTTGCATTTGGGATTATCGAGACCGTACAACTTGTGAATCGTCGCCGGTTCCTTGTCGATGTCGAGCGCCTCCGGAGCAGCCATCTGCATGCGGTAGGCCAGCTCAAAACTCTCGATGCGTGCGAGAAGCTCGGAGTCGGCCTCGTGCTGTTGTTGATGCTCGCGGTTGAGCCGGCGCAGCAGATCGAGCTGACGGCGCTGCTGGGCGACGTTCTGGCGCGCGTCGCGCGTCAGGTTGTCGATCGGCTCGCCCTGCGGATTCAGGGCGGTGCCCTGGTAGATGCCGGGAAGGAAACCGGCGCCCCAGTTTTGCGCGTGCCCCTTCGGCAGACCGCGGCCGAGCGTGTCGTACATGCTCACGAACGCCGGCAGGTTCTGGTTAACGCTGCCGAGGCCGTACGTCACCCAGGCGCCGACGCACGGAAAACCCATGCGGCTCATGCCGGTGTTGATCTGAAATAGGGCCGGCGAATGGTTGTTCGTCTCGGTCCAGCAAGAATGGACGAAGGCGATGTCATCGACGTGCCGGGCCAGGTTCGGAAAAATCTCCGGCACCCACGTCCCGGATTTCCCATGCCGCTTCCAAGCGAACGGCGATTTCATCAGCGGCCCGACCTGATCGGTGAAAAAGCCGGTGTCCTTATCGAACCCTTTCAGTTCCTTGCCGTCGGACTTGGCCAGTTCCGGTTTGTAATCCCAGGTATCGACCTGACTGGGTCCGCCGTTCATGAACAGCCAGATGACGGCCTTCGCTTTGCCGCCGAAGTGCCCGGCTCGCGGCGCCAGCGGATGCAAATGGCGATCGTCGGCCGCCGGCTCGGCGGTGAGCAGCCCTTGTTGCTGCATCAAACCGGCCAGGGCAAGCAAACCGAAACCGTTGCCGGTGCGCCGGAAGAAGTCGCGGCGCGACGGGAAATACGAGTGAGGGGTGGCAAATAGGTGCGGGATGTCCATCATCGTCTCGTAGTCAAGGCGTTGGAATGCCAAGTTGTTTACAGATTCTGGCGGCCGTGTAATCCGAGATCTCTCGATGTCGAGGTACGGCAGTTCGGCGATTATTCGCCGGGTTCTCCCAGATAGAGTGATCGCTGCCTTCCCGGACGAACCGGCATCCATGCCGGCGCAGGTGCGCAAGCAAGTCGCGACGTTTCATGAGGCGGCGCTCGCTGTCACCGTGATCCGTGTAGTTGCGGTCAGCAAAAGGTAAATGGGTTCTTCCAGGTCCGACTCGGGGTCGGTGCAGGTCGGGTCCGGCCGCGGCAATGGTTCGCCGAGGGACAGATTGGTTTCCGCCATGTCCACTAGGGCGCCGGCCAACAGGCGACGGGCTTCCTCCAGGTTCGCGCCGCAGGTGATCGCGCCAGGGAAATCGAGAACTTCGGCATGAACACCGTCGTCGAGGAACTTATACATCGCCTTGTAGGTCAACATATTTACCTCACGTCCGCGACCAGGATCGTCCTTGGGCGTTAATCCACATAAATGAATTCGTTCAATTCCATCAGCACCTGGCAAAAGTCCGTCAGCGCCAGGCGCCGCGCTTCCGGCTTGCGCTCGGTCTGATACGACGCCATCTGTTCCTTGACGAAAGCAAGCGATTCGTCCAACTCTTGTCCCGTCGGGGCGCGACCCAACGCGATCGCATAGCCCGAACGCACGGCATCCTCCAGTTTCCCATCGGCTGCTGGATGGATGCGCCGCGTCAAACCCTCCGCGCAGCTGCGGACTATCGCGTTGTTCATCAGCAGAAGTGCCTGCGGGGCGATGGTCGTCGTCGTCCGCTGCTCGGCGCCTTGTAGCGAATCGGGTCCGTCGAAGAGGACCATCGTCGGCACGAGCTTGCTGCGCTTCACGAAAAAGTAGATCGAACGACGTTTCATGTTCGGATCGAGCGTGCCAGGTCCGAACAGGTTCGGATCGAGCGTGCCGCCGACGGACAGCAGCGCATCGCGGATTATCTCGGCCTCCAACCGCTGCGGCGCACGCCGCCAGTGCAAGCGATTGTCCACATCCAGCCGCGCCCGTTCCTTATCGAACTGCGAACCCTGCCGATAGACGGCGCTCCGCATGATGAGTTTGTGGATCGGTTTCAGGTGCCAGCCGTTGGCGATCAGCTCGGAAGCGAGCCAGTCGAGCAGTTCCGGGTGGGTCGGCTTTTCGCCCTGGTAACCGAAATCGCTCGGCGTGCCGACGAGTCCGCGGCCCATGTGATGTTGCCAGAGACGATTGACGATGACGCGAGCCAGCAGATGACCGCTGCCGTATTCGACATCGGTGATCCAATCGGCCAAGGAGCGGCGCTGATACGAGGTCCGCCAGCCGGCCGGCGGCCGCGCCTGCCAGCGCTTCTCGCCCTCGGGGCTGCGCATCAGTACTTGCAGGAAGCCCTGCGCGGCGACCTCGCCCTTCTGGTTGGGATCGCCGCGATTGAGAAAGTGCGTGTGTTCGAGGAAGTCGCCGCCCTGCGTATGGGTGCGCAAAGCCGGCACGGCCTCGCTGCAAATCAGCGCCTTGACCTTCGCCGGCTTCGGGGCGGTTTTCAGATGGTCCTCGACGGCCTTGTTGAGTTGCTGCCAGCGCTCGTCGGAGCGACGTGCCCACGCCCATAGGAGCTTCCTCTGCGTGGCGGACAGGTTCTTCAGGGGTTGGGCGGCGATCTCGGCGATTGTTTCCGAAATCGCGCGACCTTCGATGACCGGCCTTGCCTTCGCGCTGACGGACAGACGGGGCCGACCAATGGCGTGCTGATTGTTGGTCTTGAATGCCAGCGTGCATGTCAGGACCGTGCCGCCCTCGAAGTCGATCGGGTTCTCGAAATCGAAGACGGCGGCGTGGTCCTTGCCGAACTGAGGATCGACGGCCCAGCCGGAGGTTGGGTTGCCGTCGATGGCCGCCGCGATTGGCAATCCCTTCTGCTCGAACGTCGCGCGCGGCCGAACCAGTTTCACGGGCACGGCCTTGCTCTTGCCATCCAGCGGGGCGGCCGTGACGCGGAAATCGCTCAGCGCGAAATTGCCGTTGCCGGCCCGGCCCGGTCCGCCCTTGACCAGCGAAGGATCGGACATCGCCTCCAACCGAATCGACGCGATATCCTTCACGTGCGTGTGCAGCACGAGGGTATAGGTGTCGAAATCCGGGTTCTTGCCGCCGGCGACGAGGGAGCCGTCGTCCTGAAGAGTCAGTGTGGCGCCGCCGGCCGATTTCCGCTCGACGCACTCCGGAATCAACCAGACGGCGAGGTCGCGCACCGACTTCAAACGCTGCCTCAACTCGGGCGTGAGCGGCTGCGACGATAGCTTGTCTTCGTAACGCCGCCGATCCGCGACGAGCTTGGCGTGATCCGCGTCGAAACGCGCCTTCGCCGTCTTGTACTCGCCGGCGTCCAACGAGATGTCGTAATCGGAGCGGACGGTCTTGGTGAACGTGGACAGCAGCCGATAGTAATCCTTCGTGGGGATCGGGTCGTACTTGTGATCGTGGCAGCGGGCGCAGCCGATTGTCAGACCGAGGAAGGCGGTGCCGACGGTGCGGGCCATGTCGTCCAGTTCGTCGTAACGCTCCTTCTCGACCTGATTTTTCGTGATCTGCGTGCTGTGGACGCCGGCCGCCAGGAAGCCGGTCGCCATCAGCGCGAGGGGATTGTCCGGCTCGATCTCGTCGCCGGCCAGCTGCCAGCGGACGAAGGTGTCATACGGCAGATCGCGGTTGAACGCCTTGATGACGAAATCGCGGTAATGGTAGGCGTTGGGACGGTCGTAGTCCTGCTCGTAGCCGTGGCTCTCGGCGAAGCGGGCGATGTCGAGCCAGTGCCGCGCCCAGCGCTCGCCGAAGTGCGGGCTGGACAGCAGGCGGTCGAGCAGTTTGTCGTAGGCGTCCGCCGCGGGATCGTTGACGAACGCCTCCACCTCTTCCGGCGTCGGCGGCAGGCCGATCAGATCGAAATAGGCGCGGCGGATCAATTTGCGCCTATCCGCCTCTGCATTGGGCGTCAACCCTTTCTCTTCCAGCTTGGCGAGGATGAAACGATCGACCGGCGTCCGGCACCACGACTCATTCTTGACCTTCGGCGCGGCCGGGTGCGTCAGCGGCAGGAACGACCAGAAACGGCGGTCCTCGTCGGTGACGACCATCGCCTTTTTCGCCGTGTCCTTGTTCACCAGCGGTCGATCGTAGGGCGCGCCGAGGTCGATCCAGGCGGCCAGATGCGCGAGTTGCTCGGCGGTGAGTCGATCGCCTTTGGGCGGCATATGCGGCTTGTCGAGGTGGGCGGCGAGTTGATGAAGCCGGCTAGCTTTGGCCTGATGCGGCACGACGACGGGTCCATTGTCGCCGCCCTTGAGCAGCGCTTCACGGCTGGTCACGTCGAGACCGCCGCGCGTTTTTTCGCCGCCGTGGCATTTCAGGCAGCGCTCCAGCAGCACCGGGCGCACGTGCGATTTGAAAAGCTCGCGGCCGCGTGACATCTGCGCGGCGTGGTCCGCCGGCAGTTGCGGCGGAGCGGCGGCGAGGGAACTCGGGGCCAGCAGCGCCAGCAGCAAACCACATCTGCACCATATCTTGGCTGCGATCGTCATGGATGCTCCGGAAGGGGCTAGTCTCGGCGGGAGGGCGGATCGCGGGGCACAACAGTCAACTTGAAAGTTATCGCCGGTGGCGAACGGGGTCAAGGAAATCCCCGCTGTCAAATATTGGCCAACTCGCCGAAATATTCGTGGTCCTCATTGTAACCACCCTCACCCGCGCCGACGGTCGCATATCTCTCGACAAACTCAATGGAGCGGACCCACTTGACCATCTTGAAGCCGAGTTGGTTCTCGACGCGCAGCCGCAGCGGCGCGCCGTGGACCTCGTTGAGCGGCTCATAATTCATCTCATAGGCCAGCAAACTGTGTTCGTGTATCAGGTTCTTGATGGTGTGCGTGTCGAAGTAGGGGCCGCCTTCCAGTCCTTCGCCGAACGAATAAAACACAGCTACCCGCGCGTTCGGCTTCGGCCGCACCAGCGAGATCAACTCCGCCATCGGCAACCCTCCCCATTCGGCGATGCCCGACCAACCTTGAATGCAGTGGTGCAGCGTGATTTGCTGCCTCTTCGTCATCGCCTTGATGTCCTCCAGCGACAACTCCACCGGGTTCTCGACCAGGCCATGCACCTTCAGACGGTAATCGCGGAAACCGTCGGACTCTAGTTTCTTGTACTCCTCGCTGGTGGGCAACCTGCCGTTGGGCCAGAAAAACGGCGAGATGTCCTCGCGGCGGAACTGAGCGGCCGGCGTGGCCCGGTTGAGCAGCGCCTCCATGATCGGCGTCACGATCCAGCGGGCGATGTGCTGCACGACGCGCGGACGGCTCCAGGCGATCCAGTTGGCGAAGGCGTTCACGGCGAGGATTATGCCGATGCCGAGTAGGCCCAGCCACAGACCGCGCGGATCGGCCTCGTAGGAATCGTCGGTGCCGGCGACGATATGGTTCATGTTGCGGGCGAATCCGGTGATGACCACCATGCTGACGTGGACGGCGATGAAACCGAGATACGCGCACAGGATGAGGAAATGCAGCGACCGACCGATCTGCCGATTGCCGGGCAGCTTCGGATACCAGCGAAAACGATTCGTCAGCGCCGGCGACATCGAAGGGCCGGTCAGGATCGCCAGCGGCGCGAGGACGAAGACGGCCGAGAAGTAGGCGAGTTGCTGCAAGGCGTTGTAGTTGTGGTAGAACGCATCCTCTCCCTGCGGCAGATGGAAGGTAGCGTAGTGGACGAAGACGTTCCAGGCGTCGGGCACGATCTGCCACGAGGTCGGCACCAGGCGCCGCCATTGCTGCGTGGCGAACAGCAGGACGACGAAAACGATGCCGTTGGCAAGCCAGACGAGGACGCTGAGAAAATGCCAGTGACGGGCCATGCCGATGGTGTGCCGATAACCGGGCAGGCCGATCCACGGCGATAGGTAACGGGAGTCGTCCTTGGCGGTGTAGAGGCGGTCGCGCGGCACTTCCACCGGGGTCAACCGCAGCCACTCGGTGCCCGGCGTGCAGTGGACGTTCCAGTACAGGCGCGGATGGTCCATGAGGATTTGCAAGCCACTGCGGATAATCAGGATCATGAAGAAGAGATTGATGTAGTGCGTGTAGCGCATCCAGATGGGGAAGGCGTCCTTCGAGTCGTAGAACAACTGCGAATTCCTGGGGAGCGGCGGCAGGCCCGCCACGCCCCACTGAATGTAGGCGATGGCGATCAGCAAGGTGAACGGCGAAACGACCAGCAGAACGATCCTCGGTTGGATGCGCATTCTCAACTCTCCAGGCGCTACACAAGTCCGCAACGGGCGTTCCCATCATAGCGGCTGCTTGACCCCTCTGAATACAGACACTACTTTACACACTCCACCCGCTCGAAGACTCGCCACGGAAGAAAGGAACATTTCATGCCGCGAAGGATTTATCTGACGCTGGCCGTCGCCGCCTGCCTGCTGGGCGGCTGCAACCGGCCCAGCGCCGACGTCAAATATCGAATCGCCGTCATCCCCAAGGGGCTGACGCACGAGTTCTGGCAGTCGATCCATCGCGGCGCGGAGCGCGCCGGCGCGGACCTCGGCGGCGAGGGCGTCCGCATCGACGTCGAATGGGATGGTCCCCAAAAGGAGAGCGACGCCCGCGAGCAAATCAATCTCGTCAACCTCAAGGCGGGCGCAGGCATCCACGGACTCGTCCTCGCGCCGCAGGACAGCAAACGCATGTTCGACTGCGTCGAGGAAGTGGTCGAGAAGGGCGTGCCGGTCGTCATCATTGATTCGGGACTCGATCCGGAGCGACTCAAAAAGAAGCCGGATCTCATTGTCAAGTACGTGGCCACGAACAACCACAACGGCGGCCGGCTCGGCGCCCAGCGGCTTCTCGACGTGCTGGAGAAGGACGGCAAGAAAGCGCCCAACCTCATCCTGTTCCGCTACAAGGAAGGCTCCGAAAGCACCGAGCAGCGCGAGCAAGGGTTCCTCGACTACATCGACGAACAGAAGAAGGCGGGCAAGTCCATCACGCTGCTGTCGCCGGACCAGTACGCCGGGGCCACGGTGGACGAGGCCGCCCGGGCCGCCGGCCCGCTGCTGCTGCGCTTCAAGGACCGCGTGGACGGCATTTTCGCCGTCAACGAGTCGAGCGCCGCCGGGATGCTCAACGCGCTGCGCAGCCAGGGACTCAACGGCAAGGTGCGCTACGTCGGCTTCGATTCCTCCGAACCGCTGCTGCAAGCGATCCGCGAAGGCGACATGGACGGGACGGTCGTGCAGGATCCCTATCGTATGGGCTATCTCGGCGTGTGGACGCTCGTGAAGCACCTGGAAGGCTTCGACGTCTCCGCCGGAGGCAAGGATCTCGGCACGGGCGAGTACGTCGTGACGAAAGAGAACCTCGACGCGCCGGCGACGCGCGAGTTGTTCGATGCCGATGCGCAGGCCAGGCGAACCATCAAGAAACCCGACTTCACGAAAAAATAAAGTTCATGACCGACGATTTCAAACTCCCCAGTCCGCCCGCGAAGCCCGCGCCGGAGATCGCGTCCTCGTCCCGCAATTTCCTCCCAGCGCTTCGGTCCTTCCAGCCGCGCTGGTTGTCCGGTCCGATGCTCGGCCTGGCGGCCGTCTTGATCTTGTTCGGTCTGCTGCTGCACTGGAAGGGCCAGCTGGACACGTTCCTGAGCCTGCGCAACATCCAAGTCTTGTTGCACACCAGCAGCGTGTCGGCCGTGATCGCCCTGGGGATGCTGGTCATCATCCTCAGCGGCGGCATCGATCTGTCCGTCGGTTCCGTCGTCGCGCTCGTGACGGTGGTGGCGATGCAGACCTATCGCGCGCTGGAGGCGCGAAACGGTCAGGGATTGGCGAGCGTGACGGCGGTCGGCGCGGGCGTCGGCGTGGGCGGACTGGCGGGACTGGTCAACGGACTGACCATCACCCGGCTGCGTGTGACGCCGTTCGTAGCCACGCTGGGCATGTTGAGCGTCGCGCGCGGCCTAGCCGTCTGGTTGGCCCACCGCCGAACGATCCCATTCCCCGGAACGCGGCCGGGCTGGGTCGATGCGCTGTCGCGGACTTCATCGAGTCGTTACTTCTTCGATCCCGGCGTCTGGAGCATGTTCGCCCTGGCTGTTCTGATGGCGCTGGTGCTGCGGTTGACGGTGTTCGGCCGTCACTGTTACGCCATCGGTTCCAACGAGACGGCGGCCCGGTTGTGCGGCCTCGCCGTCGAACGCACCAAGGTATGTATCTATGTGCTGTCGGGACTGCTGACCGGATGGGCGGGCATTCTCGTCTTCGCTCAGGGCAGCGGCGGCGATCCGACATCGAGCGTCGGCCTGGAGTTGGACGTGATCGCCGCCGTGGTCATCGGCGGAGCGAGCCTGTCCGGCGGTCAGGGCAGCGTGTCCGGCACGCTCATGGGAGTCCTGATTCTCGGCGTTCTCGAAAACGGCGTGAATCTTTTTGGAGTGGCGGTGGAGGTGAAGTACATCCTCATCGGCGCCATCGTCGTCGTCAACACGGCCTTGAGCCAATGGCAGAAGGCGGAGTGAATGAGCCCGGATTTCCCAGATGACCCGCTCGTTTCGGCCTGGCGTTCGCGCCTTGTCCTCGGAAAACCCAGCGTTTCCGACGACTTCCTGCCGAAACGGCCGTGGCGTTCGCCGCTCGGGCGGTGGGAGCACCCGTCTTTCGCGTCCGGCTCACGGCGGAAGGCGCCGACACCGGGGCGGACTACCAGTTGACCGCGACCTCGGCCCAGGTCGGGTCACTCTTCTCCGGGCCCGTTCGCCTGGGCGCCGGGGCGCAAACGGTGGAGGTCGAGGTGAAGCTCGACCAGGCGCCGGCAGGGCTGGTCGCTTTCCTCGCCGAGCCTATCCGGTGGGAGCTGCGCACGGTCTCGGCCGGGGGCGCGCTGGGGGAAGAGCAGCTGACGATGCAGCTCTACTTCTTGCCGGGGGATCCCGGCCCCTCCTTCCCGAGGGGGCGTTGCCGTTGAATTGCTGTGCAACCTCGCCGAGGCGCTCGGCCAGCGCGGCGAGCGTCCGATGTACAGCGTGATGTTATCTCTGTCAGGCCGTCGGCGCCCCTGCTGCCGCCAACGCGGCGCTGGGGGCGGCCTCGAACCCGGTCGTGGCACGTTCCTGGCCCGACCTGCGCCAGTGCCCGGCACTCGGCCCGAGCTGGACGCTTAATTACGACGAGCTCGTCCCCGGCTACCCCGTAGCGCACAAGTATCAGCGCTTCCAGAACGGCCTGCAGACGGTCGAGCTGACCGTCTACGTCGCCAGCGACAGCCCCGCCACGGCCTACGCCCTCTTCCTGGGGATCGGCTCGACGCACCAAGCGATGCCGCCCATCTTCGAGAGGGGCCCCGCCGGACTCGGCGATTACTCCGCCCGGCACAGCGCGGGCAACCGCTCGCGCCTCCTGTGGACCTACGCGAACGTCGCCTTCGACCTGTCCTCGGCCGGCTCCCCATCGACCTCGAGGCTGTCGCCCGCTGGCTCCAGGGCGTAGCGGCGGCGGGGGCGGCCGCGGTGCCCGGCGCTCCCCAAGGATTCTCAACCTGCGGGCCTCCAGCCAGACGCTCCGGGTCGGGGAGGCCGTCACGGTCGAGGTTGTAGCCGACCGCCCCTGCGTCATCGACTTCAGCGGCCAGCACGATGGCTTGCAGTTGATCGAGGAAGACGGTTCCCGGCTGACCTTCCTGGGGCGCCGGCCCGCCCAAGGTGAGCTGACGTTCGTGGCGGTCGATCCGCAGACCTTGCTCGCCGCCGCCGCCAACCTGTCCTTTGACGCCTCGGCCCCATGAGGCGGGGTCCAAAAGCGCTTTCAGGAGGCGGATCATTCAGGCTAAGCCATCCCAGGCAATGCGGAGGGAAACAAGGAACCCTTCCGTCAAGGTGGATGCGATCACAACCGCGGACCCGAGGCTCTCTGGCTCCTTGGCCCAGTCCCGCCATCCAAGGATCTGATGGCTGCAGGCGGCAGCGTTCACGAGGTTCTGCGCCAGAAGCATCGCGGGTTGAGACAATCGCTCTTCCTTTACCCGGGTTGATCGGCGAATGTCTCCCAGGAATCGAAGTAGTCGAAAAGGGGCTGATAGATCTCGGCCTCCCCAATTCCTTCCGGCAGCATGGGAATGCTCGAATGAGGCGAAGAAAACGAAAAAAACCCCGCTGAACTTCCTGCAAGCAGGCCGAACAGCGGGGCCGGAACAGAGAAGAGGCCGAAAAGATGGTTTGATGGTACAGCGGCTTTGGTGGTTGTCAAGTAAAAATCGAAAATTTTCCGAACCGCCGAAAAGAATGAGCCACAGATAAACACAGATGAAAACGTTAAGCCACTCGGTTGGTATTCCGTTCTGCTCATTCTTTCGTAAGCAAGCGCACGATTCGCGCGTGCGCGCGTCCGATCTCCGCCGCCGTCTTCCCGCTCCGGTTGCGTACGTGGCGGTCGGCGCCGTGCGCCAGCAACCACTGCACCGCTCCGGCATGGCCCCGCCGCGCGAAGTACATCAACAGCGTACCCCGCCTGTCATCGCGCGCATCGACGTTGGCGCCTCGTGCTACCAGCAGTTCCATCACGGGAATCGGATCGCCCTTCGAGCGTGTCTTCGACAGATGCAGCAGAGGCGTCAAGCCGTCCGCGTCCAGCGCGTTGGCTCCAGCGCCGCGGTCGAGCAGTAACTTGATCAGCGGGAGTTTGCCGCCGCGCACGGCGTAGTGCAGCGCGGTGAGTCCATAGCGTCCGCGGTCGTCGATGCTCGCGCCGTAATCGAGCAGCACCCTGACGCGGTGGACTTCGTTGCTGCTCACGTCCGGCCGGCACGCGCGCGGCAGCATCCCGTCCGGCACTTTCTTTCCATGGGCGATGAGCAGATCGGCAACGGGACGCGCGGCGTCGTCGAGCCGGCCGAGAAAACCCGTGCGCTGAACGTCCGCGCCCTGTTCAATCAGGAGTTTCACCTGGTCCACGCGGTTCATCACCACGGCAAGCGTCAACAGCTTTCCGCTGTGCCGATTCACCTCGGCGCCGCGGTCGAGGAGCAGCTTCACGGCGTCGATGTTGCGGCCGCAGACCGCGTGGCACAGCAGTGAGACTTCCTGGAAGTCATCGACGGGATCGAGGGCGTTGACGAACTCCGGATGGCGCTCCACATAGCCGCGAAGCGCCGGCAGGTCTCCCAGCCACGCCGCGGTGAACACGTCGTCGAGGGCGCCGTGCTCCAGCAGCGTCTCGACGAGCGCCGGCTGCCATTTCTTCGCGATGGCCAGCGGGGTCACCGCGACACCGGTTCCCATCCGGACATCATCGCAGGCCATGGTCGCATGCATCGGATCGCACGCGGGCGTATTGCAATCGGCGCCGGCTTGCAGCGTCAGCTCAAGAATGTTCGGGTGGTTGCGGTACGTCGCGACCCAGGCCAGCGTGCGGTTGTGCATGCCGCGCCGGCGTGCGAGCGTTCGGTCCTTCTCCAGGGCCTTGCGGACAGGTTCCGCGCGTCCCGCGGTGGCGGCGTCCAGGAGTGCCTCGAACTGCACCTGCGCCGCATCCTGGACGGCGTCACAGGTCTTGCGAAGGTCGCTTGGTTCCGTCTCGGAACTGTGAATCATGGCCTTGGCGATGCGCGCCAGCGGCCGCATGATCTGCTCGGCGTCGAGTCCGCTGGCAACGAGCGCCTCACGCATGCAGCGCAACCACGCTGAGGCCGCCTTGGGACTGATGTAACGGTGCTGGTGCCGCCGCACGAGTCCTCCAGCAAGATCGTCCGAATAGCCGCGGCTGCCGCCGAACCACTGGAGGAAGAAGGGGGTTGCCGCTCCGCTGTTGAAGTGGGGAAACGCCGCGCGCAGCAGTTCGTCCTGCTCGATGCGGCGATAAAGGTCGTTGATCAGCGCCGCCACGCCGTCGCTGCCGCCGACGGCTGTCCAGAGATTCGGCCTGGGATAGGCGACCAGGGGTTCCCCGCGATGGCGCAATTCCTTGTGAATCGAGAGGGGCATGGCCCGAATCCTCAGAGGAAAACCTACGGCCAGGCAACGCGGCGGTGACGCCGATTCAACGCACGATAAGTCAGTGCTACCGTGCCTACGAACAGATTTCAACGCTGGCGCAATCGGTATTCCGTGGTCGGAGTTGGCGTCTTGGTACGGCCCATAGTCAGGTAGTGGGGCTGGTGGCACGATTGGTGAATCGACGCATTGGGGTCTCCCCACTGAAGACCGATGCCTCGGCTGCCTGAGTCAGTCCGGAACAAATGACGGGAAGGAACGGTCTCCCAGTATTACGCCCGATGCTGGTTGTGACAGAATCGAGACTGTAAACGGCTGTGGCCGACATGCTCAACAGGGAGGACGTCGAACCGGTGACGCTCCCGGCTCGCCGTTTGATCAGCGCGCCAGCGGCACCCACACCTTCCAGCGTTTGATGATCCGGTCCGGTTTGAGTCCGGCGGCCTCGAACGCCTGAGCGGCGGTTTTGCGCTCCACATTCTCCTCCGGCTGGAATCCAGTCACGAACTTCGGGAATACCGAAGAGGCGGGTCCATAGGCGAGGAAGTCCATCAGGCTGCCGGACAGCGCGGGCGCTTCGTCTCCGGCGGCCTTGCCGTCCCACACGTCGCTGATGCTGCGTTTGCGCGACAGATTGGCCGCCAACAAGCGATCCGACTTTACGGCCTTGTCGGTCGGCGCCACACGGTAATACGTCGCCCGGCCGAACCCGGACGACACCCAGTCCGGCAGCGGCGTCCGCACGCCGGCCCGTCGCGCCAGCAGCAAACTCGCCGCCTGCTCGCATGCCTGGATCTCGGTCGGCAGGCCGTCTTTGCCGCGCGGCGGACTGACGGCGACGTGCAGCTTGTCGTCGGCGGCCAGGAAACTTCCCGTTTCCTCGGGCAACAGACGCCGCGCTTCGATGCGGCGCACGAACGCCGTGAAGGCCTCGCGCTCGCCGAACAGGTAAACCACTACCTTGCCCGGCAGCACCTCGCCCTTGTCCTCTTCCTTGGTGTCAAACTTCAGCGCGTCCTTCGCTTTGTCGTGATGCTTCTCCAACAGTTCACCGGCGTCCTTGAGTTTCTTCGCCATCGCCTCGGGAGCGCAGATCAAGAAGTGCTTCGTCTCGTGCAGGGCCGCCTTGCCGCCGCCGACGGACTCCCAGTTTGCCTCGGCCTTTTTCTTTAGCTCGTCCGCCGCCGTCGCCCCGCTTGCCGCGCCCAGCGCGACGATCAGCAACGCCCCCCGGAAACTTCGCATGGTTCGCCCTTTCGTCACGGTGTAGAATACCTGCCGCGATTATAAACCGGAGCGCGGCCGTCGTCGTGGATCTTTTTCTCCTGGCGGCGCGGGCGGCTTCGGGGATAGGATGGCGGAGGGTTCGGCGACCGCCTAGATGGCACTCCCTGGCTATGGAGGACTGCGAAATGCGTCTGACACGTGTTCGTTGCGTTGTGGGTCTGATGGCGCTGGCGCCGTTGGCCCTTGTCGTCGCCGGCGCCGGCACCGCCCTGGCCCAGGCCAAGAAGTCGGAGTCCGTCGTCAAGGCGAGTGCCACGGCCGACAAACCCGACGCCGACGGCAAACAGACGGTGACCATCACGCTGGACATTGAGAAACCCTGGCACCTGTACGCCAACCCTGCCGACAACGAGGACGTGGCCAGCGCGCAGACGGTCGTCACCGTCGCTTCGAAGGTTAAGCCGGAAGAGGTCAAGATCGAATATCCGCCGGGCAAGGTCCACAAGGACACGCTCGGCGATTACAAGGTGTACGAGGGCAAGATCACCATCAAGGCCCACGTTAAGCGGGCCAAGAGCGACACAGGCCCCCTCGAAGTGAATATCAAACTGCAAGCTTGCAATGACAAGAGTTGCCTATTTCCCTCCACGCTCAAGGTCAACGTGCCGTGAAGCCCTGCATTCGCCAGCCCGCAGCGCCAGCAAGGGATGCCCTTGCTGGCGCTGCGGGCTGGTAAAATAAGCCTCCCCGACTCCAAGGACGTACCTCTGATGATGCGAGCAACGTGGCGCTGGCTGCGGCGTGGCCTGACGCTGCTCATGCTGGTTCTCCTTCTGGTCCGCATCACACCCGCGGACCCCGAAAAACCCCCGGCGAAGCCGGTCGCCAAACCCAAACACACCAACCGCCTGGCCCGCGAGATCAGTCCCTATCTCCTCCAGCACGCCCACAATCCCGTCGAGTGGTATCCGTGGGGCGAGGAAGCCTTCGCCAAGGCAAAGAAGGAAGGCAAGCTCGTCTTCCTGTCGATCGGCTACAGTTCCTGCCACTGGTGCCACGTCATGGAGCGCGAATCGTTTGAGAATGAAGAGATCGCCAAGATCCTCAACCGCGATTTCGTCTGCATCAAGGTCGATCGCGAGGAACGGCCGGACATCGACAACGTGTACATGACGGCCATCCAGGTGATTCCGCCGCGTCAGGGCGGCGGGTGGCCGCTGTCGATGTTCCTCACCCCCGACGGCAAACCGATCGTCGGCGGCACCTACTGGCCGCCGGAAGACAAGGATATCGACGGCGGCAAGGTGCGCGGCTTCAAGACCGTCCTCAAAATCGTTGCCGACGCCTGGAAGGACAAGCGCAAGGATCTCGACGAGTTGGCGGAGCAGAACGCCGAAAGCACGACGAAGGCGCTGGAGGGCTTCGCGCGCGGCGTGGCCATCGTCGATCTGAACCGCGATCTCGTGACCGCCGCCGTGGACGAGATCAAGGAAACGGTCGATCCGAAATACGGCGGCTTCGGCTCGGCGGCGCGCGGATTCAAGGGCACGAAGTTCCCGACGCCGCCGCGCCTGATTCTGTTGCAGCACGAGGCCCGCCGCGCCAAATCGAAGGACGCGGCCAAGGAACTCGATGGCCTGGTCGCCCTGACGCTTGACCACATGGCGCGCGGCGGCATTTACGATCAGCTCGGCGGCGGCTTCCATCGCTACAGCACCGAGCGCACCTGGACGGTGCCGCACTTCGAGAAAATGCTGTACGACAACGCCCAGCTTCTCGAAGTCTACGCCGAGGCTTACCGCGCCACGAAGAAGACGCAGTACAAGCGCGTGCTGGAACAGACCATCGCCTTCCTCGATCGCGAGATGACCGCGCCGGAGGGCGGGGTCTATTCGGCGCTCGACGCCGACTCGCAGGGGGAGGAAGGGCGCTTCTATGTCTGGACCGCGAAGGAGATCGACGCGGCGATCACGGACAAAAGCGATGCGAAATTGTTTAAGGCGGTGTACGGCGTGGGAGACACGCCCAATTTCGAGTCGCGCCATCACATTTTGACGCTGCCGCTCCCGCTCGCCGAGCAGGCCAAGGAACGCAAGCTGACCGAGGAGCAACTGAAAGCGAAGTTGGCGGTCCCGCGGGACAAGCTCTTCCGGATACGGGCGAAACGGCCGCGTCCCTTCCTGGACCGCAAGATCCTGACGGCGTGGAACGGCCAGACGATCGCCGGCCTCGCCGTCGCCGGGCAAGCGCTGGACGACAAGAAGGCGATCGAGAAGGCCGTTCGCGCCGCCGATTTCGTGCTGAAGACGCTGCGGACGGACAAGGGCCGCTTGCTGCGCACCTACGGCGCCGCGCCGGGTCAGAAGGCGGAGGCGCGTCTCAACGCCTACCTCGACGATTACGCCTTCCTGGTTCACGGTCTGCTCTGTCTGCACGATGCGACCAAAGACAAACGCTGGCTCACCGAGGCCAAGGCGCTGACGGACGTCATGGTCCGGTTTCACGGCGATCAAAAGCGCGGCGGCTTTTTCTATACCTCGAACGATCACGAAAAGTTGTTCGCCCGCAGCAAGGAGCAGTTCGACGGCGCGCAACCGTCCAGCAACAGCATCGCGGCTCAAAACCTCGTTCGGCTGTGGGAGAAGACCGGCGAGGAACAGTATGCGGAGTTGGCCGAGAAGACCTTCAAGGCGTTGGCGGCGCCGCTGAAAGTCAGTCCCGGCAATCTGACCGCACTGGCCGATGCGTTGGCAATGTATCTCGACGTGAAAGCGGCGAAGAATAAATAGGCGAGCGGGGGCGTCAGCCCCCTGTTGCTGAAGGAACAGGGGCCTGACGCCCCCCGCTCGCCGGAGCCGATTATGAACCTCGTCGTCGATTTCGATCAACCCCAGCATGGCTTGGTCTCGCTCGTCGGCGGCAAGGGTGGCAATTTGATCGCCCTGACCAGCGCCGGCTTTCCGGTGCCGCCGGGTTTCGTCGTCACCGCCGAGGCGTATCAGCAATTCCTCGCCTCCGTGCCCGATCTCAACGCCGACCTCGCTGGCTTCGATTATCATCGCCCCGAGGTGTTACGGGAGCAGTGCGATCGTCTGCGCGAACGCCTGTCGCGGATCGCGCTGCCGGAGACCGTTCGGGAAGCGGTCCACGCCGGGCTGCAACGTCTTAGCGCGGCCGCCGAGGACGCCTTCGCCGTGCGTTCCTCCTCGACGTTTGAGGATCTGGCGCAGGCGGCTTTCGCCGGGCAGCACGATACCTATCTGAACGTCCGCGGCGCGGAAGCTATCTGCGACCGCATCCGCGATTGCTTCATTTCGCTGTGGGGCGATCGCGCCGTGCTGTATCGCCATCATCAGGGATTCCAGCAGAGCGACGCGCGCATGGCCGTGGTGGTACAGCGGCAGATCGCCTGCGAAGTCGCTGGAGTCGGCTTCTCGATTGATCCCGTCGCCGGGCGGCTCGATCGCATGGTCCTCGAAGCCAATTACGGACTCGGCGAATCCGTGGTGGCCGGTGGCTGCGAAGTCGATCACTTCACGCTGGACAAGCGGACCTTGAACGTCGTCGAACGGTCCATCGGCCACAAGGACACCATGTTGGTGCCGACGCCGGACGGCGTCGCGGAGCGACCGGTCGAGGCTGAACGCGCCGATCGGCCGTGCCTCAGCGACGCCCAGATTCAGGAGGTCGCGCGCTTGCTTCAGCGCGTCGAGGCGCATTATGGTTGGCCGCAGGACATCGAATGGGGTTGGCAGGGCGGACGGCTGTATCAGTTTCAATCGCGGCCGGTGACGACGCTGCCGCCGCGCTGGACGCGCGACGAATCCGCCGAGCGCTTTCCGCGCCCCATGACGCCGTTGACCTGGGATCTGTTCGAGGAGGGGTTTCGCCAATCGGCCGCCCATTCGCTGGAACTGATGGGGTTGCCGCCGCTGCAAGCGGAGTGGTTTCAGTATCACCACTTCCACGTCTACGGCAATCAGAACGCTGTCGATCTCGTCGCCGCGATTCGACCGCTGCGCTCGCGTTCGCCGCAAGAGTTGGCGGCCGAGATACCCCAGCTGCGGCGGCGCTACGCCTGGGTGCTCGACCTGCCGGTAAGCTGGGCGCGCGATCTCGACCGCTATCTCATCCGTCTGGGCCGGCTGTCGGCACGCGACCTGGACAACGCGGATTCAACGGCCATCTGGACGGACTTGCAGGAACTGCTCGGCGTTGCCGTCGAGTATTTCCGGCCCAATCTCGCCATCACGACGACGGGCGCGTTTTTGCATCGTCTGCTGCATGGTCTCGCGGCGATGGTCCTCGGCCCCGAGCGCGCCTTGCCCGTGGTCGATGGTTTGCTGGCCGGCTGTGAAACGAAGACGGTGCAGGTCAACCGCGAACTGCACGAACTCGCTTGTCTGGCAATGCGCTCGCCGGCGCTACGGCAGGCGCTCGTCGCGGACGGTGGACGGGCTGTGTGGGAGCGGCGTGAACTGGCTCACTTTCCCGAGTTCGCGGGGCGTTTACGTCGATTCCTCGAAGACCACGGCCATCGTGAGATGGACATGGACCACTATCACCCCACCTGGTCCGGCCAACCGTGGATCGTTCTCGACGCCATCGCCCTGATTCTGAAAAACGACGCTGCGGAGGATCCGGCCGAGATCGCCCGCCGCCAACGGCAGCGCTATGCCGAAACGGAGCATCAATTCCTATCGATGGTCCCGGAAGACTTGCGCTTCTTCTTCCGCGAGTTGATCCGCCTGACTCGCACGTACACGGCGCTGGACGACCTGGAGCATTATCAGACGACGCGTCTGAATCCAGCGTGCCGGCGCGCCGTCGTCGCTCTGGGCCGGCGGCTTCAGGAACAAGGCGTCCTCGATCGCCCCGAAGACGTGTTCTTCCTCCGCAAATCCGACTTGGAGCAGGCGATCGCAGCGGCGGACAGTTCACAGCGTGAGGCGATCCGCCGCAAAGTAGCCGAGACGAAAAAGGCTTACGAGGAGAGCGGCCGGCAACCGCCGCCGTGGTCCCTCGATGATTCGTCGGCGACGACGGCGGAGGCGGAGCAAGTGCTGCGCGGGTTGCCGGGCAGTCCGGGGCGTGTCACCGCGCCGTGCTTTCTCGTGCGGACGCCGGACGACTTCGCACGCTTTCCCAAGGGGGCCGTCCTGGTCGCGCCGACGACGAACCCCGCCTGGACGCCGCTGTTTTACAGTGCCGGCGGACTCATCACTGAGAGCGGCGGGCCGCTATCGCACGGCGCCGTCACCGCTCGCGAAATGCGGCTGCCGGCCGTCATGTCCGTGCGCGGCGTCATGGGCCGATTGCGTGACGGCCAATTCGTCACCGTCGATGGCACGCAGGGAATCGTGCGCCTGGATGCCTCCTGACGGCCATTCGCGGATTGATACTTCGGTTTCCTACTTGTCGGCTTCTTTCTGCCGAGCTTCGCATCCGTCGTGGACGCGCCTCGCTCGGCAAGAGGGCGAACCGCTTATTTGTTCGCGAACCTACTGCTGTGCCGTATAATTCAGCGAGGAACGATTCGTCTTTTCGTTCCGGATGTCTTGGCATAAATCTTGCGTCACTTCCTGGATGCGTTGGGAACTGTTTTCTGGAAAGGAGCACGATCATGTCGGATAGCAATGCCATGCGGAGCAGTGTGGAGCAAGCGGCGAGCCAAGCCAGCGAGAAGGTCCAGCAGGCAACTTCCGCCGCCAAGGACAAGGCCCAGGATTTGGTGAGCACCGCCGGCCGCAAGGTCGATGAGGCGACAACCGCCCTTGGTGAGCGCGTCCAATCGGCGGCCAGCGCTCTTCGCGAACGGGCGCCGCAAGAAGGTATGCTCGGCAACGCCTCCGGCGCCGTCGCCGACCGCCTCGACAGCGCCGGCCGGTATCTGCAAGAAGAGGGACTCATGGGCATGGCGGAAGATGTGACCGAACTCATCCGCCGCAATCCGATCCCGGCCATGTTCATCGGCATCGGCATCGGTTTCATGCTGGCCCGAATCTTTCGGAGATGATCCATGAGGACCGACGTGCCCAATGGGGCTTCCTCGCCGAGCATGTCCTCCCTGGTGAGCGGCATCCTCGCGGACGTGCAGCAGCTGATCGTTCAGCAGACGCAACTTCTGCGGTTGGAAATCCGTGAGGATCTCGTCAAGGCCCGCACCGGGGCCATTTTTCTCGGTGCGGGCCTCGGGATCACCGCTATCGGCGGCCTGCTGTTCTGTTTGATGCTGCCGTACTTGCTTTGGTGGCTCACCAGCCTTCCGCTGTGGGCCTGCTTCGGCATCTTCGGCGTCGTCTTCCTCCTTGGGGGCGCGGGGGCTTCCTACGCCGCCCTCAAGAAATTCCAGTCGGCCGCGTCGCTGCCCGAATCGACCGCGGCCCTGAAGGAGAACGTGGCATGCCTCCTGAGACGGAATTGATCAAGCAGCAGATGGGCCAGACGCGGGCCGCGCTGACCGAGAAAATGGAAACGCTCGAAAACAAGGTGCTCGGTACGGTCAGCGACACGACCGACACCGTTTCCAACACGGTACAGCAAGTCGGGTCCACGGTGCGCGACACGGTGCAGCAGGTCGGGTCCACGGTGCGCGAAACCTCCCAGGATCTTCGGTCCGTCATGCACGATACCGTCGGCTCGATGCGCGACGCCCTGGATCTCTCGCGGCACGTACAGGCGCATCCCTGGGTGATGCTGGGCGGCTCGGTGTTCGTCGGCTACGTCGGCGGCCGTCTGCTGGACGGTCTGGAACAGGGTCGTCTGCCGTCGCTGCCGTCTCTGTCGGGCGCCCCGGAGCGATTGCTCCCGCAAGGCTCCGAGGTGCGCGAGCGGATTGAATCGGTGCCGGCCCCGCGCCGTTCCGGTTCTTCCTTCCTGCAAGCGCTGCTGGACACCTTCGCGCCGGAACTGGACAAGCTGAAGCGCGTGGCCATCGGGGCCGCGCTGGGCCTGATGCGCGACAAACTCGGCGAATCCGTTCCCCCGCCCATGAAGGAAAACTTCACCGAACTCATGGATCGCGTCACGCAGAAACTCGGGGGAGAACCTCCGCCGCCGGGTTCTCTCTTCGGCAGGGAAGCGGCCGAGCAAGAAGACCGTAACGGTTCGGAGAAGGCGCGTTCGATGGGGATTGGATAATCGAAACATCCTGTATCTGGCCGAGGAGCGTCGAGCGGCTGCTGAGTCGTTTCGCGTTTCTCTCCCGACGCCGACAGCCGTCCCCTCTTATCGAGGCGACGGCTGTTGCTGTTTCTCGGCTTTTTTTGACGATGGTGGACTCGGTGCCGGATGGCCGAGGCATGACGTTTGCTCTCTCACCATCCAGAGTTCCCGCAATTGGGAACGAGAGAAACGAGGTTCCGAACAGAAGGAGGCAGCGATGAGGCGTTTAAGTGGATGGATGATCCTGGTCGGTATGGGCGTCATCTTCACCTCTCCGGCGATTCAGGCGAAGGCGCCGCTTCGGGAGAAGATTTTTCTCAATGAGGTCATCACCAACGGTCGAGCCGAGATCAAGTACAGCGAGCTGGCCGAGAAGAAGGCCTCGCTGAAGGTGAAGGCGTTCGCCGCACAGCTGATCCTCGAACACAAAAAGTTCGGCGCGAAACTGGAGGAGGCCGCCCGCAACATGGACATCACGGTTTCCAAGGAATTGACCAGCGGACAGAAAGGAGCGATTGAAGGGCTGAGTAAACGGAGCGGCGCCGAATTTGATCGCGCCTATCTTTCCCGCATCATTGAGGACCACGAGCGGGGCGTGAAGGCCTTCGAGGCCGAGGCGGAGCGAGGCAACTCGGAGGAAGTGAAGAAGCTCTGTAGCGATGCACTGCCGCGCTTGCAGAAACACCTCAAAAGGGCGCGCGAGCTTGCCAACGAGGCGAAAGATAAGTAACGACTAGCCCGGAGCGCCAGCGACGGGCGCCCGTCGCTGGCGCTCCGGGCTAATCGGCAAATCATGTATAGTGTCACTTCGCCGCTAGGCGTTTCAATTCCTGTTCGGCCAACAGCGTGAAGTAGAAGCCGTGCGGTCCTTCTCCGTTGTTGATCTTGAGCAGGATGCGATTGACTCCCTTCTTGAGCTTCACCTTCACGGTGTACTGTTCCGGCGCGGCGGCGTTGTGATCGCGGCTGGTATGGACCACTTGACCGTTGACCCACAGCCGAGCGCAATCGTCGGCCCCCAGTAAAATCGTCGCCTCCTGATCGGCCGGCGATTCGATGTCGCGATACAGGTACGAAACAATTTGACTGCTCGCCGGGGCGAAGAACGCTTGCAGATCGACGTAGCCCTTCGCATCCGCTTTGACGGTCTTCCAGCGGACGTTGCCGGACTTGCCCTCGTAACTCGCTTTCGGATCGACGTCCTTCTCCGGCGGATACACCTTGTCGAACCCGGCGTCGGCGGCGCCGTTGTCGAACGGGCCGATGATGTGCCACCAATCCATGCCCAGCGCCGGCGTCTTCTGCTCGAATAGATAGGCGACGATGTCCACCAGGTCGTCCTCGGTCATGTAGACAAGCAGATCGTCCGGCATCAATGACTTCGGGCTTTTCTCGCGCGTTTCGATGTCCTTTTTGTCGATTTTCGTGTCCTTGCCGTTGGCGTCGCGCAGCGTGATCGCCGTCGGCGTCTCCTCGATGAGCAGGCCGCTCAGCGACAGGCCCTTTTTCGTCTCGATCTGCCAGTTGAGGTACTGATCGGCGATGGCTTTGCTGGGCAGCACGATCGACTCGAAGAGGTTTTCCTTGCTGGCCTTCTTGCCGATCACGGACAGATCGGGTCCGATTTGGCCGCCGGAGCCGCGGATGGAATGACATTTGAGACATTGCATGTCGTTCTTGATGCTGGCGGCGATCTGTTTTTGGCCGCGCGCCGCGTCGCCCTTGCGGGCCAGCAGCTTGGCGATGGACGGCAGTTTCTTCGGATCGATCCGTCCCGGCGGCGGGAAGGCGATCAGCGCTCGGTTGCGGAGATCGACGTAGGGGCTGTTGCGCAGCAGGGGGCCGGCGTCGGCGACGAGATCCGCCGGCAGTTCCTTCTTGGCATGGCTGTCGAGGAGCCAAATGGTTCCCTGACGAGTGCCGGCGAGGGCGACGAGAGAGGCCCGATTCACTTCACCGCCGGCTCGCTTGTCCCTGAGCATTTCTTGCAGCGCCTTGAGGGCGGCCGCATTCGTGGGACGCTTGTCTCGCGCGCCCGCCTGGACGCCGAGAGCGGCGACGGCATCTCCGGCCAGCGGGCTGCTGGGATGATTGTTCACAAACGCTTGCAGGGCCGAAACGGCCTCACCCGACGGCAGCTTGCCCAATGTGACGACCGCCTGGCGGCGGATCGCGGCGGGTTCTTTCTCGTCAATGAGATGGGTCGTGACGCACGCCACTTGATCGACGCGCTCGGCGGCAGCGATGAGGGCCAATCCAGCGGGGCGCCGATCAGGGGTCTTGATAAGACGCTCGACGGCGCCTGTCAACTCGGCGGAGCGGCGCAGTTCGCGCCACTTGCCGGGGAGGAACCGTTTCAGATTGTCGAGCACCTTGTCGCGCACCTCGGCGGGCACGTCGGCTTGCAGCACTTTCAGCAGCGCCGCGCCGGCCTCCTTGTCCTCGGAGGCGGCGAGGATGTCCACGATCTGGGCGCGCTGGGCCGCTGGCACCTTGGCATCGACAAGGCGTTTTTCCAGCACCGGCAGCATGGCGGGCGGTCGCAGTTCCCAGACGAGGCCGGCGACCTTGTCGTTCCATTCGGGGAACTGTTTGGCGAAGTCGGCGAGGATGATTTCGCGTCGCTTGGGATCGTGACCGACGGCGATGCCGATGGCTTCGAGGTAGAAACGGTCCTTACCGTCGTATTGCTTGACAAGTTCCAGTATCAGCTTACGGATGGAATCGTCAACCTTGGCGTCCCGCATGGCCAGCAACACATCGCGTCGAATCGTTGTCGGTTGATCCAAGAGAATTCCGATCAGCGGATCGCCCTTCTCGGAGACGAGCGGCGCAAGCTCATCTTCGCGGACGCGCCAGGCAAGCTCGCGGAAACGATCGTCCGAATCGTTCATGGCGAGACCCCACGGTTCCTTGGAACCTGTGTAGAGTTCGTCCAGCGCTTTCAATTGCCACACGGCGCGGGCGCGTAGCCAGGGGTTTTCCATTTGTCTGCCAGCAGCTTTGAGGAGGATCTTGGCATCACGTTTCGGCATCGCGCGCATCTTCGCCATTGCCATGTAACGCACCGCCAAGTTCGGCGAGGCCAAAGCCGTCGTGATTCCATCCTTGCTCTCCAGATCCACCTTCGGCACGCTGTACTTGTTGCCCTTCGGCGCCAGCCGATAGATGCGGCCGCGTGTGGTGTCGCCCATGCCGTGGCCGCCGACGCCCGGATCGTACCAGTCGGACACGAACACGCTGCCGTCGGGCGCCACGCAAATGTCCGACGGCCGGAACCAGTTGTCCGTGCTCGTCACCATGTCCTCGCGCTCCACATCATAGCCCGCTCCCTTCGTGGTCAGGTGATAGCAGCGGACGTGGCGCGGGCCGGCGTCGGTGTGCAGCAGTTGGCCCCAGTATTTCTTCGGCAGCAACGTCCCTTCGTAAACGCAAATGCCGGTCGGCGAGCCGAAGCCGGTGCGCAGGATTTTCGGCACGACGCCGGGCTGCTCCTCGTGCCAGTGACTCTGGCCCGGCCCGCGCGGATGATAGCCGTAATTGCCGCCGGGCATGACGTAGCAGATGCGCGTCTGCTGGTTGCCGTCGTCATCGTTGTCGGAGACAAAAACGGTCCCAAAACTATCGACGCACGGTTCGTACTCGTTGCGGAAGTTGTGAGCGAGGAGTTCGAGGTTCTTGCCGTCGAGATCGCAGCGCCAGATGGTGCCGGCGCGGCAATCGGTGCTGTTGCTCTGCCACTTGCGACCCTTGCCGTCGGCGCTTTGCAGACCGTGAACGCCGGTGTCGCCGACGCTGAAATACAGTTTGCCGTCCGGCCCGATCAGGATGCCGTGAACGCCGTGATCGTGATCGTAACCGCCGAAGCCGGTCAGCAGCTTTTTCGGCGGTCCATCCGCCTTGCCATCGCCGTCCTTGTCCTCGAAAACCAGGATGTCCGGCGACTGGCAGACGTAGACCTTGTATCCTGGCCCGACCGGCTCCTTCGCCACGGCGATGCCCAGCGGCGCCAGCAACTCCGGCGATTGGTAGAACGTGGTCGCCTTGTCCGCTTTGCCCGTGCCCTTGCTGTCCTCGAGGATGACGATGCGATCGCCTTCGGGCCGATTGAGCTTTTTCTTGCCGTGCAGTTTGTTGCGATAGTTGACCGATTCGCAGACCCAGACGCGGCCCTTGTGGTCGATGTCGATGCATGTCGGATTGACGAACAGCGGCTCGGACGCCCACAGGGCCATCTCCAGACCGTCGGCGACCGTGAAGGTGGCCGCCGCCTTTTCGGGCGGCAGCTGGGCGTGGACGGCGGGAACAAACAGCACGAGGAGGAGGCAGAGCGCAATCGGCCAGCGATTCATGGCGGGGGTGGCTCCCAGGAGAGGCGGGCGAAACGCGGTGAGTAATGTCGGCGAAGGTAAGTATAGCGGAGAGGGGCAACCGCCTCTAGCGATTTTGTCGGGCGCCGCCTGCATCCCCTCGCGGCCGGCCGAGGATGAGGAATTGAACGCTCCGTGCGACGAACTCAACTGCACGCTTCCGCTGGACGGTCCGCGCTGGTAGAATGTTCTCGAATTGCTCCGATCCGGCGATCGAAGCACGCCATCATACAATCGACATTGCGGAGCGTCGTCGCGCAGGCCTTGCGGCCGAAACGCCGAACGCCGATCAACAAACCATGAATTTTCAAATTGACGTCTCCTCGGCCGTGGCCGGCCCCCCTGTGGAACCTCCCGCCTCTTCCGCCGCAACGGAATCCGTGGATCTGCTGCGGCAGATTCTGGAGGTGCAACGCGAACAGTTGGCCTATCAGCGCGCGGCGGCGGCGGCGCACGACATGACCGCCCGCTGGCGCTCTTTCCTGACGCGCTGGCAGCAGGACTTCCCCGATCTGGGCGAAAGCTGCCGCAAGGCGCTGCCTCATCTGGAACGCTGCTACGGTCAGCTCCTCCACGACCTGACCGAGAAGCTGACCGACGAGGAGCACGGCCTGGAAAACGAGTTCGCGTTGCAGGAGTTTCTCGACCGCTTCGGCATGCGCCTGGCTCAGCTCGGGACCATCCTCAACCTGGTCGCCCCGCTCGCCGAGGCTTCCAATGCGACACAGGGAGAAGCCACTTAAGAAACTGCGGAATGACGTCAAAAGGCGAGCAGGGGGCGTCAGCCCCCTGTTACTCCGAAGAAATAACAGGGGGCTGACGCCCCCGCTCCCCAAGAGTTGTTCTTAGCCGCGCAGCAGGGCGCGCAGATCGCGCTCGCTCCGACGGGCGGCCAGGGCGATCTGTTTGAACGACGCGGCCGACTTCGGGGCAGAGCGCTCCAGACTGGCCGCCGTCCGCGACGCATTGCTCTCCGTTCCTCCGAGGCCCTTGGCCACTTCTTCCAGCACGGCCGGCCGTTCGCCCGGCGGCAGCTGCCGCGCCTGCTCCAGCAGTTCCTCGCCCACCAGCCGCGAATAAAACTCGGCCCACTGGCTCAACTTCTCCGTGTCATCCACCAGCCCGCGCGCCTCGTCGTGGACCTCCTTCGCCAGACCGGCGAGTTGGCGAATGCGTTCCTGCCGCTTCTCCACCAGCAGCACCTTGCGAAGGCGCTGCTCCAGTCCGTGCGTTTGCTTGACGACGACCGGGGGCGTGGGGCGAGGGCTGTCCTTCGGCCAGAACCAGCAAGCCAAGGCGACGATTAGCAGCGAAGCGGCCAGGGCGAAGGCGACCGACAGCTTGCGCAGGCCGCGCTCTTTCGGTCCCGGAGCCAGCGTATGACGCCAGTGATTGGGCGGCTCGGCAATGGGCTGATGGGCCACGTCGCCAGGTACGGGGCCGAGGATGCGTTGCAGCAGTTCGGTTCGCCTGGTCGAGGGCGGCACCGGCAGCAGTGGAATCTGTCGCTCCACCTGGACCAGACGGCGCTGCCAGGCACGGCAGGCCGGACACTGATTCAGGTGGCTTCGGACATCGGCCGCCGGTTGGTCCGGGTGTTCGGCCGACAACAGCCGGCGCTGAATGACCGTACAGTTCACGACTTCTCCTGTTCCTGGCGCGGGGCCAGTATGCTCAGCAGTTTCTGCCGGGCCTTGAAAACACGCCAGCGGGCCGTCTCCTCCGTCAGGTCGAGAACCTCGGCGATTTCCCGGAACGACAACCCTTCCTCGACGCGCAGCAACAAGGCGGAGCGGAACTCGGTGGGCAGCCGGTTGACGGCCCGCGCCACGCTTCGGAGCGCTTCGTCGCTGATTGCCTGCTCAAGCGGTCCCTGCTGCGAGTCAGCCAGGTAGTCCGGCAGCGGTTCACGGCGATGGGCCGACGCTCGGCACTGGTTGGCGAAATTATTGTGCGCGATGCGGAACAACCAGGCGCCGAAGTTCGTGCCCGCCTGAAATTTGTTCAGGCCGGCGAACGCTTTCAGGAACGTCTCCTGGGTCAAGTCCTCGGCCGTGTGCCGGTCGTGGGCCAGGCGATACAGCCAGCGATAAAGGCGGTCCCAGTAATGCTCGACCAATCGAGCGAAGGACGGACGATCACCGCGTTGAGCCGCGACGATGAGTCGATGCTCGTCGGCGAGAATGTCCGGTGGGTTGTCGAAGGCCGCCACGCGCATCGCTCTTGGGCTGCCGGTCGGGCGAATTCAGGGGCGATGTCCTCGATTGTACGGCCCGCCCCGGCGCGTCGCCAGAACAACCCCGCCTCCCGCATGGGCGTCGCACCCTGCCTACAAGATAAACTCCCCCACCGCGACGGCGTTGGCGCGAGGCCGTCCGGTTTCGGGCGATTCCGCCGCCCGCTGGGAACACACGGGCTGGACGGTGTCTCTACTCAGGCGAGGACGCGGAACTTGCATCTTCCGGTTTCCGGCCGCAACCGGGCTAGTCGGAGAGCCAATTTGCCATCCGCGAAAGAGAGGGACCGTGCGATCATGAGCGCGGCCGTTGTTCTGCGGTACGATCTCCAGCCCGGCGATTTGGGACAGATCATTCAACTGCACGGAACCATTTACGCGCGGGAACACGGACTCGGCCCGGCGTTCGAGGCCGACGTGGCCCTTCGGTTGGCGGAGTTCGTGCAGTCGTCCAGCGAGGGCGGCCGGCTGTGGATCGCGGAGCGCGCCGGCCGCGTCGTCGGTGGCATCGCGGTCGTCGGCCTGTCTCCGAAGGATGCTCAGCTGCGCTGGTTCGTGGTCGATCCGCTGGTCCGCGGATTGGCGCTGGGCGAGCGCCTGCTTGGCGAAGCCGTCGCGTTCTGCCAGGACCGTGGCTTTGAGTATGTGTTTCTGTGGGCTATCCGTCCGAGCAAATCGGCCGTTGAGATGTATCGCGGGGCCGGATTCGAGAAGGTTGGCGGAGGGTGCAGCGAGCGTTGGGGCGTCGAGGTGATCGAGGAAACCCACGCCTTGTATTTGGGGAGTCGTTCGTAAGCGCGCGACTCCGTTTGCTACGGTGAATGACCTCGCTCTACAACTGCGCCGGCAACAGCAAGGCGGCGGGGTTCTGCAGTTGCCGCACGATGGCGTTGCCGAACACCGCGCCGACGGCCCCATCGACGACGCGATGATCGAACGACAACGACAGATACACCATGTCGGCCGGCCGAATGTGCCCGTCCGCGTCGTAGACCGGCCGTTTGACGATCTTGCCGATCGCGAGGATCGCCACCTCCGGGTGATTGATGACCGGCGTCGCGATCAGCCCACCGAAGTTTCCAACCGAAGTGATGGTGAAGGTGCCGCCCACCAAATCCTCGCGGCGCGACTTGCCGGCGCGGGCGGCGCAACTCAGGCGCTCGATCTCCCGCGCGATCGCACCGATGTCTTTCTGATCGGCGTCGTGGACCACCGGAACCATCAGGCCGGCGGGCGTGGCGGCGGCGACGCCGATGTGATAGCGGTCGTGCAGCACGATCTCGCCGGATTCCTCATCGAGACTGGAGTTGACGATCGGCACTTCCTTCAGCGCCGCGACGACCGCCTTGATGAAGAACGGCAGATACGTCAGCTTCACGCCGGCGCCGGCGTAGGCGTCGCGCAAGCCTTCGCGCAGCCGGACCAGATTGGTCACGTCGCACTCATCGACGTAGCTGTAATGAGGGATGGTCTTCTTGGACAGCACCATGCGCTGCGCGATGGTGCGTCGCAGCCCTTGCAGTTTGATGCGCGTGCCGGGCTTGCCGTAATCCGGCGCAACCTCCACCAGTGCAGCCTGGATCGCGGGAGCCTGGATGCGCGGCGTCAGATCCTCGATGAGGACGCGCCCTTCGGGTCCGCTGCCGTGGATAGCGGTCAGGTCGATGCCGAGCTTGCGGGCCAGCTGGCGCACGGACGGGGCGGCCTTGACAGGCAGCCGGCCGCCCGCCTCGGCGCGGACGGGACCGTTGTTCATCGTCGGGACGGTGGCGCGAACGGCGGGCGAGCGTGGGGCGTCAGCCCCCTGTTCTTTCTTCGCGGCAACAGGGGACTGACGCCCCCCGCTCGCCACTTTCGCAGCGCTTTCGTAGGTGAGCAGCGTTTGCCCAACCTTGATCTCCTGGCCGGGCTGGGCGCGCAGGGCCGTGATCGTGCCGGCGAAGGGCGACGGCACTTCCATGGTGGCCTTGTCGGTCATGACCTCGGCGAGCGGCTGGCCGCGCTTGACTTCTGCGCCGGCTTCGATCAGCCAGCGGATCAACTCGGCCTCGTACACTCCTTCGCCGATTTCAGGGAGCGCGAAGTCCATAACATTCCTCGCAAAAAAACTAACCACAGAGTCACAGAGAACACAGAGAAAAACAGAAGAGAGACAAACGAACGAGTGAATGCAGATTGCCTCTTTTCTTCAATTTGTTTGTTTTTTCTGTGTCTTTCTCTGTGTTCTCTGTGACTCTGTGGTTAGTTGCTTATGCCTCTTCCGTGAGTACCGCGTTCAGGGCGTCCTTGATGACGGGGGGTTGCGGCACCGTGTTCTGCTCGTACACGTGATTCAGTCCGATGCCCGGTACGTGCTTGCCCGCCACCAGTCGCGGACGCACCAGCAAATCGTAGAAATGCTCGTCGATGACGCGGCGCAGCAGGTGCTCGCCGTAATTGGTCACTTCCGTGTCCTCGTTGACGATCAGCAGCCGCCCCGTCTTGCGCACGCTGGCGCTGATGGCCTTCCAGTCGTAGGGGAAGATGCTGCGCAGGTCGATCACGTCGCAGTGCCGGCCAGTCTCTTCTGCCAATTCGTCGGCCGCCTGCACGCACAACGGCAGCGTCCGGCCGTAGCTTATCACCGTGGCGTCCTCGCCCTCGCGCAGCAGCGAAGCGACGCCGAACGGAACGTAGTACGGCTGCACGTCCGGCCAGCGCGGCTGCCAGTTGCCGCGATCGCCGAGGGGAGCGTCGATGCGGGCCTTCAACTCGGCCTCGTCCTCCGGCTCGCCGGGAATCTTCTTCTCGCCGCGCAGACGCAGCAGCGCCTTGGGGAGCAGCACCAGGACCGGATTGGGATCGGCGATGGCCGACAGCATCAGACCGTAGGCGTCGAGCGGATTGCTGGGCATGACGATTTTCCAGCCGGCCAATCGGCTCGCCCAACTCTCGAACGAGTGTGAGTGATACAGACTGCCGCGAATGCCGGAGCCGCTCGGCGTCATAACCACCATCGGCATATCGTAATTGCCGGCGCCGGCCCAGCGCTGATTGCCGGCCACCTTGAGCAGGTCGATGGTGTTGAAGCCGTAATCGCAGAACTGGATCTCGGCGACGGGCCGGCCGCCGGCGTAGGCGATGCCCATCGCCGTGCCGATGATGCCGCGCTCGTCCAGCGGCGAGTTCCACGCCGTTTTGAGTCCCTGCGTGGCGGTGAACACGCCCCCCAGCGGCGGGCCGACGTCCTCACCGAAAACGTCGGTGACGCCGAGATGCTCCTCGCCGTAGTGCAGGGCCAAACGAACGGCTTGTACCAGCGTGGCCATGAGCAATTACCATTCCCTGATAAAGATCCCGAAACGGATGCCTGTTATGGTTGTGCTTTCAACAACTCCGCCGCCTCTTCGTGCAAGAGTTGGCAAACCAGCCAATCGAGCCAATTTCCCTTGGCGTCGGCAAATTGGGGTATCTGCTCCTCCCTGAGCCGGTTTGCCTGCTTTAACGTCTCGCGGGCTTTCTCGATCCGTCCTTGTCGATGTTGCGCCATGGCCAGAACAAGATGGCCCGGCACGAGGACACTCCAATGCAGTTTATCACGACCTTGCAAGAATTTGTCGAGATGTTGTTCGGCGGCGCGGAACTGACCTTGACGATAATCGGCTAATCCCTTGGTGACCTCGAAATAAAATCGATCGCGATGCTTGGCGCTGACACGAAGAACCCAGGTCATCAAGCGCGCGGCCGGGTCGATCTCCTCGGCGGACCCGGCGTGCAACAGGCAGGCCTTGGCGACGTGCTCCGCGACGCTCGGATCTTGCGCTCGGCCGAAGCGTTGCAGCATCTCTTGACAATGGCGGCGGTGTCCCTTCACGTCGCCGTTTCGCAGCAACAGCGGGGCGATTTGAAACCAAACGTAATGGTATCCCGGGTGCCGCGCGCGATAGCGCAGGAGATCGGCGAGGGCCTTGTCCCATTGTTGCAGTTGTGCCAAAGCGTTCGCGCGTCCCACCCAGGCCAATTCGACATCCTTGACACCCAACTCGATGGCCTTGTCATAGTGATGGACGGCATCGGTCCACTGGCGGCCGATCGAGAACCGCTTCGCTTTTTGAAAGTGCCAGACCGGCAAGTCGATCGGGGAAAATCGGAAGTCTCGGGGATACTTTTCGTAGAGATCTTGCCAGATTCGGCGCGATTCGTCCTGTGTCAGAGGAACGAGGCCGCCGTTGGCGTCGAGTTGGTGGCCGGCCAGCAGGTTCGTCAACTTCAGCAGGTCTTCGACGGTCCGATCGTCGCGGGACACCTTCCACGCCACGAGATTGCTCGTGTTCCAATTGAGAACCCGAAGACCATCGGGGCTGAAGCGCACCCGATCCAACCCCTTGTCGTTTTTCCAGGGCAGCGCGAGCGGTAAGCCGGTGGCGGAATCCCAGAGGCGCGTCGTGCTGTCAAGCCCCGCGGTGGCAAGGATGCGGCCGTCCGGACTGTACGCGCCGTGACGCACCCAGTGGAGATGACGCAGCGCGGGGGTGATGGGCCGGCCGGTGTCGGCGTCCCACTGCCAAGCCGTGCAATCGTTACTGGTGCTCAGAACGCGGCGGCCATCCGGGCTGAAGCACAAGAAACTCAGGCCGCCGTTATGTTTCAGGAGCGGTCCGAGCGGTTGCCCTGTCGTCGCATCCCACATCCGCCCGGCGAAATCGCCCACGCGCGTGGCCATACGGTCTCCGGCCGGACTCAAGGCGGGACCAATGTCGGCATAAGAGAAACCGCTCTCCAAAGGGAGATTGATGAGAGGGGCGCCAAGCGGTCGTCCCGTGACCGCGTCCCAGAGATGGGCCTTGCCCGGTCCACTCCGGCTGGCCGTCACAACGCGCCGGCCGTCGCCGCTGAATTGGACGTGATACGGTTGGCCCGGATGCGGTAGGGGAGGACACACTTCTCGGCCGTCGGACAGGTTCCAGACATGCACGGTTTGGTCGGCGCAGCAGGTCGCGGCGCGGCGTCCGTCGTCGCTGAGGAAAGCGGCCGTCACGGGTTGGTTGTGTTGGAGGGCGCCACACGCTTCGCGGGCCGCGGTCACGTCCCACACCCGCGCGGTTTGATCCGTGCAGGCGACGATAATCCGGTGGCTGTCCGAACTGAACTCGGCGTGGCGGATGGCAACGGCGATGCGCCACGGCGCGCCGGACTCGCGCCCGGTGGACGTGCTCCAAAAACGCGCCGTGCCGTCGGCGGCCACGGTCAACGCCAGGCGCGTATCGGGGCTGAGTCGGTGAAATTTGTCTTGGAATCCGCAGGCGAATGCCGGCGCGTCTCTGGTCAACTCCCAGATGCGAACGATCCCATCGCGGCAGCACGTGGCCAGCAAGCGGCCGTCCGGGCCGAACGCCGCCGTATCGACAACTTGCGGGTGTTTCAAGGGCGGGACGGCCAACTCGCCCGTCCGCGCGTTCCAGACCCGCGCGGTGAGATCCTCTCCCGTCGTGACCACGCGCGATCCGTCCGGGCTGAAGGAGGCATGAGAGACGGCGGCGCCGTGCTTGAGCGGTTGGCCGATCGGCTGCCCGGTAGCGGCGTTCCAGAGGCGGGCCGTGAAATCCAAGCTACAGGAAACAATGCGGTCGCCGTCGGGACTGAAAAACGCCTTGTAAACCACATTGCCGTGGGACGACGTGAAGACGAGCTTGCCAGTGGCAACTTCCCACAGCCGGACTCGATTGTCCCTGCAAGCCGAGACAACGCGCGTGCCGTCCGGACTGAAGGCCACATGCTGCACGTGGGCGCCGTGTGGCAAGGCAGGTCCGAGTGGTTTTCCCGTGAGGGCGTCCCAGATCCGCGCGGTATTGGAAGAGGCCGTGGCGATCAGGCGGCCATCGGGACTGAAGACGGCATGAAGCACCCGGTCGCCATGTTGAAGCGGTTGGCCGAGGGGCCGGCCTGTGTGGGCGTCCCAAATCCGGGCCGTCTTGTCGTTGCTGGCCGTGAGGACGCGGCGGCCGTCGGGACTGAAGCATCCCGCGTTGACGCCCTCGTCGTGCTTCAGGGTCGCAACCACCTGGCCGGTGGCGGCTTCCCACACCTTGGCGTACCGATCGCGGTCGGCCGTCAGGGCAAGGCGTCCGTCCGGACTGAAGACCACGGAGGAGATCGAGCCGCTCTGACGTGGCGGCGGCGGAAATACCCTGCCCGTGGCGATGTTCCATACCCGCGCCGACCCGTCGCTGCTGGCGGTGAGGAGGTTGCGACCATCGGGGCTGAACTCGGCGCCGATCGCGTAAGGCCGCAGAAAAAAGAGGCGAACGAGCCGGGGCGATTGTCGCAGTAGCGCCGCGATACGGTAGCGGTGCAATTCGCGCGTCGCCTCCGCGCTCGGATCTTCCCGCGAAGCGGCGACCAGCCAGGGCAACGCCGTCAGCGTGTCGCCGTCTTCCATCAAACGCACGCCGGTCGCGACGTGCATTTGCATCAACCGCAACTGGCTATCGCGGGTAGCCTCCTGCGCCAGCTTCTTTTGCTCGTTGGCCTCCTTTTCGCGCTGCTTCGCCGTCTCCGCGTTTCGCTCGGCGATTCCCTTCTGCTCCAGCGCCGTGTTCCGCTCCGTCTGCAAATCCTCATTGAATTGCCGCTGGCGCTCCAGATACCAACCCGCCAGCAGCAGCGCGATCAGCGGCAGCGCGGCGGCGACGGCCAACAGGCTCGCCGCGGCCGGACGGCGACGGATCCATTTCACCGCGCGCTCCGCCCAGCCGACCGGCCGCGCCTGAATCGGTTCGCCCCGCGCGAAGCGCGCCAAATCCGCCGCCAAATCCACCGCCGCCGCGTAGCGCCGCGAAGCGTCCTTGTGCAAACACTTCAAGCAAATGGTTTCCACGTCGCGCGGCGTTTTGGGCTGCAATTGCCGCGGCGGCACCGGCTCCTCGTGCAGCACTTGCAGGATCGTCTCCATCGGCGTGGCGGCCTTGAACGGCGGCCGGCCCGTCAGCAGTTCGTACAGGATCGCGCCCAGGGCGTAGATGTCCACCGCCGGGCCGATGTGATGGGTGTCGCCGGACGCCTGCTCCGGAGCGATGTACGACGGCGTGCCCATGACGACGCCGGAAGCCGTCTGCCCGGCATCCTCGACGTTCTTGGCCAGGCCGAAATCCGCGACCTTGGGTAAGTACGAAGTGCCAAGTACGAAGGGCGAAACCGAAGGGTACTTTTCTTCTTTCGTACTTGGTTCTTCGTACTTGGTACTTAAAAGGATGTTGGCCGGCTTCAGATCGCGATGGACGATGCCCTTTTGATGGGCGGCGTGGATGGCGTCGGCGAGGATCTCGACCAACCGGGCCGCCTCGCGCGGAGGCAGCGGCGTGCCGTGCAGATGTCGAGCCAGGCTGCCGCCGCCGCAGAATTCCAGCGAGAAGAACGGCTGGCCCTCGTGCTCGCCGACCTCGAAGACCTGCACGATGTGCGGATGCTGCAAGCGGGCGATGGACTCGGCCTCACTGCGGAAGCGGGCCAACTCACTCTCGGCGGTATAACTGCCGGACAGGATCATTTTCAGGGCGACGACACGGTTGGCCTTGATCTGTCTGGCTCGGTAGACGACGCCCATACCGCCGCGGCCGAGGATGCTCAAGATCTCGTAGCCGGGGACGGCCGGCAACACGCCTTTCGCGTTCGGGGACAGCGCTGCCGATTCCGCTACGGCGTCCGGAGCATACGCGGCGGTCGCGGCGAGGGTCGAGTCTTCCGGGCCGAACGCCGCGGACAACTCGCCTTCGGTCGGAGGAGAGGAGCGCTCCTCACGGTTCTCCGAGCGTGGAGCGGTTGTCGGTGAATCAGACATGATGGGCCCCTCACGTTCTGTCCTTCACACGAGGCAACCCATCGTAATGCTCTGAAAATACCGCGTCAATCGAGTGGGACGCTCGATGGGCCTGTCAATCGGGCGAGGGCGCCCCGCTCGCCGGAAGCCCCGTGTAATCTTCGGGGTACACCGCATCCACGGAGCTGGGGGCGTAGGTGTGTTTCTCCACGTCCGACGCTTCCGGCATCGGCTCGTTCAGCACCTGCTCGACGGTCGCCTCGATCTCGGCCAGCGCCTCCTCGTGCGTATGCTCGATGGCCACCGCGTCGAGAAGACCAGCGCGCGTCAGTTTCTGCTCGAACAGAGGGATCGGGTCCGGCTCGTCGGCGACGCGCTGAGCGCCGCTGGAGGACGAGTGTCCGTGCAGGCGCGACACCTTCGCTTCGAGCATGTAAGGCCGGCGTTCGCGGCGGCAATAATCCATGCCGCGGCGGACGGCGTGCCAACTGGCGATGACATCGTTGCCGTCCACGACTTCGCCGCGAATGCCGAAGGGCTTGCCGCGGTCGATGACGTGCTTCTCGCCGTGCTGGCTGCTCGCCGAGGTGGAGATGCCCCAGCCGTTGTTGGTGACGACGATCAGCACCGGCAGCTCGTTGCCGGGCCGGCTGCTCCACACCAGGCAGGACGCGAAATCGCCCTCGGCGGTGCCGGCCTCGCCGCCGGTGACGATGGTGATGCCGTCGCCGCCGTGCCGCTTCTGCACCAGCGCCGTGCCCGGCGCCATCAAATACTGCACCTCGACCACGGATGTTACCGGGATAACGTTCCAATCGCGGTGGGCGAAATGACCGACGAAATTGCGGCCCATCGAATGGGTGTCGGTCAGCGTCATGGCCATCTGCCGAATGCTGTCCAGAGGCGGCATGCCCATCGCGACGAGGGTGGCGCTGTTTCGGTAATGCAGGTGCAGATAGTCGAAGTCGGGTCCGTGGCCTTTTTTGATTTGCAGTCCCAGACAGATATTGAACGCTTCTTCGCCCGGCCCGCCGATCCAGAAGTAGCCCTGTCCCGATTTGCTCATCTTGATCATCCGCTCTTCCATGGCGCGGGTGCGAACCATGATGCGGTAGATCTCCAGGCAGCGCTCCGCCGGCAGCGATTCGCGCCCGCTGAACACTTCAGGAATGAGCAGGGCGACCTCCGCATCCCCGAAGGAGTTGTTTTTGCTCGGCATGCCTCTTTTCCTCCTCGGAGGACCGTTGGTTGCCTCGTCGCCGGGGGCCGCGAGCGGCCGCCGTGGCCATCCATGCCGGGGAGGGGCTTCTCTTTTCTATTTTACGCGCCCTCTACCGCGCAGGGGTAGACCCAGTGAGGTATATCGGTCTTCCCTCATATCGACCCTACAAAGCAAGAGCAATTCTTTTTTTTCCTGGAGATGTTTCGCGCCGGCGTTCCAATCCGCCCAGACCGTCCCAACCGCGCTGGTGTGCTTGTTCTCTCCCGGACGGATCATAAGCTGATCCGTATGGATGTCGTTTCGCCCTCCCCGCGCCGGCCCGCCTCGAACTCGCCCCTTCTTCCGATGCCAACTTAAGGAGGTCCGCATGGAGCCGCCGACCACGCCCCGAAGCATCACACCTCAGCAGAAACAGCGCATTGAGGACGCCCTCCGGACCGCCCCCGCGCAGATGACCCTGGTGCTGGCCCGTCAGCTCGGCGTGCCGGAAGTGGAGATCGTTCGCGCGCTGCCGGCCGATCGCGCGGTTGAGTTGGACATTGACCGCTGGGAGGAACTGTTCCGCGCCTTCCAAGACCGGGGCGACCTTCACGTCATCGTTTCCAATGGGGCTGTCACCTGCGAGGTGGTCGGCCGCTTCGGCGGCTTCAGCACCTGGGGAGAGTTTTTCAACGTCCAAACGCCGTCGCTGGACCTGCACATCCGTTCCGCTCAACTCGCGGCCGTCTTCGCGGTTGAGAAGCCGAGTCATGTCAGCGGCTTCAACACCCAGTCCATCCAGTTCTTCGACCGAGAAGGGGCCGCCGCCCTGAAGGTCTTCTTCAATTTTGGCGGCGAAGCCAGTCCAGAGCAGGTCGCCGAGTTCGAACGGCTGCGGCACGAGTTCAGCAAATAATCGACGCCTCTTGCCTCATCTGGACTTTTCCCCTAAGTTAGCTCTCTTGGCTTAGACGCGCGAAGCACCACCCTTCCTTGTCTTTCCTCTCTTCACTCTCTTTCACAAACGGAAAAATTTTTCAAAATTAACCAGTCTCGCAGGGTTGACAGTTTGGGAATGCATAGATAGGTTAGTTCGGAAGTTTAGAGAAGCTGGTTAAAGAGTAGGGGCAGGGAGCGAACCGTTCATCCAAGGTGGATGGCGGCGCCTTTTCTTCACACCTTTTGAGGAAGGACCAAGAGATGAAGAAGTTTCTGCTGATCGTGGCGGTGGCTGCCTTGGCTGTCCTGGCGGACAGCCAGATCGCTTCCGCGGGTCGCGGCGGTCGCGGTGGTCGCGGCGGTTGCGGAGGCGGCTACTCCGGCTGTGGTTACGGCGGCGGTTGTGGCTACGGCGGCGGCTATGGCGGCGGCTGCAGCATGGGTGGCTGCGGCTTCGGCGGCGGCTACATCGGCGGTTGCAGCACCTGTGGCGGCGGCTACGGCGGCTACGTCAGCGCTGGCGTCGGTGGTTGCGCCACCTGTGGTCTCAGCGGCTTGGGCGCCTGCCCCGGCGGCGTTTGCAGCATCGGCGGCGGCGCCGGTCTTGCCCTGGCGAGTGGCAGCGAGGCCACTATCGTCGTCAACCTCCCCGAGGACGCCAAGTTGACCATCGAAGGGGAGGAAACCACCTCCACGTCCTCTCAACGCGTGTTCGTGTCGCCGACTCTTGAGTCCGGCAAAGAATACGAGTACACCCTCAAGGCCCAGATCGTCCGCGAAGGCAAGGTCCAGACGGCCACCGCGCATGTGACGGTCCGCCCCGGCGAGGTCAGCCGTGTCGAGCTGAAGCTCCCCGCTCAGGGAGTCGCGGCTCAGTAATGTAACCCCTTGACCCCGGAGCTGAGAAGCCCCGAGGGGGTCGGCCCGGCCCCCTCAGCCGTCTTCTTCCCGCTGCTTCGGTTGCCCTCCTCGCGGCCGTGGACCCGTCGCCTTCAACTGTCCATCCAGAAACGCGTCAATCTGTTTCCAGGCGTCCTTGACCTTGGCGTCCTTCGGCTTGCCGTAGGTTGGCCAGTTCGCCGGATCAAAGAAGCCGTAGCCGCAATCCGGACAAAAAAGCGGGTTCGGCATCGTCTTGCCGGCCTTGTTCATGGCCTGAATGAACTGGTCGATCGCGTCCATCGAGTTCCCCTCATACTTCCCGGCGAAGACGCAGAAGAGCGTGGCGCGCAGCGGCGCCAATCGTTTGGGGTCGGTAATCAGTCGGCCGTAGCAATTGACCACCGCTCGCAGCCGAGGGTCGCGAACGGCCGCTTCCAGGGCATAACCACCGCCCAGGCCGAAGCCGATCGCGCCGAGGGCGTCCGGGTCCACGTCCGCGCGGCCGGCGAGGTAATCCATCGCCGCCTTCAGATCGCCGAGGGCGCGTTCCTCCGGCGGACCGCGATCGCGGAGGTTGGCTCCCTTCAAGTTCTTGGGCATCTCGCCGCGATACAGATCGACGGCCAGTACGACGTAGCCGCGTGAAGAGAGACGGAACGCCTGATCTTTCGTCCAGCCTGTGAGTCCGTTGGCGTCGTGAATAAGGATCAGGCCGGGAGATGGTCGCTTGGTTTTTTCGGGCCGGCACAGGAAGCCGTGCAGCGTTTCCTTCCCGGCCGGATAGTCGATGCTCCCCAGCGTCGGCTGGGCCTTCCGGCCCGGCTCCGTGTCCGTGTCGGAGGAATTGTCCTCGTCTGGAGCCTTGATGCCCGGCAGTTTGCCCGACGGAGCCGCCCGGCAGCCCAGCAGCAGACAGCACAACAGCAGCGCGAGAGTGGTTCTCATGGCGGGTTACAATCCCAGCACGCGGTTCATGCGGTCGGCGACATCCTTCAGTTCCTTCGGTCCGCCGCCGGCGACTTCGGCGGTCGCCCAGCCGCTGTAGCCGACTTCCGCCAACGCCTTGAGTACGTCGGGCCAATCCTCGTCGCCCTCGCCGATCGGCACCCATTGCTTGCTCTTGCTGTAGCCCTTGAAGTCGAACTTGAGCATGCGCTTGCCGAGCTTGCGAATCCAGTCGCCGGACTTGACGCCGTACTTGATCATGTTGCTGCAATCGAAGTACGCTCCGACGAACGGGGTTTTGAACTGATCGACGTACTCGACGAGCTGCTCCGGCTTGGTGATGAAATTGTTCCACACCACCTCGATGGCGACCTTGACGCCGAGCTTTTCGGCCAACGGCAGCGCCTTGCGCACCTCGGCCGTGGAGCGCTGCCAGCATTGCTCGTAATTGACCTCCTTGTTGACCACGCCGGGCACAAGCAGAGCGGTGTCCGCACCGTAGACCTTGGCGTCCTTGACGGCGGTCTCCAGAGCCTCCAACCCCTTCGCCCGCACCTTCTCGTCGGGGTCGGACAAGGTGTCCTTCCAGTGCCTGGAGTCGATGACGCCGTGGATGACGATGCCGGTCTTGTCGCGGGCCTTGACGGCCTCGTCCTTGTCGATGTCGCTGGGGCTGTCCATCTCGACGCCGAGAAAGCCGAGCGACTTGATCAGCTCGAATTTGTCCTGAATCGAGCCTTTGATCTTGATCATGCCGTACTTGAGGGCCTTTTTGAGTTTGGGTTTCTTCTCTTCCGCCGCGACGGCGCCGCCGGCCGTCAGGACCGCCGTGGTCGCCAGGGTGGATTTCAAGAACCGTCGCCGATCGATGTCGCTCGTCATGGTGAACTCCTTTGGTCGCATTTTCCGAGCGGGGGCGTCAGCCCCCCGAGTGTCCAACTCGGGGGGCTGACGCTCCCCCGCTCAGAGAGAACTAGGCCAGGATTTCGTGACGAATCGTCGCCTCGCCCTCGGGTCCGATCAACCGCTGCTGCAAGCCCTGATAGGGGAAGGTGTGTTTCCACGCATCCAGGCCCATCAGATGCAGAATGGTCGCTTGCAGGTCGTGGATGCTCGTCTTGCCCTCGGTGATGAAATAGCCGAGTTCGTCGGTGCCGCCAAGGGTGGCGCCTTTTTTGATGCCGGCGCCGGCCAGCCAGATGGTGAAGCAGTGCGGATGATGATCGCGGCCGAGGTACTTCGAGCCGCCGCGAGCCTCGTTCATTGAAGTGCGGCCGAACTCGCCGCCCCAGATCACCAGCGTTTCGTCGAGGAGGCCGCGCGCCCGCAGGTCGGCGAGCAGGGCGGCGATGGGTCGATCGATCTCCTTGCACTTTTGCGGCAGGTGCTTGACGATGTCGTCGCCCGGTCCGGTGCCGTGGCAGTCCCAGCCCCAATCGTACAGCTGCACGTAGCGCACGCCGCGCTCGACGAGCCGCCGCGCCAGCAGACAGTTATTGGCGAACGACCCCGCACCCGGCTTCGCCCCGTACATCTCCTGGAGCTTCTTGGGTTCCTGTCCGATGTCCATGACCTCCGGCACCGCCATCTGCATGCGAAAGGCCAGCTCATACTGGCTGATGCGCGTCAGCGTTTCCGGATCGCCGAACTCCTTCAATTCCGTTTCGTTGAGTTTGCGCAGCGCATCGAGGCTGCGGCGGCGCACGTCACGGTCCATGCCTTTGGGGTTGTTGACGTACAGGATGGGTTCGCCGCTGGTGCGGCATTGCACGCCCTGGTAGACGGACGGCAGATAGCCGGTGCTCCACAGGGCTTTGCCGCCGGTCGGATCGGTGCCGCCGCTGATGAGCACGACGAAGCCGGGCAGGTTCTGGCTCTCGGAGCCGAGTCCGTACAGCATCCACGATCCCATCGCCGCGCCGCCGTTGCGCGGCGAGCCGGTGTAGAGGAACAACTCCGCCGGCGCATGGTTGAACTGATCGGTCCACATCGACTTGATGAACGCGACCTCGTCCACCTGTTTGCTGAAGTGCGGCAACAGTTCGCTGACCCATGCTCCGCTCTTGCCGTGGCGAGCAAACTTGTACGGCGTGCCGAGCAGTTTGGGATGTCCCTTGATGAAGGCGAAGCGTTGGTTTTTCAGCAACTCATCGGGGCACGGCTTCATGTGCAGCTCGACGAGCTTGGGCTTGTAGTCGAACAATTCGTGCTGCGGCGGCGCTCCGGACATGTGCAGATAGATGATGCTCTTGGCCTTGGCCGCGAACTGCGGGGGACGCGGTGTCAAGGGATTGTCAGCGGGCGCGGCGGCGCGACCGTCGCGCTGGAGCATCGCCGCGAAGGCGAGGGTGCCGATGCCTGTGTTCTTCAGGAATTGCCGGCGGGTTTGGGCGCGGGACAGTTCAAGTCGGAGGTTCATGGTTTGACAACTCAAGGAAACATTTCGTTCAAGATGCAACTCCGCGACCGAAGCTGAAAGGGAGCCTTACATACTTCCTTACTGAGACGATGGTACAGCTTGCGCAATCTCGGGGTTGTATTGTGCGACAGATGCAGGGAGACTTCAAACACGTTCCCATAGCTGTACTCCGCCGTGACCTGATCGATCTCTGGGATTTCTCGCCATCGTGCGAGCAACTCCTCCAGCGAAGTCGAAGAACGTGGATCTTCGGCATCGAGGGGTACGTTGATACACAGAGTTACTACAGTACGATGCACACTCGACTCCAGCATCCATTGATATCGTTGCGCAAGCCCATCATTGCTGCGGATGCCGCGCATAGATGTTATAGTTCTCCATCTCTGGATCATCCCAGCCTTCCTGACGAGCTACAGCATCCATGAACGGATAAGCCTCGCGGATGTCCACATCTTCTTCCTCTTCTGGCAAGTCTGCCGGCGGCTCATTCTTCGAGTAACTTGGCATATTCATCATCCTGGGGATTGCCCCACACTTCCGCGAGGGAAGTCTCGCTGGCGCGCAACCAGAAGTCGGTTTCCTCTTCTGACAGCATAAGTTACCCCTTCATCAGCACCGCGTCGAGGTTCAGCAGCACGTTCGCCACCACCGTCCACGCCGCTACCTCGGCCGCGTCCATGCCAGCCGGCAGCGGGCCGAGCGGATCGGTGGCCAGCGCCAGCGCCGCCTTCGCATCCTTGCGGTAATGCCCGTGTTCCGTCTCGAACAGCGCCAGCACGTCCTTGACCTGCTCCGCGCGCGGTGGGCGGCACAGACACAGACGCAGCCCGAAGAGAGCGCGTTCCTCGGCGGTCGATCCGCCCTCCTTGACGATGCGTCGCGCCAGCGCCTGCGCCGCCTCGACGTAACAGGGATCGTTCAGGGTGACGAACGCTTGCAGCGGCGTGTTGGTGCGAATGCGGCGCACCGTGCAGGTTTCGCGGCTGGTGGCGTCGAAGGTGGCCATCGACGGATACGGCACCGTGCGCCGCCAGAATGTGTAGAGACCGCGGCGATAGCGGTCCTCGCCCTTGCTCGTCGCCCAGGTGCGCTCGCCGTTGAAGGCGGCTTGCCACAACCCCGGCGGCTGCGGCGGATAGACGGACGGGCCGTGCATCTTGCGGCTGAGCAGGCCGCTCAGCGCCAGCGCCTGATCGCGCACCATCTCGGCTTCGAGCCGGAAGCGCGGGCCGCGCGACAGCTGACGGTTGCGCGGATCCTTCGCCAGCGCTTCCGGCGTCACCTTCGACGCTTGTCGATACGTTGCCGACGTGACCAGCATTTTCAAAAACGCCTTGGTGTCCCAGCCCAACCGCACGTACTCGGTGGCCAGCCAGTCGAGCAATTCGGGATGGCTCGGCATGTCCCCCTGGGTGCCGAAGTCTTCCTCGGTTTCGACGAGTCCGGTGCCGAACAGCGCGGCCCACCAGCGATTGACGGCGACGCGCGCCGTCAGTGGATTGTCCGGGTCGAGCAGCCACTTCGCCACGGCGAGGCGATCGGCGGGCGGATCCTTGGGCAGCGAGTGGAACGCCGCCGGCACGCCCGGCTCAACCGCCTCTCCGCGATTGAGGAAATTGCCCTTAACCATGAGGTGCGTCTTGCGATGCTGCTTCGCCGGCAATTCGGCCATGATCGGCACTTGCGGCACGGCCGGCCGCGCTTTTTCGAGTTTGCCGATGGCGCCGAGCAGGGCCAGCGATTCCACGGGGATCGGCGTCCGCCGCAGGGCGCGGACGGCGACGAGCGGCGGCGCGGCCAGTTGTTTTTTCAGCGACGCGATTTGAGCGTCGATGCGGCGATTTTGTTCGCGCTGCTCTACGGTCGGAGCGGCGAGCGTCGGCCGCTCGTCCGGCTGATCGTTGTCGGCCGTCTGGTTGAAGAACGCGAAAAAGCGATAGTATTCTTTCTGCGTAATCGGATCGTATTTGTGGCTGTGGCACTTGGCGCAGCCGATCGTCAGGCCCATCCACACTTGCATGGTCGTATCGACGCGGTCCTTGACGGCGGCGACGCGGAATTCCTCATCGTCGGTGCCGCCCTCGGTGTTGGTCATGGTGTTGCGATGGAAGGCCGTGGCGATCTTCTGCTCGGCCGTCGCGCCGGGCACCAGATCGCCGGCCAGCTGCTCGACGGTGAAGCGATCATAGGGCAGATTGCGGTTGAAGGCGTCGATGACCCAATCGCGGTAGCGCCAGATGTGGGGCCGCAGTGGATCGGAGCCGTAGCCGGCCGAGTCGGCGTAGCGCGCCAGGTCCAGCCACATCCGCGCCCAGCGCTCGCCGTACGCGGTATCTTTCAGGAAGCTATCGACGGCCTTCTCGTAGGCATCGGGCGAACGGTCGCGGATAAACTCGTCCACCTCTCGTGGCGTCGGCGGCAGGCCGCGAAGGTCGAGGCTGACGCGGCGCAGCAGCGCGTAGCGATCCGCCTCCGCCATTGGCTTGAGGCGGCGCTTCTCCAACCGCGCCAGCACGAAGTAATCGAGTCCGTTGCGCGGCCAGGCGCGATTCTCGACGGTCGGCAGCGGCCGGCGCTTCGGCTTGGCGAACGCCCAGTGCTCGGCGTAGGGCGCGCCCTCGGCGATCCAGCGTTTGAGCGTGGCGATCTGCGTCGCCGTGAGCTTGTTGCCGGTTTGCATCGGCGGCATGCGTTCGTCTTCGTCCTCGGCGGTGACGCGCGCGATCAGCAAGCTCTTGTCGGCGGCACCCGCGACGACGGCGGCGCCGCGCTTGCGCGGCAGGACGGCCGTTTCGCGACGGTCCAGACGCAGCTTGCCGGCGCGATGGCCGTCGTCCTGTCCGTGGCAGGCGAAGCAGTTCTTCGACAAAATCGGTCGAATGTCGCGGTTGTAATCGACCGGCTCCTCGGCGGACCGCGCCCGCGCGGGAACGACCAACAGGGCGGCCAGCATCAAGCAAGCATGAGCCAACGGTTTCATCGAGACCTCATGGTGGCGGTCGCGGCGGATAATCGGCGGGCGGGAGGGAACCTGTACTATACGGCATCGCGGGGGGACAGAACAACAGGATAGCTCACCAACGAGGGCGGAACGCTGGTTCACGGAACAATTTAGACTGTTCTCCTCAACGATGCGACGGTTAAAATGATAGGCAGATGGTGAAGTTCCGTTCGGTTCTCCTCTAACGCGAGGGGAGAGATAATATGTTTCGTCCCAGTGAGAAATCGGCCGCTCTCGCCCTGGAGGCATCGCGGACGCTCGGCCTGGAAATGCAGGCGCGAACCGCCCAGCGCGCGGCGGACAGCGCCGCCATGTTCTCTTCGGTCGCCGCCCCCGAAGCGCGAAGCAAGGCGGACATCGGCCGCGTTCAGGATGTGTTGGCGGAACAGTTAATCGGTTTGCTGATGATGTTGGGCCGGCAGCGCGCGTGCCGGGAACCAGGATCGCGCTTGCCCGTGACGGAGGCGAAAGGATTTCGGCCGGAGGTCGAACGGCACTTGTGCAAGCAATTCCGGTTCCCTCGCCAGCACCCCCAAACCGCGCCGGCGCTACAGGCGTTCGCCGCGGATTTGCTCGGCTGGGTGAAAAATCAACCGGGCGAGGCCGATTCGCTGGGTTTGGCGATCAATGCTCAGAACCAGCTCATTCTCCTATGTCGCCTTGTTCCGTCCGTCCTCCCTCCCCTTGTCGAGTGACGCTCCCTCGCCGCACGGAGATGGTGGATGGCCGTGTTCCGTCTGCTGCATGCGTCCGACCTGCATTTCGCGCGCGTTCCGCGTCAAATCGGTCTGCCGGACCTTCGGCATGCCTGGGCGAGTCGCGTCAGCGGAACCTGGGCGCCGGTGTCCAGTCACGGACCGATTTACGCCGATGCCTTCGCCGCCTTTGTCTACGCCAACCGGAACGGCCTCGATGCGATCTTCTTATCTGGAGATGTCGCCACCACGGGAGATCCGGGCGATTTGCGCCCCGCGCACCGCTTTCTTCACGCGCCGGCGGCGGCCGGCTATTTGAGCGTGAAAAATCGGCCGACCCTTCAAGCGGCCAACAAGCCGATCGTTCTGTTGCCGGGCAATCACGACCGCTTCGGCTCGTTCCATCTCCCCGGCAAGACCTCCTTCGATAAGGTTTTCGCCCAGGATTGGAAGGCTCGTCAAGGCTGCCAACTCCTCTGGATGGGGCAGCGGAGAGGCGCGGCCCTGGCCTTGATCGGTGTTGATTTCAGTCTGCGACCCCGTGATGCGGGGAGCGTTTATGGCGGATTGCCGCTCCTCGGCTTCCTTGGGCAGGGACGCATCTATGCGGCCCGGCTGCAACGTCTCCGGCTGCTGACGCGGAGCGTTCAGCAAAAGTATCCCGGTTGCACGCTGTTGTGGGGGATGCACTTTGAACCCAGCGCGGCGGATCCGTCCCTGGCGCTTCTGGACGATCATCTGCTGAGTCAAGCGCTTCAGCAGGAGCGCGTGGCCGCGATTCTCTGTGGACACACCCACGCCGGCCGCATCAAGGATTTCGCGGGCACTCCGGTGTATGTCTGCGGGACGACCACCCAATATGCCTCCGTGCAGGGGAACCACTTTCATGTTCTGGAAATCGACATCCGACCGTCCGCGCCCGCCCGCCTGAAATTGATCTCCTTTCGCTATGATCCCGCGTCCGGACAATTCATTGCAGAAACCGCCGCAGGACGTTCGCCGTGATCTTCGAGATATTGTCATCGACCGGCAGCGAACTCGGATAACAGATCGAGCCGACGGAAAAAACCGCGCCGCCGCCGGGCGTGTCGAAATGAACCATCTCCGCTCCGCCGTCGTCCGGGTTCGTTCCCTTGGCCAGCAGACGGGCGTTCTTCGGCGAACTCGGCGAGCGCTTGTCGGTTTCGTGCCCCGATGCGCCGCCCGGACAGCGCTGATGCAGGCAGCGCTCGCCGAACACGTCGCGATCGCGCAGGCCGGTGCCCTCGAACGCCCAGTGCGACGCATCGACGACGCGATACGGCGCCCCCGTCATGATGCCCGACGGCGTGAACACGACGCCCAGCAGGTTCGCCTCGGATTCCAGCCGTTTGGCGAAGCGGCTCTCGGCGCCGATGTCCGCCGCCCACAGACCGCGAATCGCGCCGTTGTGGACGACCATGCGCTCGCCGTCCGGTAGCTCGACCTCGGCGTTCAGCCCGTTGCCGCCCAGATACATCAACCGCCCGCCTTGATCGAACACCCATTTTTTCAGGGCATAATACATCTCTTTTGCCCAGTATTCCGGGTGCGTGCTGAGGATCAGCACCTTGTACGCGGACAGGTCGAGGACGCCGCGATGAAACTGCGTTTCGGCGTAGAGGTCGTAGGCGAAGCCTTCGCGTTCGAGCCAGCCGAGCAGGCGCCATTCGGCCGGGGCGATGTGGCAGGCGGCCCGCCCCTCAATGGGGTCGGTGATCTCCTCATTGGGGTCGATGTCGTTGATCGGCTCCGGCCGGTCGAAGGACAGCGGCGCGTACGCCGCCGCTCCCCAAGTCGCGTGCAGCGGATCGGTGTAGCGCTTCAGCTCCTGCCGGGCGTTGACGGTCGGCGTTGGCGGCAGTTCGTCGGCGTGGATGTAATTGCTGCGGCCGCCGAAGTTGTTGTAGGCGTTCCAGGTGATGTTCGAGGCCAGCACGGCTACCGGCGCTTGTGGCCCGTCGGGCGCGACCACCCACGGAAAAGCGAAACGCCGGCCGGAGTTGGTGTGGGAGTGGAAGTAGTACAGACCGGAGCGCGCCGGCGCCACGACGAATTGCCGATGATGCGGACTGCTGTAGCCGATCTTGTTCCACTCGACGCCGGTTTGCGTGTAATCGCCGTCGGGGGTGATTTGCATGACGGCGAGCGGGCCGTGCTCGTCGTGCCAGCCGAGACCGCGCACGAACTCCTTGCGCCAGCCGTAGCGCCACAGTTCCAGCTTGTACGGCTCGACGGAATGGACGCGAAACTCGGCCTGCTCGCCGGCGCGGACGCACTTGGGCCAGGCGTAGCCGAGCAGGCCGTCGGACAGCAGGCGGAAGTGATACGGTTGTCCCGGACGCGGCGTCATGCGCACACGCTTCCCGCCGAAGCCGGGCTTGTGCAGGACCACCTCGTACTCACCCGGCGGCAGATCGGCATGGACGGCGCCGCTGGCGCGGGAGCGCACCTCCCACGATTCGCCGCCTTGGATGAATTCCAGCAGCACATCCGGCAGCGCCACATAGCGCTCATCGCTGACGTAGCCGATTATCATGCGTTTCGTTCCTCGATTGAGACGCGGGCGGGCCGGCAGACAGTCTATACTCGACTGGAAAAAAGTTGAAGGAAATCGCCTTGTGTGCGCCTCTATGGGGTAGATCCATCGGACGAGAGGGTGACTAACGTGGCCAGCGGACAATCGCCTCTGATCCTGCAACATCTCCGCAACCTCCTTCAGCGGCGCGGCGGCGCGGGGCTGACGGACGGTCAGCTCCTGGGACGCTTCGTGACGGAGCGCGATGAGGCGGCGTTCGAGGTGCTGGTTTGGCGGCATGGGCCGATGGTGCTGGCGCTGGGGCAGCGCGTACTGCACAATCCGCACGACGCCGAGGACGTTCTGCAAGCGACGTTTCTCACCCTCGTGCGCAAGGCCGGCTCCATCGGCAAGGGCGAAGCGCTCGGCAGCTGGCTGTACAAGGTCGCCTATCGAACCGCCCTGCGCGTTCGCGCCCGCACGACGCGGATGATCGCGGCCAGCGGTCCCGTCGAGGACGTTCCAGCCGCCGAAGGGCCGGACGAGACGATTTGGCGCGAGCTGCGCCCGCTGCTCGACGCGGCCATTCAGCGCTTGCCGGAGAAGTACCGCAGCGCTCTCGTTCTCTGCGATTTACAGGGCAAATCGTATCGCGAAGCGGCCGAGCAGCTCGGCTGTCCCATCGGAACGGTTTCAACCCGACTGACACGGGCGCGTCAGTTGCTGCGCCGCCGGCTGGCGCGTCAAGGACTGGCGCTGTCGACCGTCGCGCTGGGCACCGCTCTCGCGCGACAGGCGGCGGCAATGCTGCCGACATCCCTTACGGCTTCCACGGTTCGCGCCGCCTCCCTCTTGGCGAATGACCCCACCGGCGCCGCTGGATTTCTCTCGGCGCGCGTCGCCGAGCTTCTCGAAGGAGCAAACCAAGCCATGTTGATGACTCGATTCAAGATCGTGGCGTTGCTGGCCTTGATGGGGGTCGCCCTGGCCGCCGGCGCCGGCGTGATGGCGCGGCGCGAACCTCCCGTTCCGCCGGGTTCGCCGTCGCGCGCCGAGAAAGCTCGACCGCCGTCCGCGACGAAACTAGCTGACGGCGACGTGACCGTTCGCGGCCGCGTGATCGATCCCGATGGGAAGCCGGTGAAGGGCGCGCGCCTGTACTGGCCGCGCGTGCCGAAAACGGAGCCGAAATCCGAAGACGACCTCGAAATGCCCCAGCGCGGCAAGACCGATGCCGACGGACGCTTCCGATTTGAGCTTCCGCGCTCGGACATCAACCCGGAATGGAACCTCGCTCTTCTCGCTGCTGCCGACGGCTACGGCGTGGCTTGGGTCGAGTCGCCCGCTGTCAAGGCGGGCGGGGAGCTGACGCTGCGGTTGGTCAAGGACCAGCCGATCGAGGGACGTATTCTCAGCACGGAAGGCAAACCGCTGGCTGGCGTGCGCGTGAGCATAAACGAGTTAGGAGCGATGACCGAGGGTAAGGTGGATGCATTTATCACCGCCTGGAAACGCGAATGGCGAATGGCCCTGGGCGAGGCGACGCAGCGCATGTTTCTGCCGTTGGACAACATCCCGAACCTGACGGCGACGACCGACAAGGACGGCCGTTTCCGTATCGCCGGCGCTGGGGCCGAACGTCTTGTCGTCCTCCGGCTGCGCGGTTCGGGGACCGCGTCGGACGTGCTGTACGTCGTCAATCGGGCCGGCTTCAATGCCGCGCCGGTGAATAAGGCCGTGCTCGATCGCATCCCAGCTGAGCTGCGTCAGCCGGGGCAGCCGCCGCTCTTGTATGGCCCAACGCTCACCTACATCGTACCGCCCAACCGTCGCATTGAGGGCGCCGTCCGCGAGGCCGGCAGCGACAAAACCGTCGCCGGCTACACAATCCATATCGGCGTGGGCTACGGCTTCGGAATCGACGCCGTCTCGGACAAGGAGGGGCGTTACAAACTCGCCAGCGTGCCCAAGGTGAAACAGTACCTGCTGAATGCCGAGCCGCCCGGCGGCAGTTCGTGGCTGCGGGCCGGAGCGCGCATCGACGATACCGAAGGCGTACAGCCGCTGACCGTCGATTTCACGGTAGCGCGCGGCGTCCTCCTCAGTGGCCACGTCATCGACAAGACGACCGGCAAGGGCGTCTCGGGCAGCGTCCGCTTCGTGCCGCTGCCGGGTAACACTTTCGCCGGCAAACCCGGCTACGACTCCTTCAAATACGAGCGCTTGTCGAACCAGGTCGATGCCGACGGACGCTTCAAGTTCGCCGTCATCCCCGGTCGCGGGGTGCTGATGGCGCAGGTGGAGGCGAACACCTACAAGCCAGCGGAGTTCGACGCCAAGGACCGCGAGCACGTCAAGATCACCCAGGGCGACGACGGCCGCTACTTCACCGCCATCGATAATTCGATCGAAAGCTTGAGCCTCCTGAGTGCCGTCAAATATCTCGATCTCGCCCCGGATGCCGGCACGGCGAAATGCGATCTGTTCTTGGAGCGCGGACTGACGCTAAAAGTGAAGATCGAGGACGCCGACGGCAAACCACTCCAGGGGACCACGGCCACCGGCCTGACGGCCGGCTGGTCGAACGCGGTCCCAATCAAGGACACGAACTGTACCGTCTTGGCCCTCGATCCGAAGAAGCCGCGCCGGGTGATCTTTTTCCATGCGGAGCGCAACCTGGCCGGCTCGCTGACGGTGCGCGGCGACGAGAAGGAGCCGCCGATCGTGCGTCTGGAGGGAGCGGGTTCGGTGACGGGCCGCGTGCTGGACCGCGACGGCCAACCGCTCGCCGGGGCCGACGTCAACCTGTCCTCCCCGGATCGCCTCGCCAGCGAACTCTATCGTCAGCGGGACCAGCTCCGGCCGCCGATCCGCACCGACAAGGAGGGTCGCTTCCGCATCGAGGGCATCGTGCCGGAGGTGAAATTCACCCTGGGCATCAGACAGGGCCGCACCTTCCTCGTCGGCGAGCCGCGCATCGGCGTCCGGCAGGTCAAGCCCGGCGAAACGCTCGACCTGGGCGACGTGCGCGTCAAACCTCAATGAGTATACCTCGTCTCAAGCGGAACATCCTGGACGGCGGCCCACCGCGGCGTACAGTCACGGCTTTTCCGGGAGACTAGCCCATTCGATGACATGGGGGAGGTGCTTGATCGCCTCCTCCTGCCTTCGATATGTTCTCTCGACATCTTTAGTGAATGGGCCATTATCCCTGAGATAGTCCCTCTTCTCTCTTTCCAGCCCTTCCAAAGCGCCGCGAAAGCGCTCTTGTTCGCCTTTGACATACTCGCGGGCGATGGCATCGGTGATGAGCACCTGTTCCTGTGGGCTGCCGTCGGTGAACCAGACGCGCACAACGGCCGTTCCCTCCAGACTGGCGGCGTGGATCTTGCTTTTGGCCCACTCGTTCCGCCCCCTGGTGCCGTCCTTCGTTTCCTTATCCTGAACAATAGCCAAACCCCTCACCTTCGGGTCGCTGAGGGCGCGATGAGCGGAGCCGGGCAGGCCTTGCAGTGCCGCAGCTATCCGCTTGGCGTTGTCCGGATCATTCTTGCCCACTCCGACGTAAACGAGCGCGTAGATTTCCGGTATTTTGGCCCTTTTCGGTGCGGGAGCGGCGTGCATGGTGGTCAGTGCGGGCAGCACGCCTAGCACAGCGCCTAGCAGTACAGCGCGGCTTTAGATGACGCATCTACGCCGCCGTTTCTTGTGGGATTTTGTTGCTTGCTCGTTCCGCCGCTGGTGGTAGCCAATGACCTCGCTGACATGCCGCACCTGCGGAACCCTCCGACGACGACGCA
>DATBGU010000150.1:0-4302 GCA_036557825.1 Gemmataceae bacterium
ACCAGAAAGGCAGCTTCGCGGGGAAGATCGCGTTCGTGACCGGCGCGGGGAGCGGCATTGGCCGCGCGACGGCGCTGGCGTTTGCGCGCGAGGGGGCCAGCGTGGTGGCCGCCGACGTGTCCGAGCAGGGCAACCAAGAGACGGCCCACCTGATCGAGGAGCAAGGTGGGCAGGCGCTCGCCGTCCGGTGCGACGTGACGCGAGCCGAGGACGTGAAGGCGGCTCTGGACAAGACCGTTGAGGCTTTCGGGCGGCTGGACTTCGCCTTCAACAACGCGGGCATTGAGCCGAGGAAGCCGGCTCCGACCGCGGAGTACGAGGAGGAGGAGTGGAACCGGATCATCGACACCAACCTCCGCGGCATGTTCCTGTGCATGAAGCACGAGATTCCGCTGATCCTCAAGCAGGGAGGCGGCGCGATCGTCAACACGTCCTCGGGCGCAGGAATCATCGGCATTAAGGGCAGCCCTGCGTACACCGCCGCGAAGCACGGCGTGATCGGCCTCACCCGGGCGGCGGCCCTCGACTACGCCGCGCAGAACATCCGCATCAACGCCGTCTGCCCCGGCTACATCGACACTCCGATGATGGGTCGCTTCACCGGGGGCACGCCCGAAGGACGCGCGAAGGTGATCGCGGAAGAGCCGGTCGGGCGGATGGGCAAGCCTGAGGAGATCGCCGCGGCCGTCATTTGGCTGTGCTCGGACGCGGCCGCCTTCATGGTTGGCCACGCCATGGTGATCGACGGCGGCCAAACGGTACAGTGATATTCGTCGCCAACCGCGTCGTCGTTGCGGTCAACGCGACGGGCGTGGAGATCACGCCAGGCGGTGCGGCGGTGTGCATTGAAGGCGCGATCAAGTACTTGACATGTGGAAGGAGATACATCATGCGAGGAGCTGTGCTCTATGGCCCGCGCGATGTGCGCTTCGAGGAGCGCGACGAGCCGACAATCATCGAGCCGACGGATGCCATCATCCGGCTCTCGGCCACCTGCGTGTGCGGCTCCGACCTGTGGCCCTACCGCGGCATTGACGCGCCCACCCAGCCGACACCGATGGGCCACGAGTACTGCGGCATCGTCGAAGAGGTCGGCAGCGCGGTCAGGAACATCAAGCCTGGCCAGTTCGTCATTGGCTCGTTTTTCGCCTCGGACAACACCTGCGTCATCTGTCAGGCGGGGTACCAGAGCCGGTGCGTGCAGAGCGAATACGTCGGCGCGGGTGGCGCGCAGGCGCCCCTGTTGCGCGTCCCGCTCGCGGACGGCACCCTGGTGGCTACACCGGACATCCCATCCGACGACCTGATCCCAGGCCTGCTAGCGACCTCCGATGTGCTGGGCACCGGCTGGTTCGGCGCTGACGCGGCCCACGTGCAGCCGGGCACGACGGGCGCGGTCGTCGGGGATGGCGCGGTCGGCCTCTGCGCGGTGATCGCCGCCCAGCAGATGGGCGCCGCGCGCATCATCGTCATGAGTCGGCACGAGACGCGGCAGCAGCTCGCCCAGGAGTTCGGCGCGACCGACATCGTGACCGCACGCGGCGACGAGGGCGTGGCCCGCATCAAGGCGATGACTGACGGACTCGGCGCGCATTCCGTGATCGAGGCGGTTGGCACCCAGGAGTCGATGATGCAGACGATTCGCTCCACCCGTCCCGGCGGGTACGTCGGCTACGTCGGGGTCTCCCACGGCGTACAACTGCCCGGCCAGGAGTTGTTCTACGCCGAGGTGCACCTGCACGGCGGCCCCGCCCCGGTGCGCCGCTTCTTGCCCGCGCTGATCGACCTGGTGTGGAACCGGAAGATCAACCCCGGCAAGGTGTTCGACCTGACCCTGCCGCTCGACCAGGTGGCGGAGGGCTACCGCGCCATGGACGAGCGCCGCGCGATCAAGACGCTGCTGCGCCCGTGATGAAAAGGAGAAAGGCATGAGAACCACGGTACTGCTTGCATCGTTCTGCCTGATCGCGCCGGTCGGCGTTGCGCTCGCGGCGGACAAACCCGCCGCGTCGCAGACCGTATCCGTTGCTGGCTCCCAGCCTTCCGTCAAAGGCCCGGCCGAGTACTTCACCGGCAACGCCCGCGTCGATCCCCTGTTTTCCTCCAAGGATGTGGCGCCTTTCTCCGGGGCCTATGTGACGTTCGAGCCGGGCGCCCGGTCTGCCTGGCACGCGCATCCCACGGGCCAGCACCTGATCGTCACCTCCGGCGTGGGCTGGACCCAGGAGTGGGGCGGGACGATCGTGGAAATCCGCGCCGGCGACGTCGTCTGGTGTCCGCCAGGCGTCAAGCACTGGCACGGCGCAACGCCGACCACCGCCATGACACATATCGCCATTACGGGAACACTCAACGGGAAAAACGTTGACTGGATGGAAAAGGTCACCGACGAGCAATACCACGGCAAATAAGGCGTGCATCATGGATAAAAAAGACACAGCGTTTCTGGCAGTTCTCTGGGTCTTTCTGTTGAGCGTTGCAACCATTTTGGAGGCACAAACTATGGACGCACATCAGGCGCTGAGCGCCAAACAGCACAGTATTATCCCCATCGCGGCCTTTACCGCCAACGGCGATCTGGCAAAGCTGAGCACAGCGTTACATGCAGGGCTTGAGGCGGGTTTGACCGTGAATGAAATCAAGGAAATCCTGGTGCAAATGTATGCGTATGCGGGATTCCCGCGCAGTCTCAATGGCATCAACACGTTTATGGCCGTGATGGACGAGCGGCAAGCCAAAGGGATCAAGGATGCGATGGGCAAAGAAGCCAGTCCCGTGCCCGCCAACATGAACAAGGATGCATACGGCGCCAAGGTCCGGGCACGGCTCGCCGGGCAGGACGTGATTCCGCCGCCCAGCGGGTATCAACTGTTCACGCCCGTCATTGACACGTTCCTGAAAGAGCATCTGTTTGCGGACATCTTCGCCCGCGACAACCTGGATTTCCTGAGCAGGGAAATCGCTACCGTCGGCGCATTGAGCAGCCTTGAAGGCGTCAATTCCATGCTCCGCTTCCATATGGGCGCCGCGATGAACGTCGGCCTGACCGAGAACCAGGCAAAAGAACTTGTTGCCTTGATTGGCTCAGAAGTGGGCAAAAAGGCAGGTGACAATGCCGGCGAAGTCCTGCAACAGGTTCTGGACAGCAGAGCGAAATAGAGCTGCATTTTCTGGCATACTGCTCTATGGCGTTTCGAGTTGACTGAACGAGCCCTTGGTAAAGGAGACGACTCATGGGCGTGAAGTCATAGTGCTGGAAAGCCAGGTACCAAAGTCACAATGGCTGAAAACAGCAACTACGGAGGAGAATCATCGATGGTATTGCATCAAAAAGATCGTGGTCGACAAGCAAAGGGATTAGACGGTCGGCATCAAGAACCGCTGCTGAACCTCAGCCGCCGCAGCTTCATCGCCGGTGCCGGTGCATTCATCATCGGGCTGACGCTGCGGGGCGGCGCGGCCACTGCTGATTCTACCGCTGGCGGACTGCGCAACGTCGCCGGTGGTGACGCAACACCCTCGCTGTGGATTGCCATTGAACAGGACGGCACCGTGCGCATTACCTGCCACCGCTCCGATATGGGCCAACAGGTGTGGACGTCGATGGCGCAACTCGTCGCCGATGAACTCGAAGCAGACTGGAACCGGGTGACGATTGTGCAGGCGGAAGGGCAGCCGCGGTATGGCGATCAAAACACCGATGGGTCGAGATCGGTGCGCTACAATTTTACCCGGTTGCGCTATGCTGGCGCCGCAATGCGCCACATGCTCGAAACGGCGGCGGCCCAGCAATGGGGCGTGGCGGCCGAGCAGTGTCACGGCATCCAACACGCCGTGGTCCACGAGGCGTCAGGGCGGCGGATTGGCTATGGTGAGATTGCATCAGCCGCCGCTGCGCTCAGCGTGCCGAGTCAGGATGCGGTCAAGCTGAAAGACCGCAGCAACTGGCGCTTGATTGGCAAGGCGGTGCCGTCGTTGACCGTACCAAAGATCATCCGTGGCGCAGGCACGTTCGGGATTGACGTGCAACTACCTGAGATGCTGCATGCGGTGATCGCCCGCCCGCCGCAGGTCTTTGGTAGCGTCAAAACCGTTGACGATCGCGCCACCCTGCAAGTTCCGGGAGTGGTGCGCACCGTTCGCCTGGACTCCCCGCAAGCGCCTGCCGCGTTCAAGGCGCTGGGCGGGGTGGCGGTCATTGCCCGCGATACCTGGTCGGCCATTCGCGGCCGGGAAGCGCTCAAGGTCACGTGGAACCCGGGACCGCATGCCGATTATGAGTCGGCCACCTTTGCGCAGACC
>DATBGU010000151.1:0-5960 GCA_036557825.1 Gemmataceae bacterium
TGGAACAAGCGGCAGCGCCAGGCTATGTCGTTTTATACGCAGGCCAGCATCGACATGGTCCGCGACGAGGAGCTGCTCGGACTGATGCGGGACGCGAACTTCGTCTCGGTCTTCATCGGCATCGAATCGCCCCGCAAGTCCAGCCTGGCCGAGACCCGCAAGACGCAGAACGAGAAGCTCGACCTGGTCGAAGCGATCCACAAGATCCAATCGTACAACCTGTTCATTTCCGCGGGCATGATTGTGGGCTTTGACAACGACGACGCCTCGATCTTCGATGACCAGTACGAGTTTCTCCAGCGAGCCGGCATCCCGATCGCCATGGTCAGCGCGCTCATGGCCGTGCCGAGGACACCCCTGTACAAGCGGCTGAAGGCGGCAGGCCGGCTCATCAAGCGGACGTCGAGCAGCAAGGAACCGTCGCAGTACGCCGGGACCAACGGCGGCACGAATTTCCACCCGCTGCTCATGACGGTAGAGGAGCTGAGGCATGGCCAACAAAAGCTCTGCCGGAGGCTCTACGCTCCCAAAGCCTTCGCCCAGCGGCTGCTCGCGAACCTGTACCGCTTCAACAAGGTGCGTTATCGTCCTGAGGCGGTAACGTGGACGAGCTGGCTGACGCTCTTCCGGCTGGCGAGGACCTACGGCCGGCAAGGGTGGGCGGCGAGCCTGTTTTTCTGGTCCATTCTCGTGAAAGTGTTCTGGCACTCTCCTCGAAGGCTGCCCCAGACGATCAATCTGCTAGGCATGTACCAGCATTTTTGCAAGGTGCTTTCACAGGACGTTCCCTGGAACCCGTGGGCGCCTGCGGCTCCCGCGCCAAGATATTATTCGGGCCGGGTTAGCATCTCGGACGGCCTGGCCCGCATCGATCACCATGGAGTAACGGTCGATGAAAGGGCGAGGCTCCGGCCACCTGCGAACCTTTCGGGTAGGTAGTCGCCAGGCACTACTCCGAGGTCTCCTCGATAGTCTCGACTCCGAACCTGGGCAGGCCGCGTTCGCTCAACCACGTGGCGATGGTGTGATTCCCCACTTGCCCGGTAGGCAATCATGCAGGCAGTCCGAAGGCGTGCGCCGTTCAAGGAGAGTGCCGTCCGGGTGGGCGGAAGATCGCGGAGCGAGTGTCTCGAAGCGGGGCTTGACTCTCACTCCTGTAACTCCTTTGTCCTACGCCGAACCACTCCGGATCCGCACCTGCCGCTGATTCCACGACCGACACGACCACCTCCCGCCCGTCTTTCCGCTCAAAAAATCTCTCCTTTTTATCTCTGATGGCCTTGCGTTCTCGGGCGAAACGAGGCTCACTGTCCACAAGGGTTGACCGTTGCCTGAACCCCAGAAAGGAGCACCCGGTGGACCTGAACATCGTCAACGAGGTCGCCGCGCTACAACGCCTTACCGTGAGCCAACTGCGGCAACGCTTCGCTGAAGTCTTCGGCGAGGCCACCGCCGCCAGCAACCGCACCTGGCTGGTCAAACGCATCGTCTGGCGCCTGCAAGCGTTGGCCGAAGGCGACCTGTCCCAACGCGCCCGCCGACGCGCCGCCGAACTGGCCCGCGACGCTGACCTCCGCCTTAATCCCACTCGGCAAGACCACGACGGCGGCCCCGCCCGAGCCGGTCAGCGCCCCGGCGTCGGTCGATCCGCGTCTGCCGCCGCCGGGCACCATCCTGACCCGCCCCTACAAGGGCCAACTCCTGCAAGTGCAGGTGCTCACCGAAGGCTTTGCTTATGCCGACCGAGTCTACTCCTCGCTCAGCGCCGTGGCCAAAGCCGTTACCGGCTCCCACTGCAATGGCTTCCTCTTCTTCCGCAATACTCTCAACAACCAGGAGACCGCATGAATCAGCACGCCAAGAAAGCCGCGGCAACGCTGCCGCTGGTCCGCTGCGCCATTTACACGCGCAAGTCCACCGAGGAAGGGCTGGAACAGGAGTTCAACTCGCTGGATGCCCAACGCGAGTCCGCCCAAGCCTTCATCCGCAGTCAGACACACGAAGGCTGGACCTGCTTACCCGACCGCTATGACGACGGAGGCTTCACCGGCGGAAACATGGAACGACCGGCTCTCCAGCGTCTGCTGGCCGACATCCAAGCCGGCAAGATGGACTGTGTCGTGACCTACAAAGTGGATCGCCTCAGTCGCTCCTTGCTCGACTTCGCCAAGATGATGGAGACCTTCGAGCAGCACGGTGTCTCCTTCGTCTCCATCACCCAGCAATTTAATTCGGCAACCTCGATGGGCCGGCTGATCCTCAACGTCTTGCTGTCCTTCGCCCAGTTCGAGCGCGAGATCATCGCCGAACGCACCCGCGACAAGATGGCCGCCACACGACGCAAAGGCAAGTGGTCCGGAGGCACACCCGTGCTGGGATACGACCTCGATCCCCGCGGCCGACGACTGCACGTCAACGACGACGAGGCCCAGCGCGTGCGGGCTATCTTCGCCTTGTACCTGGAGTATCAGGCGCTGTTGCCTGTAGTGCAGGAATTGGCACGTCGCGGTTGGGTAGGCAAGTGTTGGCAGACACGCCACGGCCGTCAACGCGGCGGTCGCCCCTTCACCAAGACCAGCCTCTATCGCCTGTTGACCAACGTCCTCTACGCTGGCAAGGTACGCTACAAAGACGAAATCCATGACGGCGAACAAGCGGCGCTCCTCGACACCGACACCTTTCAGCGTGTGCAGGTACTGTTGCGCAGCCACGGTCCCGAAGTCGGTCCTCCCAGCTTGCACCGCTTCACCGCCTTGCTCAAGGGCTTGTTGCGTTGTGTGCCGTGCGATTGCGCCATGACGCCGGCGCACACCACGCGCAAAGGCGGTCTGCGTTATCGCTATTACACTTGCGTCCAGGCCCAGAAAAGCGGTTGGCAGACTTGCCCTTCCAAATCCATCCCCGCCGACCCCATTGAGCAGTTGGTGGTCGGGCAGATTCAGCGTCTGGGCCGCGATCCTGAGGTGCTGGAGCAGATGTTGACGACGGTGCGGCAGCAGGACGAGGCACGAGAGGCCGAGTGGGAAAGCGAACGCATCGGTCTGGAGCGGGATCTGCTGCGGGGCCAGAGTGAAGTCCGCAAACTGCTGGCCGAAGTGAGGTCAGGCTCATCCAGCAACGGAGCGGTGACGCGTTTGGCCGAGTTGCAGGCACGATTGGCTCAGATTGAGCAGCGGTTGGGGCGCTTGCGGGGACAGATGGAGGTATTGCAGCAGGAGCGTCTGAATGAAGCGGCGGCGACCGAAGCGTTGTCCGGCTTGCTTCCAGCGTGGGAGACGATGCTGCCCGAGGAACAAGCGCGGGTGGTGCGCTTGTTGGTGTCGCGGGTGGATTACGACGGCAGGCAGGGCAAGGCATCCATTAGCTTCCAGCCCTTGGGGCTGAAAACACTGGCCGGCGAGATGCTCGGCCGCAAGAGTGAGGAGCAAAGCGCATGAGCCTGACGATGACCATTGAGGTGTCCGTGCCATTCCAGCACGTCGGTCGAGTCAGCCGCAAGGAGCGGCGTTCGGACGCTGAGTCGGCGCTGCCGCCGGGTCGTGTGCCGCGGGTGGCCCGGCTGATGGCCTTGGCATTACGCTTGGAGGAGTTGGTGCGTACCGGACAGGTGGCCAGCTACAGCGAATTGGCATCGCTGGGCCATGTGACGCGGGCGCGGATCTGCCAGATCATGAACTTGCTCCACTTGGCCCCGGACATCCAGGAAGCACTGCTGTTTCTGCCGCCAACGCTGCGTGGCCGCGACGCCACCATCCTGGCCGATCTGCAGCCGATCGCTGCCGCCTTCGACTGGCGCAAGCAACGCCGCCTGTGGCGAAAACTCCTGCCCAACGGAGCAACAGAATCGCGACCGACCGGGCCGCCGATCGCTCACGTTGGCCCCTGTCGGGTTGGGACGGCGCCGCCGGAACGCGCGGCCGACCAACGAGCCGAGGCCCCGACACGTGGGTTCGAGGGGTGAACTGCCTTCCCATTAGACTCTACAGCGCTCTCGTGAGCATGAACTTACTCTGGGGGTGCTTGATGCGCCACACGTTCTCGTCTTTGCTTGGCAGCTCATGCACGGAACAAGAGTCAAGCGTGCTGGCGAGTGTGCGTCCTTCCTCCGAACGTCGGCCCCGTCAGCGGCGGAAGCAAACAAATCCGGAGTCGTCTTCGTCTTGATTTCAGGGTTCCCCGGCTCCGTGAGTGCGTTTCCGGATACAATCATCGCCCGTTCGGCGACCGTGCTGCTCAGCCCGGCTCCGCCTTGATCCCTTTTGCCAAGGAGTCTGCTATGCGCCGCTTTTTGTGCCTGCCCCTGCTGCTTCTCGTTGTCGCCGCGGACGAACCCGGCGCTCGTCGGCTGTCCGACAAGTCGCCCCCGGCTGCCGACAAGGAAGCCGGATCCGTCGAAGTGCGTCTGCTCGACGGCAGCCAAGTCATGTTGACGATCCGGCAAGAAAACCTCACGGTGCAAACGCGCTACGGCAAGTTGAGCGTGCCGGTCCGCGACATCCGCCGCGTGGAGTTCGCCCTGCGCCTTAGCCCGGCAGACATCGGTCGCATCGAGGACGCCGTCGGCAAGCTCGGCAGCGATCAATTCATCGAACGTGAGAAGGCCACCGCCGAACTGGTCCGGATTGGCGAGCGAGCCTACCCCGCCCTTGTCAAGGCGTCCAAAAGCGGCGACAAGGAAACGGCGGCGCGGGCCGGCCAAGTGGTCGAGTCCCTCCGTAAGCAGCTGCCCGCCGAGAGGCTCCGCATCCGTAAACATGACGTCGTCCACACGACCGAATTCACCATCGTCGGCCGCATCGAGGATGAATCCATCAAGGCGCGCAGCGAGTTATTCGGTGACGTCCAGGTGCGACTGACGCAGTTGCGTGAGCTGCGCGGCGTGGCTGTCGGCGGCGAGATCCAGGTCGTTGTGGACGCGGCCCGCTACGCCGCCCAGACGGAAAGCTGGCTGGAGACGGAGCTGGAGGTCAGCGCCGGTGCCGAGTTGCGTGTTACGGCCATGGGACAAGTGGACCTGTGGCCCATCGCCGGCCAGAATGGCCAGTACGTCACCGGGCCGGCCGGCACTGCCGGATGGGGCAAAGGCTCGCAGCCCGGCGGCGCTCTTCTCGGTCGGATCGGCCCCGGCGGCAAGGTGTTCGTCCTTGGCGCCGCCTACACCGGCACGGCCCCAGAGGACGGCAAGCTCTATCTACGTATTGTGCCCAGTGCGTGGAACAACGCCTCCAACGGCTCGTACACCGTCACCATCAACTCCGGCCGACGCTGACAATGCGCCGTGACGGCTTTGATGATGTCCAGCGTCGTCGGTAAGGTGTTCTTGGGATGCGTGGCCGTAACGGACGGGGAGTAAGGTTGTCGTTAGGGCAGCTGCGCATGCCTGAATGGTCCACTCCCCAGCAAGAATAGTCGCCACCAAAGAAAGTCTCGATCCGTTCACTTTATGCGTTGTAACTTGTATTGAGAAAAGCAGTTAAGACGAGAATGGCATGTTATTTGTCAGGGGGGTCGGCCGAAGCGTAAGCGAAGACGTGGTCTGGAAAGCTGTCAGTATTGGACGTAACAGGCTAGTGGAATGGTACTTTCGTCGCTTTCGTTTCGCTCGCTTGAGTTGGCGACCCCGCGGTCGTGAGTCTCTAGAACCTGACAAAACCTGCCATTATCTGCCATTTGGGGCGACGAAGGGGCGTGGCAGCGTGTGTTGACTCTTGGTCTCGGCTGGGAAGCTTGGCGAGGGAGAGTTTGGGACCGAAAGGGTGAAGCAGGCGGGGCAAGCCAGTGCTTCCAGTGTGTGTTTTGTAAGCTCTCAGCCAAGCAGCAGTGAGATAGAGATCGTTGGCTGAACGGTGGGAAAACGTGCGAAAAAGGGCATGAAAACGAGCGACGCCGGGAGTTGGCCCTCTCGGCGTCGCGTGTCAACTGCTGTGTCGGAAGATCCGCTCCCGATGGTCAGGCTCCCC
>DATBGU010000152.1:0-5133 GCA_036557825.1 Gemmataceae bacterium
GCTGGGCGGCAGCCAGGAGAGGCGCCGGACGGGCGAGGGATTGTTGACGGCCAGGCGAGCGACGGTGGAGCGCCGGCGGTTGGGGCGTCGCGGACGCCTATTGATCGGAGTGGACAAGCGCGGCACGGCGAGAATCGGCGGCGGCACGCGCGCCGCCGTGCGAGCGGGAACGGCGGAGCGCCAGATCGAAAAACGTGGAATACTAAGCTCTTCCAAGGCGCTTAAAACGACGGCGCAATTGTCCGGCGTTTGCTCGGGACAGTCTTGCAAGCAGTGATAGAGCAGCCGGCCGAGTTCCCGGCAGACGAAGGCGCGAGCGGCCGTCACTAGGAGGGGCAAGGCGGCGCCCGCGGTCAGCACGCGCATCAGACCGACGTGGCCCCGATCCTCCAATTCACGGAGGAGTTGGCCTTCCGTGCGTCGTCGGGTGTCGCGCCGGCCCTGCGCGGCGGAGAAACGCGCCAAGACCTCTTGCGAGCGCGCCCATTCGTCGGTGTCGAGGCAGCCGGCGAGAGCGCTGGTCTCGCGGGCGGCTCGCAATTCCCGCAAGCACTGCCGGCGCAAGGCGTGGGCCACCGCTGTTGCCCCTGGGCGGCTGGCGCCTGCGCGGCCCTGCACCAACTCGACCAACACCATCTCCAGGTGTCGCCGCAGCGACCGGGCATCGCCGGGGGATAGGCTGGCTGGCCCGTCGTCGCCGAACGGCTCGTCGGCCAGCGCCGCTTCCAGGGCGCGCCAGGCGTTCTCCAGTCCGTGTTCCAGGGCCGCCGTCAGACGCGGATCGCTCGGCCGGCCGCAGCGCGTCAGGAAATCCGTGACGGCGTCCAGGGTCTCCGCGCCGCCGGTCGTGAACACGTCGTCGATCAGTCGTTTCAGAACGAGACGCGAGAGAACTTCCCCGATGGACATGGTGGCGGCTCCTGCGGCCGGGGGATGATCCTTGCACACCGATAACGATCTTATTGTGATTGTCACCGGCTGGGCATTATTTCGCAACTATTTTCCGAGTGCGTACGCCGATTGGGTGCGTGCGCGGATTCTGGCAGTCAATTAAGCCGATGCGCCCAATAGCCCGCCCAGGTGTCCCCATGAAGGGTACAACACAGCGTCGCCATGCGGTTCGCGCGCCGCACCCGCCACCGCGCCCCCGTCTGCTTCAGCCGACGACCGATCACCTGCTTGCACGCCCCCTCCACCAGGCCACTGCCGATACTCTGCCCACGCTCCAGCCGTACCGCGTAATCCACATGCTCACGCTGCCGCCAGAAGTAGCCCTCCAACTCATCTAACGCCTGCCGCTTCGCCCCCGACCGACCCTGTCGCCGGGCTGCCCGCGTCCGCTCGACCAACCCCGACCAACCGCCCACCAACAACGCCGCTCGTGTCTCTTGCTGCCAAACCCGCGCCTCGGCCGTCCCCTCGCCGTACAGCTTTTGGCCGCAGGCCGCCAGGTGCTCGCCGGCATGGTAAATGTCCAACAGCCCCGCCGCGCCCGGCAACTGCGCCGCGGCCTGCTTCCAGATCCACTCCGCCCCGTCGGCCAGTACCGTTATCGCCGAGGGATCACCAATGCCTAGCCGGCCCGCCCAGCGGCGGATACGCGGGCCGAAGTGCTCCGCCGTTTCGATGCCTCCGAACAGCAGCCGCGTCTGCGGCGGCGGCAGTCGGCGTGTGTCCCACTCCTCGGCAGTCGCCGATCGGCCGCGCGTCCTTTTGGCGTAGACACCCAGACGCATCTCGCGCCAGCCCTCCCAGGTGTTGACCATCGTGCCGTCGGTCTGAAACTCGATGTCGCCGGCAGCGGTTTGGAAGCCCGCCCCAACGGCGGCGTCGTGGTGCAGCCAGTCGGCCAAGAGACCCGCCTCCTCGTGGCAGACGGCGCGGATGGTCTGGTCGCAGGTGCGCAGGCCGCAGAACTCAGCCAAAGGAGTGGCGGCGTTGGCGAAGGACCAACTGGCCGCGGCCAGGCACAGGAGCTTGCGGGCGTGCGGACTGACAAAGCCGTCGATGCCGAGGCGGTCATCGAGCGGGTAACGGGCCAGGCCGCAGCGTGGGCAGACGAGGTAAAGGCGTAGCAGGCGGATGTCGCCGGCGGCGGTCAGAACGTTGCGTCCGGCGTAGCCCTTGTGCCAGAGGCGGCGTCCGCAGCTACAGGTGCGAGCCGGCGGCCCTTTTTTTCGGCCGTTTCGGCCTGGGCCTGTAAGGCAGCCTGGACGGCTTGACGGGCCAGTTCCCGGGCAGCGGGGACGGCCAAAGCCTCGACGTGAGCGAGGACTTGGCCGTCGGGTGCGGCATTGGCGGTGTGCTCCAGTTGTTTGGCGAGCAACAACGCTTGCTCGACCCGTAGCGTTTGCAAGGGGGTTTCGGCTCGAAAGGTGCGTGGGTTCATGGCGGCTCCTTGGGATGGAAGTGCCGCCAATGTAACGCCAACTGACCAAAACTACCAGAAACTATTCATGCACCCCGCCGATTCGGGCGAGCGTCTCAAGAGTTGGCACGAGATGTTCTCGCCCCCTGGCCCGCACATATTGCAGGACTGGCAGCGTCAATCTGGATAGTACCGTTTGGTCGCCACGCGGCCCGCTTCAAAGTCGAGAGCCACCATCTCCGCGTCATATCGCCCATCCCTCGGGTCCAGGATAAAACCGAGGTGTTTTGGGCCGAGCCGCCGGTTGACCAACGGTCGCGGATACCGGCCTGTCGGCGGAAACTGAGCGTCCAGAGTCTTGAGCACCTCGGCCTCCGTCATCCCCGGCTCGATGGCGGCATAGAAGCGCGCGAACGGTTTCAGCGGTGATGTATCGGTCAGCGACAGAAGGGTCAGCACCGCCGCGAACGGCAAAAGAGGCAACAGGCATTCCGCCCGGCGGTTCTTGGCCCCGGCCACCCCCGCGGCCAGTATACCCACCGCCCCAATCGCACCGAGGAACCATTGGCTGTTCGAAGTGGCGATGACGTGATCGAGCAGGAACGCTGCAACGAGCAAGCCCATGAGCAATAGCGCGGTAGCCAACATCACTTTCCATCGGCCCATATGCCTTCCTCCTTCTCCGAACTGAATCAAGGTTGTTTCAGAGAGGGATCCAACTCAAGAGCTTTTTCCCGATCGGCCCGCGCATGCTGGGGATCTCCGCTCAGGGCGTAGGCGATGCCGCGATTCCAATAGGCGATAGCCAAGCGCGGATCGAGCTTGAGGGCGCGCGTGCAGTCGGCGATGACTTGTTTGCTGTCGCCCTTGCCGAGATAAATCATGCTGCGATAGGCGTAGGCGGTGGCCAGGAGCGGCTCTTGCTCGATCGCTTCATTGAAATCTTGCAAAGCTCTGGCGGCGTCGCCGAGGCGGAGATGGGCCGCGCCGCGATTGGCGTAGACCGACGCCAACTTGGGGTCGTGGCGGATCGCCTCATCGTCGTCGGCGATGGCCTGCCCATCGACGCCCTTGTTAAAGTACGCGGTGCCGCGCACGGCGTAGGCCCGCGCCAACTCCGCATTCCGCCGCAATGCCTCGTTACAGTCGAAGATGGCGCCGTCGTTGTCGCCCTTGTTCAGCCGAGCGGCGGCGCGATTGAGGTAGGCGAGCGCCAGCGACGGATCGCACGCCAGCGCTCGGCTGCAATCGGCGATGGCCTGCTCGAAGTCGCCCTTGTTGAAGCAGGCCGCGCCGCGGTTGGCGAAGGCCAGCGCTGACTGCGAGTCCAACTCGATGGCGCGCGTGCAGTCGGCGATGGCCTCGTCGAGCTGTCCCTTGTTGAGATGGGCCGCGCCGCGATTGGCGAAGGCGAGGGCCGTCCGCGGATCGAGTTCGAGGGCGCGCGTGCAATCGTCGATGGCTCGGTCGTTGTCGCCGCGCGTGAGAAACGCTCCGCCGCGGTTGGCGTAGGCGAGGACCAGACGCGGATTGATTTCCAGAGCGCGGCCGCAATCGTCGAGGGCGCGGTCCATCTCGCCCTGGCTGAAAAACGAGGAGGCGCGGTTGGCGAAAGCGACGGCACACAAGGGATCGAGGCGGATCGCTTCGGTGAATTCGAGGATGGCGCGGTCGTACTCGCGGCGATTGAAGTGGTATTGTCCGCGGCTGACGTGCTGGTCGCGCTGCCGGACGCTCAGCTTGTGGACGACGCTGACAACCATCCCCGCGATCACCGTCAGGACGATGGCGACGCCGACGCCGAGGCGCCACTTGCTGACACGCTTACAGCAAGGCATGGGCTTATCCTCCAAGGACGAGATGAATTATCCTCCAATCAGGCTGCCTTCCTGTTTGGGGGTGTCTCGGCCGATTGCGGTTGCTCGCGCTGTTTCCGGAATGGGTACAGGAACTGTCCCCAGAAATCATCCGGGAAATCGGCGGCGCCGTTGCCGAAACGCTCCGGCAGCTTGCCCGGCGGCATGTAGAAACTGCCGAACATCAGATCGAGAAAGGGGAAAGTCGAGGCGAAGTTCTTATCGAGACCTTCCTCTTGCGTGGTGTGGTGCCAGCGGTGAAATACGGGACTGGCGAAGACGTAGCGCAGCGGGCCGAACGTCCAATTCAGGTTGGCGTGCGTCATGGCGGAATAGATGAGGTTGAAGGGCGCCAGCATCAGCAGCGCCTCCGGCGAGAAGCCCATCAGCAGAACCACCACATCGGCCAGCACGAACTGGAGCACATTATTGATCGGATGGAAGCGGGCCGCGGACGCCCAATCAAGCACGGTCGGCGAATGATGGACGGCGTGATACTTCCACGCCTGACGCGTGTGAAAAATGCGGTGAATGCCGTAGAAAAGGACATCCTGAATCAGCAGGATTGCCGCGCCTTGCAGCCACAGGGGCCAACCGCGCACGGGCAAGAGCTGCGGATCGTGGCCGCCGAACAGCAGCCGCACGCCAGCCCAGAGCATCAGCGTGCGGGCCAAACGCAGAAACAACGGCACGATGAACCAGTACATGAAATCGGTGGCCGCGCCGCGTAGGTCTTTCCACCAGTACATGCCGCGATTGCAAGGCATCAGGCGGGCCAGGACGGCGAAGGAGAAGGTCAATCCCGTCATCCAGGCCAGCGTCTCCAGCCACATGTCCCCGATGCTTGTTATCCAGTCCATGCGTTGAATCCTCCGGCGAGCGGGGTCGCGTCAGCGCCCCGAGAATGTC
>DATBGU010000153.1:0-51862 GCA_036557825.1 Gemmataceae bacterium
GGAGCGCTCCCACCAGCCGGCTGACGCCGGCCGTTCGCCAAAGTGCCCGGAAGTTGACCACGGATGGCGAGAGAATGACCACTTCGTTCCCTGTCCCCTGGGTGTAATCGCGGAAAATAGGGTCTTTCGATCCGGCATGGGGCGTGCATATCAGCGGCAACTTTTTGGCGAGTGAAACGATGGAAGGTGAGAGGCACGATGACGAACTTCCGAACGAGCCACAGGACCGCCTTCACGCTGATCGAGTTGCTGGTGGTCATTGCCATCATCGCCATCCTTATCGGCCTGCTTCTGCCGGCCGTACAGAAGGTGCGCGAGTCCGCCAGCCGGGTCAAGTGCCAGAACAACCTCAAACAGATCGGGCTGGCCTGCCACTCTTACCACGACACGCAGCAGAGCTTACCGCCGGGATACCTGTCGGCGATGCCCTACAGCGACGGGGCGAACGATACCGCACCGGGATGGGGATGGGCGGCGTTCCTGCTGCCGTATTTGGAACAGGACAACCTCTTCCGGCAACTCAACTTCGCCCAGCCCGTCCAGAACTCGCCGGCCATCCAAACGGTGGTGAAGGGCTTTCTGTGTCACTCCGATGTGCCTCCCGCGTCGGCCTTTCCGATCGGGGACGCTCTCGGGGGAACCATCGCCTTGGCCGCCCCGTCGAGCTATGCGGCCACCTGCGGACCCGACGCCTCCGATGTGGCCGATCCCACGGGTTTGGGCGTCTTCTACCGCAACAGCCGAACGCGGTTGACCGACATCAGCGACGGCACGAGCCAGACAGTGATGATCGGCGATCGGGCCTGGGTCGATAGCGAGGGGATTTGGGCCGGCGCGCCGAGCGGAGCGGTGCTACGGCCCGGACCCCGCAACGCCTGGCAGACCACGACGGCGCCTGCCCCCTGTTTGGTGCTGGCCCACAACAATTGGATCAACATCAAGACCGATGCCGACGGGGGGCTGGACGACTTCTCCGGCTATCACACCGCCGGGGTCAACCTGCTGCTCGCCGACGGTTCCGTCCACATCTTCCGAAGCATCACGAGCGACGGACAGGAACATCGCGATTTCTGGGGCATGGGCACGCGCGCCGGCGGCGAAGTGATTCAGGTACTGGATTATTGAGCGCTCTTGCATGGGCGTCATTGCGTGGCCAAACGAGAGGGCGACCCGTGGGCTACTTCTTCCGCATGGCGGTTGGTCTGGCGATTCTGGCCGTCGGCTGCGGGCAATCGCGGCCGACGATGGTTGGGGGCAAGCCGGTCCAGGAGTGGAGGCAGGCACTGCAAGACCCCAACCCAAAAACGCGCAAAAAGGCCGCGACGAAGCTGGGCAACGCGGGCGCGGTGGATTCGACCGTGATACCGGCGTTGGTCGGGGCGCTGCAGGACCGCGATGCCGGGGTGCGCGCGGAGGCGGTCCTGGCGCTTCTGCGGATCGGCCCGGCGGCGCGAGAGGCGTTCCCCGCTTTGCGCGAGATGGCCCGCACCGATAAAGATGCCCGCGTGCGCGCTTACGCGGCCAAGGCCCTTGAGAAGTTACAGGACGATTCATGAGGGCGGGGCGGAGCGCGACAGACCCGCGCTCCGCCCCGCCTTGGCGAGATGCTCAACACTTGGGCGCGTTGCTCGGATCGAAGTCGGCCACGTTGGTGGCGAAGTGCCACCAGTACCCGTCTGGGTCTTCGACCTGGCAAACGCGATCGCCGTACCACATATCCTGCGGCGGCTTGACGCCCTTGGCCCCGGCCGCGACCGCGCGGGCGTAGCAGGCGTCCACATCGTCGCAGTAGACGTACAGGGTAATCGGCGAGGCGACTCCCTGAACGGCGGGCGACCGGCAGGGCCATTCCTTTGCTTTGGACTCAGGCACCGCTCCGAACATAATCACCGAATCGCGGCAGGTCATCTCGGCGTGCCCTGTTTTGCCGTCCGGTCCCGGTACAGCCATGCGCTTCTCGAAGCCGAACGCCTTCTGGTAGAACGCGAGGGCGGCATCCGCGTCCTTCACGACCAGATACGGAATCAACCACGGATAACCCTGCGGACGAGCTGGTCGCTTTGACATCGTCCTTCCTCCTTCGCTAGAGATGTGTACAGTGGCTGGAACGGGAGGGGAGGATACGCTTATCATGGACAAATGTCAAGTGCAGAGGGCAGACTCCGGGAAATACCCGGCTTGACTGGGGTGCGACCTTCGCTTTACTATCTCGCCGCCTCGTTGCCTCAACACACCTCGGCGTCCGCGCATCTCCGTCCGTGAACCCCGTGCGAAAAGGACACTCATGGCGACTTCCCTCGACAGCCGCCCCCGCTTTTTCCTTCTTTCCGCTCGCCGAGGGCCGGTCGCCACGCCGGAGACATCGCGAAGTTTTTGGTTGCTTCCGACGGTCCTTCTGCTCTCGGCCCTGCTGCTCGCCGGTTGGCTGTACGTTCATTTCCTCGAAGTTCATCGCCATCTCTGGTACAACCCTTATCACGATCGCAGCGTCCATTACCTCAACAGCCTCAAGCTGGCGACCGATCTGCGCAACGGCCACGTCTTACAACTGCTGCACGATGTAAATGAGGCCCGCGTCTGGCCGCCGCTGCACAGCGCGCTGGTCGCCGGGGTGCTGCTTCTCGGCGGACTCGATTATCGTCTGGCGGTGCTGCCGAGCCTCGCCGCCTGGGTGGCGACGCTGCTGTTGGGGTTCCTGACGGCGCGGCGGGCCGCGCCTCGCGGCGGCAACCTTGCCGGGCTCATCGCCGCGCTGTTCCTCGCGGCCAGCCCTGCTCACCGCGCCTACGCCACCGACATCATGCTCGAAAGCCTCGGCGCGGCCCTGTCGCTGCTCTGCCTGTACTGCTATCTGCTGACGGTGCAAGGGCACGCGGACGAGACCTGGAAAGGACGCTGTCTCGGCATCGCACTCCTGGTGCTGTTTTTGGAGAAATACAATTACTGGCTGCTCGTCGTTCTCGCCCTGCTCGTCACGGAGGGCGTGACCCGGAGTCGTGTGTACGCGCGGACCGTGCGCGACGTGCTGGAAGGCATCGACTGGCGGCGCTGGGCGTCGGCTCAACTGCGGCATCCGCTGAACTGGGCAGCAGCCGCCGTGCTTCTGATAAGCGCGTACGTCTTTGTCCACGGCGAGCAGCCTTTCCGGGTGGCGGGGCGTTCGATCGCGCTGTATCCGCCGCACAACTTGATCCACATCGCTTACGTTCTGATGTTTCTGCGACTGGCTCCGTGGTGGTGGCGACGGGGGCGCCTTCTGGTGCGGCAACTCGACGGCCGGCTGCGTCAGGTCGTCCTCTGGCACGTCTGCCCCGTCGCGGTGTGGTTCCTGCTGCCCAAGCACCTCAGCTATTTCGTGTGGTATCTCAGCCTGGCGGACCGGGCGCCGCATCAGCACATGGATCTGCTCGGCGGCGTTCGCGATTACGCCGGCTGGTTCGTCCAGGACTATCATCTCGGACTGACCTGCGCTCTCGCGGCCGCGGCGTTGTTCCTCGCGGGACTGACGACGTGGCGACGACTGCGGCCGGGCGGCGTCGCGGTGCTGGCCCTGGTGGTGCTGGCCGCCGTGCTGACGCCGACGCATCCCAATCACAAGGCCCGCATGTTGCACTCGTGGGTGCCGGCCGTGTGGGTGACGGCCGGACTCGGCGCGGCGGCATTGATCCACAGCCGCGCCGCGGCGCGCTGGCCGCGCTTGCGGCCGTGGCTAACCGGCGCGGCCGTGGCCGGCGTGGCCGCGATACAGTATCCCGCCCTGATCGCGGTCGGCCACGCCGGCGAAGGGGGACCGCATTCCGAGCAGCGCTCGATGCGCGACGTGACCGACGCCTACCTGCCGGATCTTGACGGGGCGGGGAGGTCGCTCCTGCTGACGACCATGCCGCTCAAGCCGATGGCGCAGTGGACGTACCTGGAGCGCCGTGGGGGTTTCGACGGACTGGAGGAGCGCTGGTACGGTTTCGGCAACGCTGGCGAAGCCAATCGGCGCGGCTTCGCCGACTGGTTGCGGACGACGGACTGCGACACGGTGATCTTTTGCGAGACGACCATCGACCGGGACAAGGTGGACTCCGGGCCGGAGTGCGCGATACACGCCGAACTGAAAGACGTACTGCCGACACAGACACGGTTCCGGCTCGTCGTCCAGCGCGATTTGCCGCATCATGCCTGCCGCGTTCAGATATGGCGGCGCGATCCTTCCGCGACCGCGCCTTGACCGCGATGCCGCATCAGGCACAATGACAGTAGCCTCATGCAGCGGGCGAGGATCGCGCTATGGCCATGTCGATGACCTGTCCGCGGGGCCACCAGTGGACCCCCAGCGGGCACGAACCCCCGACGCCGCCGTCGGTCTGCCCCGTGTGCGGCCTTGCTCTGCACCCTTCGCGCGATCTCATCGCCCCCACGCTCGATTTTAAGTCCGACCTCAGCCGGCCGTCCTCGCCCCCGCCCGGCGACACTCCCTCCAACGCGGCCACCATCCCGCGCGGGGCGGAAGCGAAAACGCCAAGCGGCACGCCCATCCTCTCGCAGCACATTCCCGGCTACGAACTGCTCGGTGAGTTGGGGCGCGGCGGCATGGGCATCGTTTACAAGGCGCGGCAAATCAAGCTCAATCGCATCGTCGCCCTCAAGATGATCCTGGCCGGCGCCCAGGCGGACCCCTCGCAAATGGCCCGCTTCCGCGCCGAGGCCGAGGCGGTGGCGCGCTTGCAGCATCCGTGCATCGTGCAGATTTACGAGATTAGCGAGCACGACGGCTGCCCGTACTTTTCGCTGGAATACGTGGACGGCGGCACGCTGGCCCAGAAACTCACCGGCGCCGCTCAGCCGCCGCGACTGGCCGCTCAGTTCGTGCGCCTCCTCGCCCTGGCCATGCACAGCGCCCATCAGAAGGGCATCATCCACCGCGATCTGAAGCCGGGCAATATCCTGCTGGCGACGCTCAGCGAGCACGTCTCCAGTCCCGACAGTTTCCACGCCGAAGTTCAGGCGGCGTTCCGCCTGTACGGCGTCCCCAAGATCACCGACTTCGGCCTGGCCAAGCACCTGGACATTCAATCGCAGACGCGCACCGGGGCCATCATCGGCACGCCCAGCTACATGGCCCCCGAACAGGCCGAGGGCCGCGCCCACGCCATTGGACCCGCCACCGACGTATACGGACTCGGCGCCATTCTCTACGAGATGCTCACCGGCCGGCCGCCGTTTACCGGGGAAAGCTCACTGACAACGATCCGTCAGTTGCTCACGCAAGATCCCCTCCGCCCCTCGCAGCTGCACCTGAAGGTGCCGCGCGACCTGGAAACGATCTGCCTGAAGTGCTTGGAGAAGGATCCCGGCAAGCGCTACCCCAGCGCCGAGGAACTGGCCGAGGATCTGCACCGCTTCTTGCAGAGCAAACCGATCGAGGCGCGGCCGACCGGCTGGTGGGGCCGATCGGTCAAGTGGACGAAGCGATATCCGACGCGGGCCGCCCTCATCGCCGTCGTCTCGCTGGCGTCGTTGATTCTCGTGAGCGTCGGGCTGATCTATCATTTCCACCTGGAGCGCGCGGCCGAGGAAGCGCGACGCAGCGCCGAAGAGAATCGCCAGAACCTCATCCGCATGCATGTGACGCAGGGCACCAGCGCCATGAACGCCGGCGACGGTTTCACGGCGCTGTTGTGGTTCACCGAGGCGTTACGGCTCGACCCTGGCACCCCGGAGCACGAACAGCCGCACCGCGAACGCATCGCCGCCGTCGAACATACTCTGCCGCGACCGCTGCAACTGTGGGTCCAGGGGGGGGCGGTCAACGAGGCGCGGTTCAGCCCGGACGGCAAGCACGTCCTGACGGCCCGCGACGACGGCAAGGCGCACTTGTGGGATAGCGAAACGGGTGAGGAAGCGGCGCCGCCCTTGACGCACGCCGGACCCGTGGTCAGCGCCGTCTTCAGCGCCGACGGGCGGCGCGTGGCGACGGCGAGCCGCGACGGCACCGCCCGCGTCTGGGACGCGGCGACCGGCCATCCCCTCACGCCGCCGCTGCCCCACAAGGGGCCGGTTCGCTTTGTCGAATTCAGTCCGGACGGACGGCAGGTGGTGACGGCCGGCCACGGCGAGCGCGCGTTCGTGTGGGACGTTGCCGGCGGCAAGGTGCTTCCGGGCGAACTGAAACACGCCGGCGGCGTGAACCAGGCGCGGTTCAGCCCCGATGGCCGCTGGCTCGCCAGCGCTGGCGACGACGGTCTCGCACGCCTGTGGGACGCGGCGACCCGGCAGCCTGTCTCGACCGTGCTGCCGCACGATCGCGCCGTGCTGTGCCTGGCGTTCAGCCCCGACAGCAAGCGGATCGCCACGGGCAGCTCGGACCGCACGGCCCAGGTTTGGGACGTCGCCACCGGCGCTCCCGTCGGCCGGCGCTTGCGGCATCACGACCGCATCACGCGCGTCGTCTTCAGCCCGGTCGGGCTTCGCCTGCTGACCGCCAGCGACGACGGCACCGCCTGCATCTGGCGCGTCGCCGACGGCGAACGCTTGATCGAGCCGATCCGCCATCAGAGCGCCGTGCATTCCGCGGTTTTCAGTCCGGACGGCTGCCGCGTGGCGACGGCCGGCGACGACAACATGGCGCGCGTGTGGAGCGCCAACAGCGGCGCTCCCCTGACGCCGCCGTTGCGCAACAACGGCACGGTCAACCACGCCGCCTTCAGCCCCGATGGACGCCGGCTGGTGACGGCCAGCGACGACGGCATCGTTCGCGTTTGGGGCGTCGCTTGCCGGCATCAGGCGCACATCGTCGATGAAGCCAGCCTCTTTCGCCACCGCGCCGACCGGCTGCTGCGCGTTGGCGCACCGGAGACAGAGAGCGACTCGGGCAAAAAACAAGCCGTCACCAGCCCCGATGGGCGCTTCATCGTCAAGATTGCGGGCAACAACACCGCCCGCGTTTACGACGCCGGCGGCGGTCAGCCGATCACGCCGCCCCTGGCGCACCGCAGCGCGATCACCTACGCCGCCTTCAGCCCCGATGGACGGCGAGTGGTCACCACCAGCATGGACCAGACGGCCCGCGTCTGGAATGCGGCCAGCGGCGCTCCAGTCGGCCCTCCGCTGACACACGCCAGCACCGTCGAGTACGCCGACTTCAGTCCGGACGGCCGACGTCTGGCCACCGCCAGCACCGACAACACCGCCCGCGTTTGGGACATCGAATCCGGCGAACTGGTTCTGCCGCCGCTGAAGCACAACGGCACGGTAATGCAAGTCCTCTTTGACGGCGACGGCCGCCGCCTGGCGACGGGCAGCCTCGACCAGACCGCGCGCGTCTGGGACGCCGCCACCGGCGAGGCTTTGACGCCGCCCTTGCACCATCCGTGGTCTATTCGCCAAGTGCGCTTCGACTCCGACGGCCGGCATCTGCTGACCACGGGACCGAGCGGAAGAGTTTGGTTGTGGCTGCTCCCATGCAGCTCCTGCGCGACGGGCGACTTGCTTCGCGTCGCCCAACTCCTCGCCGGCAGCCGGCTCGACGCGCATCGCGGCATCATGCCGCTGACGCCGCGCGAGCAGAAAGAGTTGTGGACCGCGTTGCACGAGGCGCGCGGCGATCTGTTCCATTTCGCGGAAGACGACCTGCTCGACTGGCATCGTCAATCTGCCGAGGATTGCGCCCGCAGCGAGCAGTGGTCCGCGGCCCTGTGGCACCTGGATCGGCTGATCCAAAAGCAGCCGGACGACTGGCTGAACCGCGCGCGCCGCTGCCTGGTGCTGGCCGAACTGGGTCGCTGGCCGGAAGCGCGCGCCGATTTCGCCGAGGTGGTGAAACGCGCCCCAGACGAACGCGAAGCATGGTGCCTGTACGCGCTGCTTTGTCTGCACACCGGCGACGCCGACGGCCATCGCCGCGCCTGCGCCGCGCTTTTGGCGCTCCAGGAAAAGAGCGACGACCCGCGCGCCGCTTATCTGACGGCGTGGACGTGCGTTTTGTCGCCGGATACGGACGTGAAAGGCGCGCGGCTGGTCGAGTTGGCGAAGCGCGTCGTGGACTGGGATCCGCGCGATCCCGATTACCTGTGTACGCTGGGAGCGGCCCTGCTCCGCGCCGGCGAGTTGGACGAAGCGGCGCGCCGTCTCAACGAGGCGCTGACGCTGCGCGGCCGGCGGGTTGGGGCGCAAGAGTGGTTGTGGCTGGCACTGGTGCGCTATCGGATGGGGTTGCCGATCGAGGCGCGACAGTGGTTGGAGAAAGCGAAACCTTCCCTCACCGTGCCGACGGAGAGGGAGGTCGGAACGGATTCCACGGCGCTGCCGTGGGTCCAGCGCCTCCAGCTGGGTTTGCTCCAGCGCGAGGCGGAACAGCTGCTGAAAAGCGACAAAACGAGTGGTAAATAGCGCGGAACTTTCGGGCCGCTGAAACCTTGAGACTGCGTGATGCTCGCGGCTCTGCGGCTCGAACAGGGGAACTCCAATGTAAGGACACCACCGGAAGAGCACGATATTCCCTTTTCGGCTTTTCAAACGAAGTCGTCTTACTTGATCGCTCCTTCGCGTCCCAGCGCGAACCAGCGCTCCAGCACTTCCATCAATTGCTCGCGGATACGCTCATCTCCCGTGCGGCTCCGCGCCAGCTCAAGGAACCGCGACTGTGCTCGCTCCATGCGGTCGTTGACCTGCCTCTGTAGTTCGACGCAAGCCGAAGGCGTTTCGGGAATCTTCACCTCGCCGGTGACACCAAGCGTTGCCAGAACGGCAACAAGCTCCGCTTGGCCCCGCGAGGAGCAAGACAGGTGTACCTTGCGGCCCTTGCCGAAGTAGACGGTATCGTCGCCGAAGAGCGGATTGTCCAGCAAGACCGCCGGCCGCTCTTCGGGGACGTTCACGATGGCATCGCAATCAGGCCGTCGGCCGAGCCAGTCCGCCAACGGCGCCGAGTCCGCCAACTCGGCCGCGTCCCAGATGTCCGCCGCCAAGTCGTGAACGCTGAAGCGCTTGGTTTCGGACTTTGCCCGCTGGACCATCTTGTCGATTTCGACGACGCGGATGTCGCGGAAATGCTGGGCCGTCGCGTCGTGCGGCCGGCGTATCAACTCGGCGCGCTCCGCCGGATCGGACACGCCCAGCAACTCGAAGACGGCGTCGTCGAGGTCGCGGCGGTCGGCTTGCCGCAACTCGTGGGCGTGGACCAATGGCCCAGCCGCCAGCTTGCGAGCGCGCTCCGGCGTGTGGCAGTCCATCAGCTGCTCTTCGACCAGCCGGCCGACTTCGCGTTGGCTCATGCGGTGCAAAGCGTCGGTCAGGCGTTTGGCTAACTCTACCGGTACGCCGCGTGGATCGGGCACATCCACGAGTCTCACGTCAATTACTTCGGTATCAAGCGAACCCTCGGTTCCCGTGTACCGTCCATAAAACGTCTTGAATAAGCCTACAAGCGTTGAGTTGAGGATGGCAACAAGCGTCCTTTGCTCCATGTCGGCGAGCCTGTTCGATGCCACATCGAAGAGCCTGTGATTACAGATCAGCCGTTCGGGGTTTCCCGCAATGATATGGCGATACTGCTGGGCCATCGGCCAAAACGCGATGCCAGGTCGTATCAATGCGGTCAAGTCATAACACGGATCGCGGGCAGCACAGCTGGAGCGTTCCGGCACGGGAACCGGCTTCGACTTGCGTGAAGCGAAAATCGCTGTTGTCCCATAGCGCAGATAGCGCCAAACCCAAGGCGATTTTGCCTTGAGCTTGTCCATCGGTTCGTCCGCCAGCAGGATAACGCGGTCTAGGTCAGCTGCACGCACGATAGGCCGATCTATCTCCATCGGGCTGTGCAATTCAGGGGACAGATACTCGGCCTCGATGGGATGAACGCTGCCGTCGCCAGCTTCGATGATCCGTAATTTTCCCGACGCCACCTCCTCACGAGGAGCGCCGCCACAGTGTTCGCGGAAGGCGCGGTCGCTTTCGTGCTTGGCCAACATGGCGGCAGTAACGTCCTTCGGCATGAAAAAGGCATCGCAACCCGTCTTGACGCCAAAGCGAATCGTGGCGATTTCGCCCAACGGGACAAAGCGGCTCCCCAAGCGCCGCATAATGTCGAAGTAGACATCGGGGGCGCGGACGTAGCGGCCCCACTTGCCGGCACGGTAGTCTTCCGGCTCGTGGCCGAACATGCTCGATGCGGCGCCCGTCTCTTGCATTTCGGCTATGTCTTCGCTCTCCTCGTCGTCTTCGCTTTCGTCCGCCGCGCCGTTGCCGAGAATCGCGCCGGCCCGCACGCCGTCGGCCCACAGGTCGCCCTGCCTCTTGACGATGATGCGCAAGTCGTCGTCTTGCTCGTCGGCGTTGGCGTTGAGGATGCGCCGCCGCAGCGCCTCGATGGCCGCTTGCCGAGCGTCTTCGTCTTGGCCGGGCGGAACCCGGATGATGTCACCCAACTTGCGGGCGAAGCGCACGAAGCGCACGCGATTGGCCATGCGGGTCGCTTCGTCGTCGCAGCGTTGCAGGATGGCCGCGCACGTTTTGACGCGGGCGTCTTCAAACCACGGCTCGGCGGCGCTCTCCATCACGGCCAAAATGCGGAAATGGCGCAGCATCCAACCTTGCAGGGCGAAGCCGTACTCCACGTCCATCCACGACGAACTGGTTAGGAAGCCGAAGTAACCGTCGGCTTTCAGCAGCCGTGCCGCCGCGGGCCAAAAGTAGCAGTGCAGATCGCTGCGTCCGCTCAAGCGCAGACCGGGCCAGGCGTCGGCGGCGATTTTGCCGAAGCGGGCCTTGTCCTTCTTTTCGACCTTTTCCTGACGGACGTAAGGCGGATTGCCGACGACGGCATCAAGGGCGGGGAGCAGGATGGGAAGGTGTTGGCTGGGGTCGGCGGGCGCGGGCACTTGGCAGAACGGGTGCGCCGGCTGGAAATCGAAGAAGTTGCGGCGGGCGATGCGCGGATAGTTGGCTTCATCGTTGATTTCGCGGGCGGCCAGGTTCAGCGTCGCCAAGTGCGCCGGGTAAAGGGAGATGTCGCAACCGAACAGTTCGCCGATCAGCGCCCGATGGGGGCGCTGGGCGTCCAGGTGCCGCTTGCGATAGTAGGCGCGGACGAGAAAGCTGCCCGACCCGCAGGCCGGATCGAGGATGGCGTCGCTGGCTGCTCGAATACAGAAGCCGTTGATGAGGTCCACGGCGTCATCGCCGGTGAAATGTTGGCCGTAACGGTGGCGTTCGTCGGGACCGATGAGCTTTTGGAAAATGCGTCCCACCACGTCAGACGGTACTTCGTGGAAGTCCACGGCTTCGATGCCGCGGAGCAGGCCGCGCCAGGCATCAAGGGCGTTGACGGGATGGAAGACAAGCTCGGTCTCCCAATCCCGCGCGTCGGGCATCAACAGCGGTTCATAGTCGCCGCTTCGCTCCGCCGCCCGTTGGAAGAAGTCGGTGAACGCCTTCATGGCGTGGGCGGGCTTCTTCACCACGGCTTTCAGTTCCAGACGCGGCAGATCGGCGAAGCGGGCGCGGAGGGCCTTGTAAAAGATCAATCGGTTTGCCCAAACGTAGGCCAAGGTCTTGGCCATGTTGTCCACGGCCTTGGCCCATTCTTCATGCGGGGCGCGCGTGAAAGTCCAGTCTTGCTCGGTCATCCAACTCTGGATGCGCAGATCGAAGGATTTGGTCTTGTTGGCTTGTTGCAGAATGTAAGCGCTGAGTAGTTGGACGGGCTAATCCAAGTGGCTTTCCAGGGAGCGGATGAAGACGTCATCCGGGGGCATCCCCCAATCGCGCCGCCGGCCGGAGATGATGTCGGCCAACTCCCGCAGCAGTTCGGGTAGGAAACGCTCCTTGAGGAAAGTCAGGTTGTCTTCGCGGGCGACGTCTTGCGGGCTGGCCAAAGTTCGCGGCAATCGCCACAGGCGGACCCGGCGCTCGAACCAAGGCCGGTCCCAAAGGCCTCGGTCCCACAGGGCGAACTCGTTGACGTTCCAGGTGAAGAAATATTGGATGCCGGCGTTGTCGGCCTTGGCGGCGGCGTCGGCCATGACGGCGTGATGGAGCGCCGATTGTCCTTCCGGCGTTCCAGGCAACTTCACTTCGCCGCACAGCATGAGCTTGCCGTGCTGAAAAAAGCGAAGGTCTTTGCGCTTGCGACGACCTGCGCCGGTGCCGAATCCCTCGACGCGAGCTTCCTGAAAGGGGTAGAGCGCCGGATTCTGACCGACCAGCTGATTGACTGCGCCGGCCATTTGGGCGCAGAAATCGACTTCGTGAATGGTCGGGCGTTCGAGAGTCATGGTTGGACCTTTTGACGTTCCCTGCTCCGATTTGGGCCGCTTCACTATCCTTCATTGGAAGTCGGCCGTCAAGCATCCCCGGGTGGAAAGCTACCGCAGGAAGAACAACTGCGTAAGAACTTTTTTAGATCGCAAAAGGTGCTTAATACTCTCTCCCTTTCTGACACCGTTTCCTTTTGCGTGTAGAATAAGAGCATGTCCCGCAAACCACGAACTTGTCGGAAATCCGTCGCGCCGCGCTGGTATCGCGGCGACGATGTGCCCATGCGCGTCATTCGCCGCTTTGCCCGCGACGTGGCCGAGCGCTTTCAGCCCGACAAGATCATTCTGTTCGGCTCGCACGCCTACGGCACGCCGCACGCCGACAGCGATGTGAACATTCTGGTTGTCATGCCGGCCCGCAACGAACTCGATCAAGCCGTGCGCATCCGCTTGACCGTGGATTACCATTTCCCCTTGGACCTCGTTGTGCGGACGCCCAATAACCTCGCCTGGCGTCTGGCGGAAGGAGACTCGTTCCTGCACGAGGTCGTGAACCGAGGCAAGGTTCTCCATGAAAAAACTGACGGCGGAATGGGTCCGCAAGGCCGAGGTCGATTACCGCGGCGCCCGAACGCTCGCGCCGAGGCGGTCAATGCACGCCATCTGAAAGCCTTCGTCAACTCATTCCTTCGAAACCGGAAGTCTCTGCAACTTTTTCGTGAGAAATGCGCGTCTTCGTGGCATCCTTAAGACAGATGGGCCTCGCGAGAGCCACGCATGGGGTCGATGGAACCGACGGTCCTGGGACGACTGTATCGCCAGCACGCGCCGGCGCTGCGTCTGTATGCGCGGCAGTGGGGCGGCAGTGCCGAGGATCTGGTGCAGGAAGCATTCGTGCGCCTGGCTCTCCAGACGCCGCCGCCGGAGCGGGTTTTGCCCTGGCTGTATCGCGTCGTTCGCAACGCGGCGCTGGCGGCGCAGCGCACCGCCGCCCGCCGCCGACAACGCGAGCAGCGGGCCAGCACGCCGGAAGCGTGGTTCGCCGCGACCGAGGAACGCCTCGACGCCGGCGAGGCCACGCGCCTTCTCGCCGAGTTGACGCTGGAACTGCGCGAGGTGATCGTCGCTCGGCTGTGGGGCGGCCTGACGTTCGAGGACATCGCCCGCCTGGTTGGGTGCTCGCTGCCGACGGCGCATCGCCGCTATCAGACGGGCTTGACTCAGTTGCGCGAGAGGCTCGAAGGCCGATGGATACGAACCACCATCCCGAAGACCTGAACGAACTGGAACGTCGCCTGTCCGCCTGGCAGCCGGACGGCGAGGGACTGGACGCTGATGCCGTGCTGTTCGCCGCCGGCCGCGCCTCCGTGTCGCCGAGCAAGGCCCGCTTTCTCTGGCCGGCATTGACGGCATGTCTCACCGGACTGGCGCTCGTCCTCGGCTTGTGCCTGAAGGCGGAACATGCCGAGCGCGTCGCTCTTGCTCAGCAGATGCGGCGGCAGACGCCCACGCCGGCCCCGAAGCCCGCGCCGCCCGTCGAGGTTTCGCCGGCGGAATCGTCTCCCTCGGAGGACGTGCCCCGCAGCGGTGTCCTCGCCGCCCATCGCCTGCTCGAACGCGGCCTGGATGATTGGCCGGATGGTCGAGCGATGGCTCGCGCGGAATCGCCGGGACCGTCGCCGTACGATCCGCACACCCTCCGCGTCGGGCAGCGCGATCTCTTGCTCGATCCGTGAATTACCGGCCGGCGTGAGCCGGTCGTATGCCTCCCTTCATCCACGAGGAGATTGTGCCGATGAATCGGTTGCGTCGATGGTCCGCCCTTTCCTGGCTCCTCCTTCCGGCCGCGCTGCTGCTCTCCGCCGTGCGCGGAGAACCACCTCCGGCCAAGGAAAAGAAAGCCGACGACAAACCCGCGGAAAAAGCGGAAAAATGGCTCCTTGATCGCACGCTGGCCGTCACGCCGGCGGCGGCGCCCGTCCCGGCCCTCAAGTATCGGCTCTATCCCTCGACGATGGATCGCAAGGAGGGCAACGCGGTGCCGATCTATTCGCGCTTCGCCCACGAACGCAGCGACGCGCGGACAAAGCAGATCCAGGACGAGCCGCGGAAGTGGAACAAGGTGCCGCTGGAGAAACTGCCGCTCGACGAGGTGAAAAAATTCCTCGACAGCTACAAATACAACTTCCGGCAACTCGAACTGGGGGCGCGGCGACGGACCGCCGACTGGAATTACACGCTGGACGCCGGCGACCCCATCGGACTGATGCTGCCCGACATGCAGGACATGCGCCGGCACGCGCCGATGCTGGTCCTCAAGGCGCGGGTGGAGATCGCCGAGCGCCGCTACGCCGACGCGCTGCACACCCTGGAGACGGGGTTCTCCTTCAGCCAGCAAACCTGCGAAGCCCCCTTCCTCATCAGCCATCTGGTCGGCGTCGCTTGCGCCACTCTGTTCGCGGATTGCCTGCTGGAGTTGATCGAACGGCCCGATGCTCCCAACGTCTACTGGGCGCTGGCGGTGGTCCCGCGGCCGCTCATCGATATGCGCAAGGGCTACGAGTTCGAGCAGCGGATGTTGGAATTACAGTTCCCCGACCTGGCCGAACTGGACCGGCCGCGTTCCGCCGAGGAATGGGATGCCGCTTTTTCTCGGATCCTTATTGGGGTCCGCAAGGAACTGGAGCGCCTCGCAAAGCTCGATAAGGAGATCAAGCCTCCGAAGTCTGGCAACGCGCCGACGGATCCGGCCAGCAAATCGCCGGACCTGCCCGCCGCCCGGAAGTATCTCGCCGAGGTCGCTGGCATGTCGGCGGCGCGAATCGAGGCGATGCCTCCCGCCGAGGTGCTGCTGCTTTACATGGTGAAGCTCTATCACGAACTCCGCGACGACGTCTACAAGGGTGCCTACCTTCCCTTTTCGCAATCGCGATCGTTGGTCCGGGAGGCGGAAGCGCGCTTGAAGTCGGCCCCGGACACCGAGGCGGGACAATTGGCCCGGATGCTTCTCCCCGCGGTTCCCAAGGTATTGCTGGCCCAGGTACGTCTCGAGCGCAAGCTGGCCGCGCTGCGGGCCATCGAGGCGTTGCGGATGCACGCCGCTCACGGCGGACAACTTCCCGACAAGCTCGACGAAGTGACCATCGTGCCGGTGCCGCTCGATCCGGGCAGCGGCAAGCCGTTCGAGTATCAGCGCGACGGTCAATCCGCCACGCTCATCAGTCGCATCCCCGGCGAGGAACTGGACAAGAACGGTCTTCGGTATCGCCTGACCATACGGAAGTGAATCGTTCTCTCCGCTCCCGGAAGGCGCTTGCGGCTGAGCGATCGAACACGCTCAGACGCCAGGGATGAGTCTCGCTCAACGCATCGAAGCCCTTTATCTGGCGACGCTCAGCCGCAGGCCCAACGCAGAGGAGCTGCAGCATCTGGAGCGGCACGTCCGCAATACTAAGGCTGAACGCGAGGCCGAGCGTTTGGCCGACATCTTCTGGATGTTATTGAATACCGCCGAGTTCCGCATGAATCATTGACCCGCCCAAGGAGAAAGGCGTCATGGCTTCCGTTAGGGCGCGCGGCGGCAGCGCGGGCGTTCGACCTCTCCAAAGAGAAGGACACGTTGCGCGACAAGTACGACCGGAGTTAGTTCGGCGAGGGTTGCCTGCTGGCCAGGCGGCTGGTGGAGCGCGGTGTGCCGTTCGTGGAGGTAACGCTCGGCGGCTGGGACACGCACGATAACAACTTCGAGCAAGTCAACTCGCTGTGCGGCGTCAATGGTTGTGTCCGCAATAGGGAACGAGGGCTTCGCGCATCATCATCCGCGAGCGGTGGAGCCGACTTTTTACCGCCTGCACGCCCAACTGGAGAATCGCTCCGATCTCGGCGTTGCTCAGCCCCTCCACGTCAGCAAGAACGTAAACGTCGCGGTAAATGTCGGGGAGTCGGGCGATGGCTTTGTCGATAAGCTCGCTCAGCTCGTTGTCGAGCATGTGCTGATCCGCCGACCGAGCCGGAACGGAGGTGCCGCGGATCTTCCAGTCGGCCGTGAGGACATCCCAAGGGGCATCGACCTGCCCTTGCCGGGACCATTTGGACTTGCGCCGATGGAGCAGGGCGGCGTTGACCGTCACCCGGTGCAGCCAAGCCGCGAGTCGGCCGTCGCCGCGGAAACTGTTGAGTTTCCGTATGACCTGCAACAACACGTCTTGGGTGACATCCTCTGCATCGGCCTGGTTGTGGAGCATACCGCAGGCGACGTTGTACACCATCGGGGCGTAAGCGCGGAAGGCTTCCTCGACGGTCACCTCAAGGTTCTTCGCGTCTGAGTTCGCGCCGTCCCGATGCTCCGCGTGCTTCGCGACATTCGACCAGTAATCGAGAAACATCATTGGTCGTGTTCCTCAAAAGGGCAGTGCGCTGGGGATTTGAAACGCGCGGAGCACGTTCGGGTCCGTGGCCCGCCTATGCTCGCCTTCTCTCACGGATAGGAGAAGGGGCGTTGTCACCGTCGCCCCAGTGTTCGGCCGCACGGGATGTGAAGGGAGCGTCGATGCTCGGGTCCAGAATCTCAATGCAACGGCCGGCCAGCGTGTCGAGCCGCCAGATGTCGCGCTCACCGTTTTCCCAGACTATCTTGACCGTGGTGCTGGAGGCCCAGGCGACACGGCCCAGGGTGCCGTTGGCGCAGCGCACGCGACTGCCCCTACTGAGGTGCTTGAGCGCCGCCCCGTCGCACGGCGTCGTTGGGCTGGCCCTCTCGACCTTCTGCTTGCTCGTCATGATTCGCCCCTCTTGGTTGGTGGAAAGCTCCTTTGTGGATGCGCGCCACGGGCCGCTCACGCTACTAGGTAATGCTTCTTGCGAAGCAATCATGTCACCGGCCGGGCCTTTTCTTTGCCGAGCAGACGCCGCTAGGGAATGTGTGGGGCGAGGGTGACAACGCCCGCGCCGAGGTGGGAAGGGTTGCAACTCATCGGAAAGCCTCCCAACTCGCTTGTTCGCGTCTAACTCTCTCCTTTAATAGACGTAAGACTTGGCTCGACAGAGCGCGGGCGATTTTAAAAAGTCCTACGGGGAATGTGAGGGGGGCGACGTTGCACCAGCTGATGTACTGTAATGGATCGGCCCGACCTGGACGATCCGGCGGTCAGTAGCCGCTGGCCAGCGGGGACCGTGGCCGGGTCGCGACGCCATCGACTGTCGCTGGGCGCAGGGGCCCGGCCACCGGGCCATGCTCAAGATTCGCGTGGATCGCGCGGATCACCGGCGACGAACTTCGCGGCGTCGTTCGCGTCCACCTGCGCGGACCCGTGCCGCAAACCATCACCATTCCTGTCCGTTGCTGTCTTCGCTGATTGGTTGGATTCGGTCCTGCGCCTCCGCTGCAAGCGCCGACTTGCCAGTTGGGCCGAATCAGTTGTTTTCCATATGTTTACGGTTGACAGACGCTGGGACATCTCCTAGATAGAATATGTGTCTTTGAAATCAAAGGCACTCTGGAACAGCCTGCCGGAGACGAGAAAGAGTCGGTGCAGTCGGCAGCCAATCCAAGGGATGTTGTCCCGAAGTTGAACGACTGGAACTTTCTCGTAACGTCGAACGTCGCAAGGGAAGAATCCGAACAAGCCTCCTCAGGACGCGCCTGGTGGAGGCTGGGGGTGACATCTGCTCTCCCTCCTTCGTAAGATCATTCGCCCAATTGCCGATTGGCCGCTTGGAGTAGAGGATCTCAATGGTGAGCCTCCGCGCTTGGTTTATTTCGAGTCCTTATGGGTTCTTTTACCTCTTCGTTTACCAACCCCCCTGTAAAGCCGTCCCGCCGGAAGATGTGACTGCCTCACGAAACTCAAGACGATTGTCTACCTGACCCTTGAGTGCCTCGCTCTCGTTCACCACTCCGTTCCACGAGTCCTTGCTCCGGATGGTGCTCAGGGTCTTGGGCGCGAACGCTACGGCCTCAAGTCCGCATTCCGAGCCTTCGTCGCGCGAATTGTCCAACAAAGGAACAGAACCAATGATGCTCCTGGATTACTGGGCGACTGTTACCGACGACGAGTCGCATCCGAACCGCGCCGATTCGGTCGGGGAGGATCTCACCGCCACAGCGGAAGAAGTCTTTTACACCCATGCTCCCTTGGTCTATAACGTCGCCCGCCGCGTGCTCGGCAACGAGGCCGACGCCGAGGATGTCACTCAGGAAGTGTTGTTGCAGGTCGTCCGCAAGCTCGACAGTTTCCGCGGAGAGGGACGGCTGGCCGCGTGGTTGCATCGTCTGACGATCAACGCAGCCTTACTGCACCGGCGCAAACATGCCAGACGCCGCGAGCGCCAGGTGGATGTTTCCCTCGATCTCTTCCCAATAGTCGGACGGCCTTGCAGGAACCCCGGAGCCAATTCCTGTCCAGCCCAGCGCGTTCTCGCCAACGAGATGAACGAATTGATTGAGCGGGCCATCGCCGGTTTGCCGGAGATATACCGCGACGTCTACGTCCTCGCCGACGTGGAGGAGCTGAGCAATGCGGAGATCGGCGAGATTCTCTCTCTCAGCGTGCAGGCGGTCAAGAGCCGACTGCACCGAGCCCGGTTGATGATGCGTGAGGCCCTGGCCACCCACTTCTGAGGTTGGATGGGGAGAGAAGAGTTGAGGTCGTCAAGAGGAAGGGAAGCCATAGGGGTCTGCAATTGCTGAGTTCGCGTCCTATTCTCTCAAAAATTCGGAATCCTTTTCCGCGCGGGCGCATCAAGAGAATGTCGCCTTGGAAAAGAGAGAAAAACACCCAACAGAGGGAAGAGTGCGGTTAACAACCCATCACCCTCATCTATGAACCGGATTGATTCTGTTTCTTGAATGTGGAGTTTATGATGGCAGTGCCAGAACGGTCCAACGGGAAATTGCGTGCCGGGTTGACCAAAGTCGCCGCAATCTTCGCCACCACGGCATTTTTTGCATCAGCAGTCTTTCTGGTAACCCTCTTTTGGCTACCCTCGAATGCCCAGTCCGCGAGCACAGCGGTCGATGTCCAACCGTCGCTGCTGGTGGCCTTGGGCAAGCCGCAGCCCCCTGCTCCCAAACCCCACATGCGCAACCTGCCTTCGCTGACAGATGAGGAGAGCGAATCGTCCGTCCTCGCTCCCCAGGATCTCGTAACGGAATTGAACGACTGGACTTACACCCAGTCCAGCGGCATTGACCAGCTTTTCGTCTTTTATGTCGCCCACAATCAGCACAACATTCCTGCCTTCAACCTTGCCGCCAGGCTGCTTTATAATGAAATCAGCATGCTGCGGTCGTTCCTGAGCGGCTTGAATAATCCATTTCTTACGCCCCAGCTCAACTTTCTTTCGTTCGCCCAAAACTCTCTTTCCCCCTATCGTTGACCGGCAGGGTGGAGAGACTGGGGCCATCAAGATCGAGGAGACAGGGAGCTTTGTGCATAAAGCTCCCTGTCTCCTCTGCGATGCGCTCACCATTCTTCCGTATGAGTAATCGATGATGAGGGGCGCTCCGCGACCTTCGGATTCTCTTCTTCTCTTGATCCACTTCTAGGATTTCAGCAACGGCCATGTCGAGCATCACCGCCCCCGCAGAGCAGATTCAGAGGGAGACCTCAACTCCTTTTCGCCGGAATGCGGATCGATTGATTCTGCTGACGATGGAGGGCTTTCTCCTTGCTCTCGTCTGTCTGTCACCCTGGTGTTATGGTGCTGTCCATCCCGGGTTTGAATTGCTGCTGGATGCCGGCATCGCTTCCCTGCTCCTTCTCTGGGCCGTCCGCGGGCTTCTCCAGGGGCGGTTTTCTTGGCGGAAGTGCCCGGTGGCCCTGTGCCTGGCCGCGCTTTTTGTGATCGCCGTCGTGCAGCTGGTTCCATGGCCGAACAGCTGGTTGTCCCGGCTCTCGCCGGGCACGGCGGAACTGTATGATCGACTGCACCCCGCCCAAGGTGAGGTCATCCCTTCTCCGGACGGAGAGGTTTTCACTTCTTTCGGTGCCAATCGGACGATTAGTCTTTGTCCAGGGGTGACGCAGAGAGAGGCGATCCGCCTGCTGGCCGTTTTGTTGCTCTTTGTCGTGGTGCGCAACAACCTGGCCTCGACCGCCCATTTGCGCCGACTGAGTATCGTTGTGTTCGTCAACGGTTTGTTGCTCAGCCTGTTCGCCCTGGTTCAGTTCTTCATCTACGGCCCGCGCCTGCTTTACGGCGTCTATCCGACCGCGGGAAGTGCGTTCGGGCCTTTCATCTGTCGCAATCACTTCCCTTATTATGTGAACATGTGCCTGGGGTTGGGGATTGGATTGTTCCTCTCCTATCTCGGGAACGCCTCGCGCTCCCGCCGCCGATCCGGAAGCGAGTTCTCCTCCTCGACGGTGAGTGGTGAATCGGAGGGATTGGGCCTGCTCTCGACTCTGGGGAGACTGCTTCAGCGGCCTCGTGCTCTTTGGCTCGGCTTTGCCCTCGTGATCCTCACCGCGAGCATCGTGTTTTCGTCGTCTCGGGGAGGAACATTGGCTCTGCTTGGCGGTGCGGTGGTCTGCGTGCTGGTCCACCTTCGGCGTTCGGCTTCCTCCCTCCGACTTGGGGTCGGCGCGCTGTTGGTTGGACTTGTGGCGACGGCGTTCCTGGCCTGGTTCGGCCTGGACCGCGTGACGGAGCGGTGGGAGCAGCTTTTTGACGCCGCTGAAGCGAAAGAGAACAAGGTGGATCGTCTCGCTCTCTGGTCGGCGAACTTACCGGGCTTCAAGGAGTTCCCCCTGTGGGGCACAGGGTACGGGACGTTCGAGTTCACCGAATTGCTCCGCCGCGATGACCCTCGGCAGGAGGGCGTGCTGGCGGTGCATGCGCACAACGATTATCTGGAAGCGCTGCTGGAAGGCGGAATCGTTGGCCTGCTCCCGCTCTTGCTGCTTGTCGGCCTGCTGTTCTGGTTTGGCTATCGGGCCGTCCGAAGGCAGCAGCGTAGCTCGGCCGGTTGGCTGGCCACAGGATTGTTCTTCGGGTTGGTCACGCTGCTGATTCATAGTGTTGTGGACTTCGGCCTGCATGTTCCCGCCATCGCCTTTCTCGCCACCGTGCTGCTTGCGCACCTCGCCGCCCTCGGCAGCCGAAGCCGGCGATCGGGCCGGCGCGAGACTTCCCCTCCTTCGCAAGGAGAGGAGCACCGGGACGAGGCATCTTCTCTCCGCTGGGGAGGGCTGGCTCCCACCGTCGCCGCGCTCGTCATGGGCGTATTCGCTCTCGTGCTGGTGCAGCAGGGCTGGAAAGCACACAAGGCCGAGAGACTTCGTGATACGGCGGTTCGGCTGGGTGAGGGCGTCGATCATCCGGATCGGCAGCTTCAAATCGCTTATTTGCAGGCGGCCGTGCAAGAGACGCCCAAGGCTCCTTACGTGCGCCTGGAGTTGGCACGAACACAAATGGCATTGTATCGGGAGCAGGAGCAGAAGGAGAAAAGCCGAGGCACGGCCCTTTCGCTGATGCACGGGATGTCGGGCCTGGTCGGTGGGGTCAGCGGTCCGGCGGGGCTTTCGCCGGCCGTGGTCTGTGCGTCGTCGTTTTCCTTCCAGGAGGAAATGAGCCGACGAGAGGAAAGACGACAGCTGAATCCGCTTCTCCTGGCGACCTTGTCGTCTTATCTGCGCGCGCGCGACATTTGCCCGATCGTGACGGAGCCGCATGTGCGTATCGCCGCCAGCGCCGACAAGATGATCCGAGGGGATTCTACCGAGGCGTACCTTGAGCGCGCCAAGTTTCTCTCTCCCGCCAATACCACCATCTGGTATCTGTGCGGCAAGCAAGAGTTCCAGTCCGATCGCTGCGACGAGGCCTGGCGGAGTTGGCGACGTTCTCTGGAGTTGTCCGATCAGCACCTGCCCCCGATTATGGACCAGGCGCGTCAAGTCCTGTCCGGGGGCGATGTTCTCGGGAAGGTGCTCCCAGATAAGCCAAAGGTCCTTTTTTTGGCGGCGATGTATCTCTATCCCACCGAGGAAGCGCTGGCGGATCGCCGACCATTCCTGGAAAAAGCTCTGTCGGTGGTCACCGAGCAGGTAGGCCCTCCGGAAGCGGAGGATCTCCACGTCAAAGGGCTGATCCACGAGAGTCTGGGGCAAAAGAAGGAGGCGCTCACCGCTTATCAGACTGCTCTCGGACATGCTCCCAAGGACAAGATGATCGACTGGCGGATGAGTTACGCGCGGCTGCTCTACGAAGAGGGACAGTTGCGCGAAGCTTCCCGGCAACTCCTTACCGTCCTGACTCAGCAGCCAGGCCGGGCTGACGCCAAAGAGATGCTGGAGACGATTCGCCGTGAACTGGCGAGGAAGTTGTGACCACCGTCGAGAGTTGTCGCGCCCCTTGATTGTTCTCATCGACGAGGAGCATCGCGCGGGATGGAACCCAACGTCTGGCGAGGCCGTCCCTCGCCGCCACCTCTTGTGCGGCCGTGGAACGCAGCTGGAATAATACGAATCCAAAGAGGGCCGCCCGGCATCTATAAGTTTATCATCGCTTGACCTGCTCGCCTCAGGTTTCCGAGGCTAGGCGATCCTGGACGGAGATGAAGCCGTTCGTGGTCTGGAAACTCCTCTGCCGACTACCTCATCCCCTCCCTCGGCCCGCAATGCTTGCCGCTCCTGGCTGCGATCAAGTCGCTGCAACTCCTGACTTGCTCCTCGCCCAACGCGGCGGTTATGACATGGACAAGCCACACAACTCCGTCAAGAGCGTCACCGCGAGGTGAAGCCGGCGGATGAATATGGGGCGACGACCGGAAGATGGAACGCAAAAAAACCAGAGCCATCCCAGTGTATTCGAGGGTTCAACGACGCAGGCTGGCAAGGCTCTTGGGGCACGGCAGCCTTGTCGGAGAAGCGAGGATGGAAAGGCCAGACTTATCCATGTCTCCAGTTAGCGGTGATTATCGGCCGCTGCGGCTGACAACGCCGTTGGACACAATTTCAGGAAATTGTTCTTGCATTCGAGCGATCCCTAATGTAGTTAGGAATCATTCATTTTCTAGGTGCAGGGAGGCAGAATGTTAAGTTGTCAGCGCGTGATACAGTTCCTGTCCGACTACGTCGGCCGGGAGCTGCCCCTGGAGTATGCGGAATTAGTCCGCGAACACCTCGGCAGCTGTCCTTCCTGTGCGGACCTGGAGAGTTCGTATCAGAAGGTGATTGACTGGGGGCGCCGGCTCCCCGCGTTGCCCATTCCACCGGAAGTGTTGCACCGTCTGCGCCGGGCGGTTGTCCGGGACGACACCGCCGTCCCTCCCGAGAAGACGGCGCATGACTGAGAGGACAGGGAAACGGTCCCGTAGGGATCCACCGTCAGCCGTTTCAACGAGTCGGGGCCAAAACCCATCAGGACGTTCGCGGGCAGGGGAAACTACTCCTTTTCCTTCTTCTCTTGCTCTGTCACCAGGAAGGCGAACTTCCCCCCTTTCAACCAGGCGTGAATCTCCGCGCCGTGGCAGTAATAGCCTTTCCCTTCACTGCTTCCGCTGGCCAACCCGATCAGTTCACCCCGCTTGTTGATCAGCGGTCCCCCGGAACGGCCCGCCGGCTGGCCGATAGCCGTTTCCCAAAAAAGGGCCGTATCCCGCCCCGGAGGCCGGCGAATCCGCTTTTCCTTTTGCACGTTCTCCAGGAGGGAAATGGGAGCCTTACTCGCCCCACAGCCTACGCTCAGGCTCTCGAATCCTCCCGCCGCAGGCAACTGGCGTAACGGACAAAAGGGCATGGTCGCGGGGGCGCGGTCCTCGGTGGGCACGCGGACGAGAGCAAGGTCTCGGATGTCGCGCGTTTGTGCGACCACCTCGGTCTTTTCATAGCTCGTGAGCGGTCGCGGATACGAGTCCCGCGAGAAGGTGCTGATTTCGAGACGGTCGGCGCGGGCGACAACGTGGGCGGCGGTCAAGATGTAGACAGCCCCCTTCTCTTGGCCGACGATCACGCCGGTGCCCTCGCTGCGATCCGTGCGGTTCACGATCCGCACCGTCGCCGTCACCGCCTTCATCTGCAAGTCCTTGGGGAAGTCTTTCGCCTCGACGGCTTGGGCGGGGAGCAAGAGCAAAAGCGTCCACAGATGCATCACGAAACTCCTTGTGCCGTGTGTGTTCCTCGCATCTCTTCGTCAGACTGGATCCCCCAGGGGAGGCGACCTATCTCAACTATTTTACCAGGTTCCCTCGAAAAGCCATTCGAGAGACCGATTCCCAAATCGGGTTATGCAGACCCTTACTACCGTTAAAGTCACCGCAATCCGCACACCGATGATAGCCGACAGACTTCTACACAGAGTTCGGCCAGGGAGCGCGGCTTTCGGAACGTCCGGCCGTGGAGCGTTCGGAGGGGCAACGATGAGGTCGAGGGCGACTCTCGGCATGATCGGTCTGAGCTTGCTGACATCGGGCTGTCAACTCGCCTGGGACAGCACCCGGAACCTGATTTTCGAGACGTGTCTCTGTACCGACACGATCTCGTCCAAGATCCATTATCGCTTTTCGGCGAACGAAGCGTGGAAGGAATACAGTTCCGCCCATCCGGAGCAGACGGCGTCGGTGGATTTCGTCAAGGGGTTCAAGGCAGGTTACGCGGATTACCTGGAGAACGGGGGAGCGGTGTGCGCGCCTCCGGCCCCGCCCCTGAAGTACTGGAAGATCAAGTACCAGAACGCGGAGGGTCGCGCGGCCACCGCCCAGTGGTCTGCGGGTTTTCGCGAAGGTGCGGGCGCGGCCAAGGCCAGCGGGGCGCGAAACTTCATTGTCCTGCCCATCAACAAGTGCGAACCGTCGCCGTCGTCGGCCCCCGGCGGATCGGGTCCGGCGTGCGGAGCAACCCCGCCGAAGCCCGGTGTGCCAATCCCGCCGGAGGGTCCGATTCTCCCTTCGCAAGAGCCGGAAAAGGAATTGCCCCTCCCGCGACCCGCCCCCAAGGAGGCGGCGCCGGCGGGGAACATGTCCGGCGCTGCCAACGCCGACGAACCGCAGGCCCGTCAGCCGCAGGTTGTTCCATGCACGGAGATCGTCTCGACCGGGGCGCCCCTCGCCGCTCCGGGGTTTTACTCCCCGAACTCGTCGGAGGCCGTTCAGAACCTTGAACCCGAAAGCACCGCGGTGCCCATAGCGCCAGTGGAGACTTGTCCCACCCAGGGAAGTTCCCCGAATAGTCCTTGAGACCCGGGCGGGAATACGGAGAAGGGTGAGCCGGCCGAATGGAGCGGCGATTAGGAGGCAGCGCATGGGCCGCGCTCACAGAAGACCCGGGAGCTGGTCGTGGAACGGCCCCACCGGCATTCTGCCTTCCGGAGCAGGAAACATAATGCGTAACCCTCTTCGGGACGAGTCGGACACGCGGAATGGTCGGAGGGGCACCGCCGGTCCTGTGTATCTTGTGGCCCTGATTTGCGGGTTGCTGGCAATCGGCTGTGCGGCGGTGTCCAACCCGGCCCTGGAGGGCGTTCCGGTGCGGCTGCTGCCGGACGAACTGCGCGGCAAGAGCGTGGAAGGCCTGAAGACTATCCCGCTGAACCTTCTGGGACAACCCCAGCCGGATGCTTACCGGGCGGGACCAAATGACGTGCTGGGTGTGTGGGTGGAAGGAGTGCTTGGCGAACGAGGTCAAGCGCCGCCGTTGCTGCCCGCGGTCCAGCTGGATAACGTCCAACTTCCCCAGGCGGTGGGCTTCCCCATCCAAGTGCGGTTGGAGGGCACCATCTCCCTGCCCCTCATTCAGCCCCTCCGCGTCCAGGGGATGACCCTGACCGAGATCGAAGAGGCCATCCGCCGCGCCTATGTCGAGGGCGGAATTCTCAAGCAAGAGCGGGCGCGCATCATCGTCAGCCTGGCCCGTCCGCGAACCTACCATGTCCTGGTTTTGCGCGAGGATTCGCCGGTGCCGAATCAGGCGATTGTGAGCAGCCAGACGACCTATGGTTCTCCAGAGTTCATCGGCATTTCGCGGAAGGGAACTGGGTGGGAGCTGACTCTACCGGCGTACCACAACGACGTTCTCACGGCCATCGCCAAGACGGGCGGCCTGCCAGGAACGGACGCGGTGGACGCCGTGGTCGTTCAGCGGAACGCCCGCCGCGGCGGAGGCTGGGACACCATCATTCAGGACTTCAACGCCCACGGTGTTCCTTGCCCCATCCCCGGCGCGCCGATTTACCAAATTCCCTTGCGCATCCGCCCCGGTACGCCCTTACCGATCCGGGCGGAAGACGTGACGCTTCAGGACGGCGACGTAGTGTACATCCCGGCCCGCGACGAGCGGCTGTTTTACACGGGCGGCCTGCTGCCGTCGGGCCAGCACATCCTGCCGCGCGATCATGACCTGGATGTGCTGGAGGCGCTGGCCCGTATCCGCGGGTCGCTTTTCAACGGCAACTTTGCCGCCAGTGCCCTTACCGGGTCGATCGTCCAGACGGGGCTTGGCCAGCCGTCGCCCACGCTGCTGACGGTGATCCGCAAATTGCCCGACGGCGGTCAGATCCCAATCCGCGTGGATCTGGGGCGGGCCGTACGCAATCCGCGCGAGAGGATCCTTGTGCAGCCGGGCGATTTCCTCGTCCTGCAAGAGACGCCGGGCCAGGCCATCACGCGCTATACCACGCAGATGCTTGGCTTCGTCTGGATCGGCAAATACTGGCAGACGCCGTGGGGCTTCGGAACGACGTCGTTCTCGGTTCCAGGCGGCACCGCCCCGGCGACTGTTTCACCGATTGGAATTGGCGTGGCGGCACCGACGCTGGCCACAGGCAGCAGCAGTTCGGTCGCTCCGATTGGAATCGGCGTGACGACGCCGGTCAACACGTTAGGACGTTGAGAACTCGCCGGGGGCGATACGCGGTACGAATGCTTGCCCGTTGCCTTTGCTACCCGCGTTCTTGTCCAGGAACGGCTCACGGATTATCATGACCGTTGTTTCGGTTCGGGAAATAGCCCTCGTCAGCTTTCCAACGTTTCTCTGCCAACCTCTGCGGGAGAATGGTGTGGGTCTCCGCCTCGTTTGCCTGGCGCTGATTTTACTGACAACTGGGTGTCATCAACAGACTGGGGAGGAGCGGGCCATCGCCGAAGTCGAGAGGCTCGGCGGCAAGGTCCGCAAGGATGGTCAGCTGCCGGGAACCCCTGTGACCAGGGTCCAGCTGACGGAGGGCCGAGTCACCGACGCCGAGTTGCAGGTGGTGAAGAGTTTCCCTCAGTTGCGGAGCCTCGATCTACGGCGCACGCCGGTCACAGACAAAGGCATGGTTCATCTGGAGCGGCTGACCAAATTGCAGGAGCTTTATCTCGACTCCACGCGCATCACCGACGCCGGACTCGGCCGCCTGGAAGGTTTGAAGGAACTGCGGAAGTTGACTTTGAGTGATACCGAGGTCAGCGATCTGGGGCTGGGTTTCCTCAATGGGCTGAACGACCTGGAGGAACTGTCTCTCACGCGGACGAAGGTCACCGAAAAGGGGGTCCAACGCCTTCGAGAGTCGCTACCGAAGGTTGACATCCGCCGCTGATCCGGAACCAGGGAACCCACCTGCACAAGGGCAGACTTCGCCGCTCTCGTCATATGTCAATTCATCGACGGAACTCGGCACGGCTGTACCACGAAGCGATAACGGCGGCGATACGTTCGCTCGCCTTGCCGTCCCACAGCGGCGGGATGCGGGGTGGCCCGGTTTCGTCTCGCAGGATTCGCCGGCATTCCTCGCCTAACCGCTCCATGTCCTGACCGATGAGCCTGTTGGTGCCCTGTTCGATCGTCACCGGCCTCTCGGTGTTCTCGCGCAGAGTCAGGCAGGGCACACCGAGGAACGTCGTCTCTTCCTGAACGCCGCCCGAGTCAGTGACCACGAGGGCCGCGTGCTGCTCAAGAGCAAGAAAATCCAGGTACCCGACTGGGTCGATGAAACGCAGGGAAGAGCACGGGGCGTCCAGGTGCAGAGCGCTCAGCCGCTGGCGCGTGCGGGGATGAACGGGGAAAACGACCGGCAACCTGTCCCCCAGCGAGCGCAGGGCTTCCATGATGCGCTGTAGGCAGTCCGGTGCATCGACGTTGGAAGGCCTGTGCAGGGTCGCCAGGACGTAGCCGCCCCCGTTCTTGCCGTTTTTCGGTAAGTCCAGGGCGGAGCGGAATGCCGGCCAGCGCTCTTCCGAGACAGGGAGGAGCCGGATGAGCGTGTCGATCATGACGTTGCCGACCAGGTGGATCTTCTCCGAAGGCACCCCCTCACGCCGCAAGTTGTCATCGCCATCGTGGGAGGGAGTGAAGAGCAGGTCGGCCAACTGATCGGTCACCAGCCGGTTGATCTCCTCCGGCATGGTGCGGTCTCGTGAGCGCAGGCCAGCCTCGACGTGCCCGACGGGAACCAGGAGCTTGGCACAGACGAGGGCCGCAGCCACGGTGGAATTGACATCGCCGTAGACGAGTACGAGGTCGGGCCGACGCTCCAGCACGACCGGCTCGAATCGAGTCATCACCTCTGCTGTCTGCCGGCTGTGGCTGCCGGAGCCGACCTCGAGGTTGACGTCGGGCTGCGCCATGCCGAGTTGCTCGAAAAAAACGCCGGACATGTTGGCGTCGTAATGCTGCCCGGTGTGGACCAGGCTTTGCCTCGCCCCTTGCACGGCCGACAGGGCGCGCAGCACGGGGGCTGCTTTCATGAAGTTGGGGCGGGCGCCGACAACGTGGAGGATGTGCATGATCTCTCCGCCCCGCTTGCCTGCGGAGCGGCCTCGACTAGGATTCTCGCTCTCTCATCGGCCTCAGACTCCGGCCCGAAGCTGTTCCGTCCACACCGGGATTGGAATATCTTGGGGAGTGGTGTCAGCCCGAACTCGACCGGCCACCGCTTGCAGGGTATCGAGGTATCGTCTCGCCAGCACCCGGCGGTCGAAGTGTTGCAAAACAAATTCGCGTCCGCGCCGTCCCATCGCGTCCAGTTCCGCCCTGCGGCCTGCCAGGTTGCGAACCGCGTCCACCAGGGCCGGCACGTTTCCGGAGGGAACATAGACGCCCGCGGATGCTGCCTCCACAACTTGCCGGGCTTCGCCGGCCACGTTCAGGAGGATAGGTTTGGCCATCCCGAGGTACTCGAAGATCTTGGAGGGAAGAACCTCCTGGAACAGGCGGGCGTCGCGCAAGGACACCAGGCCGAGGTCGCAGGCGGCGTAGAACAGCGGGATGCGTGCCTTGGGCTGCTGGTCGATGAACTGGACGTTGGGCAGCTGCCACTGGGCCGCCAGCCGTTTCAGGTTCTCCTTCTCCGCCCCCTCGCCGACAAAGACGAACAGCTTGGCGGGGTCGTCGCGGAGGGCTTTCGCCGCCTCCAGAACATGGTGCAGGCCGTGGGCCATGCCGTGCGTGCCGACATACATGGTGACGAAGCGGTCGCCCCAACCGTGCTCCCTGCGCACTTCATTGTCCCTGGGACCGGGAACAAACAGGCTGGTATCCACGCCGTTGCGGACAACCTCCATGGCCTGCTCGGGGATGCCGTAACGGGTGTGGATGCCCTGTCGGTAGCCTTCGCCGACCGTGACGATCCGCTCCGCGTGTTTGTACAGGTGGCGGGCTACTCCCTTGAGCGCGCGGATGAAGACACTCTCCTTGAGGGCTTCCACGGCGAGAATGGATTCGGGCCAGAGATCGCGCACCTCGAAAACGAAGGGAACGCGCAGCGTGCGCGCCAGGAAATAGCCCGCCGCCGCGCAAAGGAGTTGGGGAGAAGTGGCGATAACGACGGCTGGCTTGGGCACGCGGAGGCGGCCAATCGTCATGGCGGACACCATGAACGAGGCGTAAGAGAGCATCCGCTTGAGCGTGCCCTTGTTCGCAGTGGCATAGACGTAGGTGCGGATGAGTTTGATGCCGTCCACCGTTTCGCGCCGAGTCAGCACGCCGCGATCGTGGGCGGCCTTGATCCCGGTGGGGTGATGAGCGAATGCGGTCAACACCGTCACGTCATGCCCCAGGCGAACCCACTCGCGCGAGAGTTCGTGGACGCGGGCGGCTGGGGCGCCCATCTCCGGTGGAAAATACTGGGAGACGTAAAGAATGCGCACTTTAAGCACCTTCAATGAATGTTTGCACTTCCGCCGGCAACCGGCAGTACACACGCCAACTTAGCCGCGTGGTCTGGAATTCGCGCCCGTATTCGGGATGATAGGGCCGACGTTCCTCCGACAGGGCGAGTTCTTGCGGCCCGCGCACCGTCAGCCGAACGGCGTCTACTCCATTGCGGAGGATCCATCCACCGGCGTCCGCCTGGGCCGTCCACTCCGGACTGAGAAGAAACCCGCCCTGGACCAGATGGCGACCTCGGCCCGTGATGGAGTCCGTCAAGATCAGGCGGCCATCCCGGTCGGTTTCTAGACGTCGCGTGTGGCGCGGCCGGCCAGGCAGGTGATCGTAGCCATTGTGAGACGCCGTCGCTGTCATTCCGCTGTCAGTGAAATTCACCTCGACATCGAGCGGATAGGCACGGCGGCCGACTCGGAAGATGTGCCAGACCTCGCTGGAATCTTGCCCATCCAGGCAGACCGTATTGTGCGCCGCGGTCGAGCGGTCATAACGACGATGGTCGTCGTTGTCGTATCCATAGGTGCCCGGATCGACGATCAGCCGACTGCCCCGGTACGAGCATTCGACGGAGAGCGTATCCGCGTGGGCGTGTCCGGGCTGGTAATCCGGTCCCACGGTGCCGACGTCGAAGAAAACCGTCCAGGGATCACCGTGCCAGACGACGAGGCCGGTATGGTGGAAGTGCCGGCCTCCCCGCCGCGCCTGTGTGGGCGCGCTCACACCGATACGGCTGCCAAGTTGCAGCATATGCTCCACGCGGTCGCCGCCCTGAAGGCCGCCGTCATTGAACAAGAGCAGGTCGCCGTCGGGGTGCCGCAGCCAGGCCAGGGTCTCGGCCATCACCGACCAGACCTCCCGAAGCCGCGCGCCCGCCTCTTCCTCTTCGAGCAGTAACACCAACGAGAGGATGTCCTCCATGACGTGCAGATGATACATCGGACTGCGCTCGAAGTGACCGCCGTCGGGCAGCACTTGCTCGACAGCCTGCTCGATCGCTAAGCGCGTGGTCGTCTTGAGCCACTCCGCGGCCCGGTCCTCCTGGAACAATCGGCCGGCCCACGCCAACCCCACCGCATCCCGCAGGAGGTGGTTCGCTCGCAGATCCCATTCCAGATGATCGCGCAAGTAAGCGGCTTGCTCCCACAGGCTGGAGAGGAAGGACTGTTCAAACCCGTTCCAGATTGGGAAGTAACTCTCTTTCAGCAGTCGATAAGCACGAATCCACCAACCCAAACGGGTGGCGATTGCGTAGGCGTTCCAGGCGAGGTCGCGAGCGCCGGGAGTTTCCAGAGAGCAGCGGGCCATCCAGTCGGAGAGGTAGTGGTGAAAGGAAGCGGCGGCCGCTGGAGATCCCGTTCCTCCCGCGGTGGCCGCGCGCGCCAGGTCGTAGGCCCAGGCATGATAATGGAGAGTGATGGTCCAGAGCCTGTCGGTGCCGACCGATCCGAGTCGCCAGTCCGGTCGTTCTTGCCCGAGTTCACGGGTCTGGTTGAGAAACCGAAACACACCCCGTTCGAGTCCCTCCGAGGAGTGCGAATTCTCCCGTTCAGGCGTATGAACGAGAGGGACACTGGGAAAATCCGCGCGGAGGCGCGGCGCACGGTGCTCCCGCCAGCGCCAGATCGATTTCGGACCAAGTTTGCGACGGCGTTCGAGCGAATAGCGCATTCGCCAGAGAAGCTGCGACCAACGGGTGTGCCGAGCCGTGCGGTAGTAGACACCCAACCTGGTCGCTCTCCCTCGCTGCTCAGCGATCGGAGGCTTGGTCACGTTTTCCTCAGCCATCACACTGGGCACCGCGCTCGCTCCTTAAAGAACCTCGAAGGGCATGCCTTCTCGAATGCTGCGCACAGCCAGGATGGATGCGAGGGAAACGGCCCGAAGTTCCGTCCAGGGGATGGGACTGATACCGCCCTCGGCGAGTATGCGCGCGAATTCCGTCACCTCGGCGCGGTGTCCCTTGTCCTGACCCCAGGCCCGGCTCTTTTTCGTCTTGCCGCCGCTGGAGGTGATGACCTCGCGAAAGTCGTCGATGACGGCCAGACGTCCGCCTCCCATTACCTCCACCCGCTCCTTTGGGAAGGCCTTATCGCCGCCGGCCAGGTAGGCGATGCTGGAAATGGAGCCGTTAGCATGTCGCAGAGTAAGGAAACACTGGTCGTCGGTGACAGCGGGAGCCTCGGCGCCGCCGACGGACTCGGCGAAGACTCGCACAGGCGGGGAGCCGGTGAGAAAGGTAGCCAGGTCGATGGCATGGCAGGCCTCGCCGATGATTCGACCTCCGCCGATGGATTCGTCCTGCGTCCAGTGCTCCGCTGGAATCGGTCCGGCGTTGAAGCGGATCGAGACAGTTAGAGGAGCGTTGACCGGAGCAAAAAACTGCTTTACCTGAATCGCGGCGGGAGAGAAGCGGCGATTGAATCCCACCAGGAGCATCGGTCGAGGTTCGGGGACCGAAACCAGGACCGACTCAATGTCTTCCAGTTCCTCGACGGTGAGGGCGAGCGGCTTTTCCACAAAGACGTGTTTGCCGGCATGGAGAGCCTTGATCACCTGGGCGGCGTGTTGGTCGTGGCGGGTGATGATGAACACGGCTTGAACGCTCGGATCGCGGAAGACTTCATCCTCGTCGGCGGTAGCCGCCTCGAAGCCGAGTTTCTCTCCGCTGTGGACGGCTGTCAGGCCGCTGGCCGAGCACAGGATGCGCGGATGCAGGCCCGCTTTCTGGATGGCCGGCAGCAGCACCATGCGAGCGAAGTTGCCGGCCCCCAAACAGCCCACTCCTATTCCCCCCGCCGGTGGCGCCGAACGCAGTTCGATGCGTCGTTCGATCGGTCTCTTGTCGGCGGGCGGATACTCGAGGGCGATGCCCAGGTAAGGTTCGCTGCCTGTCTCGATGAGCCGATACGCGGCTTCCGCCTCGGCGATGGGGAAGCGATGGCTGAGGAGCGGCGCCAGGTTGAGCCGGCCGGCGGCCATCAGGTCGAGCACGGCCTGCATGTTGCGCTGCTCGGTCCAGCGGACGTGGGCGGTGGGATAATCGTGGCCGCGCTCCTCATATTCGGGGTCGTAGCGTCCCGGCCCGTAGGAGCAGGAGACGACGAACTCGGCTTCCTTGAAATAGTAGGGACGGCGCGGCAGGTTCAATCCCACGGCGCCGACGGCCACCACGCGCCCTTTTTGCCGCACAGACTCGCCGGCCAGTTCCACCGGACCATCCGACTTCGTTGAGGCGGTGATGAGCACGGCGTCGGTCCCCAGACCACTTGTCCATTCCAGGACTTGGGCGGCCCCCAAACCAGCCTCGGCCCGGTCGGCGCCCATCTGAAGCGCCAGCCGGCACTTGGCGGGATCGAGATCGGTGCCGATCACCTGACAGCCGTTGGCGCGCAGCAGGGCCACGGTCATCTGTCCCACCAGGCCCAGGCCGATGACGAAGACGGTATCACCCAAACCCAGCCGGGCCAGCCGGACTCCTTGGAGAGCGATGGCGCCGAGCACGGTGAAGGCGGCCTGGTCGAAGGGAACGACATCCGGCACGCGCGCGCAGAGGTTTTTGGGCACGCAGACGACGCCGGCATGAGGCCCGTTGGAGGCGACACGGTCGCCGGGCTTGAATTGCTGCACGCCCGCCCCGCAGGCCAGAACGACGCCGGCGGACGAGTAGCCCATCGTCATGGGTTCATCGAGCTTTTCGAGGACTTGCCGGACGGTGTTGAAGAAGCCCTCGGTGCGGAGTTTTTGCAGGACGCGGCGGACGTGATCGGGCCGCTCGCGGGCCTTGCCGAGAAGCGACTTTTTGGCCAGTTCCAGGACCATTTTTTCGGTGCCGGCGGAGACGATCGAGCAGGCGTTGGCGATGAGGACATGACCGGGCCGCGCCAGCGGCTCGGGAATGGTGGCGACGCTTAGCTCGCCGCGACGGACATCCTGAATGACCTGAAGCAAGGCAAACTCCATATATCAGCGCGATCGCAACGGCCAGCGCTCGCTATCTTCCGGGGACATCCTTTCAGATGAAGGGATTACCCAGAAAGATTCCGAAAAAGGAATGTATCCGAGAATGAGAAATTACGGGTTCGCCGCGTTGGCAAATCGCCCTTCACCAGGGGTGAGCTTGGGGTGCGGCTCTCCGAACGCCGGCGATATAACCTTGGGTAGATGCCCCGTCAGACGGTATTCTCTCACCTTCAACTCGATCCAGTATCGGTAGCTTGCGTGAAGGAACCAGTAGCGAAACCCAGCGATGCCATCCAGGAACCCCAGCGCGAGGACGTATCGGTACAGGAAATAGAAGAGATGGCGAGCCGGAACTCGAAAGTATAGGGACCGCAGCCACATGCGGCGCTCAATGGGAGAGCCGAAAAACCGTGGCTTGATGTCACCTGTCACATTGCCGCGGAGGACGCTAATCGCTTCCAAGGAGGAGTACCGATTGTGCTTATCGAGCCAATCGGCAATCGATTTGTAATCGTGGTGCTCCACCAAACTCTTGATCAGAATCGTGTGTCCTGCCACAAGAGCATGTTCATTCACCGGACGCTTCTCGAACATGGCCTTCCCGGTTCGCCATAGCCGAAGGTCATAGTTGCTGCGAACTGCGCCGAAACGCAACGGACGTCCCATGAAGAAAAAACGCCGGCGGAAAAGAACCCCATCCACATCCGCAGGAGCCATCGGCAATTTGGCGTCTACCTCTTCCTTGAATTCCGAAGTGACACGCTCGTCGGCGTCGAGCTTGAGTGTCCATTCTGCTGTGATGGGCAGCTGGGTTAGCGCCCAGTTCCACTGTGACGAATAGTCCTCAAAGCGATGCTGAACGACAGATACACCGTCCGCGGCGCGCTCAAGGGCGATATCTACCGTCCGATCGGTGCTGTAGGAATCGACGACGAAGACTTCCTTCGCCCAGCCCTTGACCGAATCAAGGGCGGCCGGCAAGTTGGCTTCTTCATTGAACGTCAGGATAATAACCGCGATCGAGGGCGCCATGGCATTGCCCGGAATATACAACTGGGGATGCTAATTGACAGCTATCCAGGGTGGCGATGGGCCTCCCCCGAGTAGCCAACTGTACGTCTCATACATCATGCGACCGACTCGCTCCCAGGAGAATTCTTGCTTCATCCAGAGGCGTCCGCGCTGACCTTTCTCACACATCTGCGCCGGTGACAACGCCAACGCAGATGTCAAGCAATCAACGAGGGAAGCCACTCCCTGTTCAATCCACCATCCACACCCATTCTCCTCCAGTCCAGCCCAGGGCGCGCCTTTTGTGACGATGGCGGGTAGACCCCAGGCCAATGCCTCAGCAACCGCCATCCCGAAGTTTTCCGAATGAGTGGGCAGGACGAACAGGTGGGCTTTTTTATACTCTTCTGCCTTTTGCTCGCCATAAGTGGGACCGGGGAAGCTCACGCGTTTGAGTCCAAGTGCCGCGGTCAGTTCTTGCATTCGCGCCAGGTATCCTTGCTGATCTCGGCCGACGATGCGAAGTTCCCATTCGGGGAAGCGGGTCTCAAGCTGACTCCAGGCGTTTAGGAGAACATCGATCCCTTTTACAGGGTGGATGCGGCCGAGGAAAAGTACCCTGCGCGGCCCGCTTTCGTTGCGGACTACTTCAGCGGGCACCTCAATGCCGTTGGGAATGATGGCTACCGGGCCGCGTAAACGCGCGCGGCGAATGTCCTGGTATTCGCTCTCGGCGGTGGCATGAAAACACTGTGAATCTCGTACCGCCCGACCTTGCCCCAAGAGCCAGAGAAGCCTCTTTCGCCAGGCAGATCGACCCAGCGCCCAAGTGGAGAGCGTCCCGCGAGGCGAGTTCACTAGACAACAGGGCTTGCCGCGACTCGCTTGAGCCGAGTAAATGTTGGGCATCATCCAGAGGCCGTGATTATGGATCACGTTAACTTCTCCGCCTTCCCGCCGAAGCGCCTGGCGCATGGCCCGCGATATGCCCAGCCGCCATAGAAAAGGACACCTGGGGTGGGCATGGACTCGGTAGATTGCATCCACGGCCGGCACGGGCGCGAGGACGTGGAGCCGCACATCGGCGCCGATCCGCGCCAACTCCGTCGAGAGTCGGGGAACGCTGTAGGCAGGGCCGCTCGCCTCTTCGGCAATACTGGACACCACCTCAATGACCTTCACGATGCGCACCTCTTAATTTCCCGGCTGCCAGGTGCGAGCTTGTGTTCCCGCAGGTAGACTCCGAGGACGAAAAGCGCCCAGGGGCGGCTCCAGCCTATCTCTTCTGGCGCCGCTTTGAATCGAGACCACAGCTCTTCTAAACGTCCTCCATCGAATAAGTCGGGAAGCCCTGCCAGGCAGTTCAACTCTTCTTCGACACGCGGGCGGAGAGGACCGAGCATCCAACTCTGCATCGGCAAGGCGAAGCCCTGCTTGGGACGCCGCCAGTTGGCTTCTGGCAGGAAGTCCTTCAATGCCTCAATGAGCAGCCATTTACGAACACCTTTGGGCAACCGGACCCGCGAGGGCTGAGTGAGCACCAACTCAGCGAAATCCTTATCCAGAAACGGGGAGCGTATCTCCAGACTGCATGCCATCCCCATCACGTCCGAGTCCCGGAGCAGGGTTTGCCCCATGTACCACTCCAGCTCCAAGTGACCGACCGCATCGGGGAGCGATCGTCCGGCAACCAACTCCTGAAGCTCCGCCATTCTCTCCGGACGGAGGCCGCTGAGCCATCCATCGGTTCCGAACCGGGGCGCCAGAGCGCTCACCTGCCGCGAGGAGAAGAGTCTCCGTCGCACGGCGTAAGCCGGCACTACCCCCGGCGGCGCCTCCAGCAGATCGGCGATCTTACTCCGCTGACGGCCGAACAAAGAACCGGCCTTCAAAAGCCATCCGGCGGGATGGCGAACAAGGCTGAGGGCGCGACGCAGTCGCAGCAGACGGGGAACCGTTACGAAGGAAGGATAACCGCCAAATAATTCGTCGCCTCCTAGGCCCGAGAGCGCGACCGTCAAACCCGCCTGCCGGGCTGCTCGACTGACGATGTAGGTATTGACCGCATCGACCGTCGGTTGATCCATACCGGCGAGGGATTGCTCAAGCATGGCCAACATATCGGAGCCGGCCACGGGAACCTCAATGTGCCGGGTGCCCGCCAATTGAGCCATGCGGCGGGCGTGTTCCGCTTCCGACTGTTCGGGCTGATCCGGAAAGACAACGCTGAGCGAGGTCACGCCCGCACCGGCACGTCGAGTCGCTGCGGCAGCCACCGCCGAGGAATCCACTCCCCCCGAAAGGAACACTCCCGCAGGCACGTCGCTGATCAAGTGTCGCTCGACAGCGGCGAAAAAGGCGTCGCGGACCTCGCCAGGAGAGGAAGGTCGTTGCTCTCGGGGCGGTTGCCAGTACGATGCGACAACGGGCTGGAGGTCTTGCTGCCAGACCAGGGTTGAGGCACGGGGCAAAAGCCAAACCCCCGACACGAGCGTATCTGGCCCTTGAACCGCTCCGTGACAGAGATAACTTTGCAAGCCGGCCGGATGGAGCCGCCGAGCTACCAGTCCCGAGGCGAGGATGGCACGCATCTCCGAAGCAAAAAGAAAACCATCCGCGAAAGCGGCCCAATACAAGGGTTTCTGACCGAATGTATCGCGGGCCAGCAACAGCCGGCCTTCGCGGCCATCCCACAATGCCAAGGCAAACATGCCGTTGAGTGAGCAAAGACCCTCCCGAGAGCGGCGCGACAGGAGTTGAAGGACAACCTCCGTATCTCCGCTCGATTGGAAGTGGACGCCCTCGGTTTGCATCTCACCGCGGAGAGCGTGAAAGTTATAACACTCGCCGTTATAGGAGAGGACGAAACGCTCATCGGGAGTACTCATTGGCTGCGCGGCAACCTCGGAGAGATCGAGGATGGCGAGACGCCGATGTCCGAGTATGCACTGTTCGGACGGCGATACCCACATGCCGCTGCCGTCGGGACCGCGGTGCGACATGGCCCCGAGCATTCGCTGGACGGCATCCCGGTACATTCCCACCCGGCTGCCGACGACACCTGCGATACCACACATTCGACCTGCTCCTCACCGGCTGCTCAGGAACTCTCGCAGGATCGGCAGAAATCGCGCCCGGAAGGCGCTATAACGAAAGTGGTCCTGCCAGCGCGCTCGGCCATGGTTGCCCATCTGGATAGCATGGTCGGGATTTTGCAGCAAATGCACGATTCGCTCCGTCAACTCGCCCTCGCGATCCAGATTCACATTGTAGCCGGTTTGGCCATCTAAATTGATCTCCGAGCCGGCGTCATGCACTGAAGCGATGACAGGAAGCCCCTGCCGCATCGCCTCGACATAGACGAGGCCGAAACCTTCTCCCCGGCTGGGCATGGCAAACACGTTTGTCTCCGCCCAGAGCGCGTCCATCTGCTCATCGGGCACGAAGCCGCGAAAAGAAATGTGTGCCGCGGCCGGGGAAAAGGAAGCCAACTGCTGAAGTAGTTCCAACCCTGGACCTTTACCAACAATGACGAGGCGAGCGTCCGGGACGGCAGAGAGCACCTTCGGCCAGCAAGCGATAAGCTCGAGATGCCCCTTGTAACCACCGCCATCGTCAATTCGGCTGAGAATAAGTACGGTCGGCCGCCCTCGGTGCGGAGAATGCAATGGCGGCGACTCATCCGTTTCAGTGGCTAGCCAGCAGACCTCGGCGCGGTCGAAACAACCGTGCGTACGGTGCGCTCGTTCGCGGGTGTAATGACTGATGGAAAGGAGCCGATCAGCCGTTCGTGCCGTGCGAATCCGGACGGGGCGAGCATTCTCCCAGACATCGATCCCAGCACTCCAGACAAGAAAAGGACGGCGCAACAGCGGGAGGCGGCAATGGGCCCGAGCCATGCCAAGAAAGTCATAAAAGAAATGAGAGCAAGAAAGCGCCGCCTTTTGTACACTCCATACAAAGCGAGTTCGAGATCCGGACATAGAGTGGATGGGAAGGGAGATGCCGCTGGCTGGTCCCGGGTCGCTCAAGGTTGCGGCGCGAACGCGTAAGCGATCCTCGGAGTGTTCCGCTTCGAGAATCCTAGCCATAAGGCGGGCCAGGCGAGCAATTCCGCTATTGCCGGTCCGCAGAGACTCGGCCGCGAAAAATACATGTTGTACCATCATCTGCTCATGATGAAAAAGAAAAAGCGTACTGAAAACGAGAAAAGATTCGTAAGTGTACAGTTCAAGACCGAGAAAAACGCACCTCACCATCTCGCGATTTCATTTTCGAGAAAAAGCGGAGGATCCATCCACCGAGAGTCAACAATAGCAACGCGCGCAAAGTAACCCACGATGCCGTAGGGTCAATCTCGAACTGATACAAAACATCTATCATAGTACCGACACAACATAAAGAGACAAAAGGAATCGACCTCTTGGCAGCCCGTGCCATTAATTCGGAAAGCCAAATAACGCCACCCATCCCGAGTCCAGCCATCACTCCTCCAAGTAGGCCAAAATCGGCGCAACCAGTGGCGGGCCACGTATTGCTCATATCCGAATTAGGCAGACCATACCATTCCTGAATGCGGACTTCCGTAACGGGCATGTCTATTTTATTAGACATAATTACACCTGGGATAACTTTGACAAAGCTAGTCCAAAAGGCTTCCCCCCCCATCACTTCGTGCGTCTCTTGCTTCTCCTTGATTCGGCAGATAAAACGGTGAAGAAGCGGTCGTTCGGCCATGTTCTCATGGTAATGGTGTTCAGAGTAGTTATCTGAATTAGTCAGAGCCATTTCAAGCGCCGTGAAATAACGGGACAGGGCATTTTGTGATTGGATCTGCGGGAGATAGCGATAGTATCTCACTCGCTGAAACAACGGAAAAAGAAAGATGGCAAAACAGAAAAGGAAAATCGCGCCAACGAACACGTGCTTGATTTGGAGCGTGTTGCCCGAAGAAAAGTAGCCAACCGCCACGAAAACCAACCACCCAAACATGGGGCGGCGTCCTATGGTAAATGCCCATGCTAACTCCAGAATTAGGATTATAAGGGCAATCCCCCAACCACTGCTCCGCGGCCGCATCCAAAAGACGCGGCTGCTCCATAGCAAGCACCCACTCGCCAGGGCAGATGAAAGCGAATAGACAACATAGAACATATAGGGTAGCTTCTCAACGCCGTCCTCCTCTGTTCCTCCATTGGAGGCCCATTGGCCATAGACCGCGCCAATAATGATACGCAACGCCCAGACTCCGCAAAGAGTAATCAGGACAAACGATGGTGAGATCTTGTTGTAGAAAGCAGACAAACTAGCAATGGTAAAGTCGGCTCTCTTGATCGACGTATGACCCGACCGTGAAAAGCCTCGATGGGCCATATAGCCAATGAGAACTAATGTCGCTATATATGTCAGAATAATAGCAAAGGTCACAAACAGACGCACTCCGTCCTCAACCGGCAGTTTTCCCTTTCCGTAGATAAAACCGAGCCATGGGCCGGAACCCGCAAAAAAAGCGGTGCCGCCGATGCAAATATCAAACAATGACATTTGGATAGGGAATCGGAGTAAATGTCGGAGCCACCATCCTGCCAATACGATTACAACCGCTCCCCCGAGCAGTTCGATCAATTCCCATTCGTTCATTGTCATCCTCAGCGTTCGGCGAGGGGCGCCAATTTGTGTGCCGCATCAACTCCGCACTCACCTTTTACCGTCTCAAGTATTGCCCGTACTCTGTCAGGGTAGCTGTATCGATTCTCCAAACAACGGTTTCGTCCCGCCGCTGCGATGCGCGCACGCTCTTCTGGATGCGCCAGATAATATCGAACTTTGTCCAGAAGCTCTTGGTCGGACGAGAAAAACTCCGCCTCGACCCCTTCTTTGAAAAGCTCGAGATGTTCGTCCGTCCGCTCTGCCAGCATGAAGGCGCCGCAAGCAGGAATCTCATAGCTGCGGCATGTCTGGCGATCCCTACTCATACGCCTCAAAAAACCCAGGTTGATGTCGAAGGCGCACAGCGTCCTGACGTAGTCCTGGCCAAAAACAGTCCGGCCCTCCACACGAAGACACTCGTTGACTCGCTGAGACTTCCAACCGTCCCCGTAAATACGGACGGAGATCCCGTGCGAGGCGAGAAATTGCATGGACCGCGCTCGCTCTTCCTCGTAGAACCCAATAAAACCAACCTCCCCTCCGATCGTCTTTTTCTCGTCGGCACTCACCGAAATAGGGAAATGAGCGTCCGGATCAAATCCAAAGGGAGTAAAGTGAACGCGGGGGCATCCCAAGGCACGCAACTCCGCGACGCCGAACGTCTTCGTGGTGAAAAAAACATCGTACAGAGGCAAGCCTTCGAGGAACTGACTTGACTGATTGTGCCGGGCCATCATGTCATCGCCCGTGTATCCCAGGATGATACAATGAGGGCAGGCTTTCTTCACTTCCTGCAGCGTTTGCGCCCGGATCGTCCGGCCACTGTCGATCCAGATCACATCGACAGGCACATTCCGAATGTGATTAAGGATCGCCTCATTCGCACCAGCAAAGTCAATGGCTTTGAAGGAAGTGAGGAGACGCATGCGGTAGAGCTTGAAGGTGATGCGCGACCAAGTGGAGAGAAACCGATTTCTCTCCGATGGGGGGACGATGTCGATCGAGTCAACTTCGTGTCCGAGTTGTTTAAGAGCGCGCAACCGTTGCCGGCAACTCATGCCCTCCCTCAAGTCTCCGACATACAGGATCGACAATGCCTCGCTCACACAACACCTACACTTTTCGTGAAACCCTTAGAATGTTTGAATACCTGGAGCCGTTCAATAAGACTCTCAAGCTCTGATGACACCGCTTCAACATCCACCCGTTGAGCCTGATCCAATGCCGCCGCCTGCACGGTCTCTTTGTTCCCACGTCCATCTGCTACACACTTTAGCGCTTTCGCCAGCGCCACCGCGTTACCTGGCGGTGCAAGCGCCCCGGTCTTCCCCAACACAACTAGATCGTGGGCCGCTCCTACGTTGGTCGTGGCGACGATGGGTACTCCACAAGCCATTGCCTCGACGACGCTCAATTCCCAGGGACCATGACTAGGGACATGGATAAATACATCCGCTGCCCCATAATAAGTCGGTAAGTCTTGGTAGCGAACATATCCTGGGCACCGTACGTGCGTTTCCAGCGATAGGCCGCGGATCTTTTCTTCAACCGCAAACCGTAATGGTCCATCTCCCACAAGCACGAGATAGGCCTCTGGAACTTCTTTTCGGAAGTGGGAAAAGGCTTCAAGAATCAGCAAAGGGTTTTCTCTTTCCGCCCATTTGGTCACCGCCAGCACCACGAATGGGTTTGCTCCAGCCTCGTCCCGAATGATCCTCGACTTTTCCTTCAGACTCGTTACGTTCGTCTGCCACCAACATACATCAACTGGATAAAGGCCACGCGCGATCCGAGACCGCGTCACCCCCGTGCTCTCCAGTGCTTCCACTCCCAGAGATCCCGTCGTAAAAAAGCCATCGAAACACAAGCGATTCTTCAATCGATGCCATAAACTGATTGGTCGCCGCAGGGTCTGCCACCCCGGAGGCTCCGGTGTAACTTTGTCGGTCGAGAGGATCACCGGCACGCCAAGACGTTTGCCAGCCCAAACCGCCATCCACGTCGATTTCCGGGTCCATCCAGCCGTCAAGATCGCCTTAGGACGCGGAGCCAATCGCTTCAACCGATGGACGATCTCATTCCTAGCTATAATTTCCGCCGTGTATTTTCGGTCATCCGGAAGCTGCCATGAGACGGTCTTCTTAATCTCGCCATCACTGGGCGCTGATCCACGCAAATACCAGACGATCGGCTCAACCTTCCCTCGCTGAGCCATGCTACTCCACAATGGAGGGTCATATTGCGTGGGATGCTCAAGGATACACACGAGGCGGTCGGGCATTTCTTTCGCGGTTCTCCTTTCACATCGAGCCACTGCTTTTCCCAGCCACCCGGACTATCGGTATGCAAAGCGCCGAGTTCATATCGCTTGGCACCGATTCGGCATCGCTCCCTATCCACCCGCTTTACTCGCTACCGCGGCAATCACCCGCCAGGCGGCCACAATTGATGTTGCCAACTGAACCGCAAAGTATGCTGGTACCGCCGCCGCCGCGCCATCCAGCCCGTACAAGTAGATCAAGGGAATAGCCAGGATGATGCTCGCCACCGCCCCCATCACTTGGCTCACCGTCACCCATGAAGTCCGATGATGTGCATAACATACTTTCTCAAAGACGTAAGACGTCACAACGAACGAGTACCCTATCGCTATCCAAGGCATCAGGCGTGCGCACTCCTGGTAGGACTCTGCTACCAACAGACGACATAGCATGTCTTTGAACAAACCGACTGCCAATACTCCGAGCAGCCCACCTCCTACCATGACCCCCAACCAGACTCTGAACGCTTTTTTCTCACGATCCCGATTTTCCGCCGCCACCGCTTCGTAATAGATGGGCCGCAGGATCAGTTCGATACTTCCCCACAGCAATCCAAACGCTCGACTGATGATGCCATATGCTGCTACGTACAGGCCGACCGCCTCAAGACCCAGCATGCCTCCTATGATGTAGCGATCACTTACTGCGCTCACCCATCCGACGATCGCCAGCGGCATGAGCGGAAGAGCATAGCTTCGGATGCGCCGCGCCAGATTCGTGTCTTCTCGCTCCTGCTTCGGTTCTCTCTCGGTTCCTTCTCGCTTGACGGCCCATCGAAACACAACGAGCAGGCCCAAACTTCCGATCCCGTAACCGACGAGCACCGCTTCCGGTTCCGACCCCCACATCACCACCGCAGAGACAGCCAGGATAGGTCGTAGCCAACTCTCCAGTGCTTGCCAGATGGCGAACGATCGCTGTCGCCGGGCGGAGGAGAGCAGGTTCATCTCCAGGGTCCGAAACACCTCCACCGCGAGTAGTCCCACCAAAGCGATAAAGGCGAGGTACGAAACCCCCAACACCCTGCCCGCCACCGCCCCGGCAATCAAGATCAGCCCCGCCAGCCCCGCGATGCTCCATCGCAAGGCGGACGCGATGATATGTCGTAACCGTCCAACCTCTCCTTCGCGGACCGCCTCCGGATAGAATCGCAGCATCGCTTGCAGATACGGCAAACAAAAGGTACTCGACACCAACGTCACGCATCCAATCAGGAGGCTGAGGGTTCCGAATGTGGCTGGAGGGATGTAGCCCGTCAGGACTCTCATCCCCACCAGTGTTCCCAGTGCTGTCCCAATCTGGCCGGAGATCACCCATACACCATCCCCTGCCAGCCGCTTGAGTCCCGGTGAACCATTTAGGCGGCTCAGCCCGGATGACCGGAGAAGTGTCCAGACCCGTTTTCGGCGCACGGACGCCAACCTTGCACTGGGATTCTCCGATGTAATTCCCATGCCATCCTTCAATGCGCGGTCCTCATTCCCCACCGCATCATCACCGCCAGAATCCCGCGAACCAGCTAACTCCCTTCGGGTCGGGCTTCGGCACTCGCAGCGGGAGTCCTTGCAGAATCGCCATTCCGTATACGCTGCAAATCCTGTCGGCCATGCCACTGCCCACCCAGCGGACGATCTGCCGATACGCCGCGCTCATCAGCGGCGGCCGGCGGGTCGCGGAATGGCCATCGGAACCAAGACAATGCACCACCCCGCGCTTGAACCAACTCCGCAGCGCCTGAGCATCTGTCCGGCTTCGCGGCTGGGCGACACTGCTGGCCGACACCTGCACCAAACAGCCCGCCTCGATCAGTCTTTCAATCTGTCCGGCCTCATGCAAAAGTTCCTCGTGGCGTTCCGGATGGGCCAGGATCGGCCGAACACCTGCCTCGCGCAGTCCCAGGACCATTTCGCTCAGATCGACGAAAAGGCCGTGCGGCATCTCGATCAGAAGGAACTGGCCGCGATCCGCCAGGCTCATCAGGCGGCCGGCCCGCCAACTCTCTTCCGTATCCGGCTCGACCATCACCTCGGCACACGGGAACACCGACAGGCCGAGGCCGAGCGTCCGCAGAGAACGCGCCAGGTGCTCCGTCGCGGTGCGAATGCGCTCCGGCGTGACCTGGTTCCAGCGCTCGTTCTGGTGCGCGGTGGCGGCGACCATGCGCGTGCCGTCCTCGTAAGCCAGCCGGCACATCGTCTCCGCGACCTCGTCCGTCGGCGGGCCGTCGTCCAGCCCGGCAAGCAAATGGCAGTGCATGTCAACAAGAGGAATCATTCTCTCTCCCTTTCCGTTCCGACAGCCCTCGGCTGCCAATTCAGCCTCCGAGTTATGGGGCTCTCACACCTTCCCGTTGCTCGTCTCCGGGGTTTCTTCCTGATAATAGCGAGCGTTCTCGTCCGTGCCGTAGCCAGCGCCGTAGCCGCCGTAACCGTATCCGTAACGTCCCCCCTTCTTGCTGTTTACGGCGTTGACGACGACTCCCAGCACATGCGCCCCCAAGGCGCCGAGGATCTCGCGGGCCTGCTCGGCATGGACCCGGCTGTGCTTGCGTAGACGAAGTCCGAGAATGACGCCGTCCACGCGGGGAGCGACCACGCTTGGGTCCGACACGGCCAGAAGAGGAGGCGTGTCGACCAGCACCAGATCACTTTGCTCCGAAAGGACGTCGAGCATCTCCTTGAACCGGGGCGAGGTGAGCAACTCCGCCGGGTTGGGGGGAATCGCCCCAGAGGTCAGAATGGAAAGCCCCGGAACCACGGTCGGACGAAGAGCCTCAGCGAGTTCGGCCGAGCCGTTCAGCACCGACGCGAAGCCGACCTTGTTGGGCAGGCCGAAAAGCCGGTCCTGCTGGGGACGGCGGAAGTCCGCGTCGATCAAGATGACCTTCTTGCCGGAATTGGCGACGGCTACCGCCAGGTTGGCCGCCAGGGTCGATTTGCCGTCGCCCATGTCGGGACTGGTGATCTGGATGGTCTTGTAGCCGCCGCCGCGCGTGCTGAAGTACAAGGCGGTGCGGACGCCGCGGTACGCCTCGGCATCGCGCGATTTCGGCCGATAGTAAGAACAGATCACCGGATGCAGCAAGCCACCCTCGGACGCGATCTTCTCCAACAGTTGCTCGTCCTGCTTCAAGACCGGAATGTGGCCGATGAGAGGCAGACCCAGGCGAGCGCGGATCTCTTCGGGCGTGTGGAAGCTCTTGTCGGTGACTTCGGCCAGGTAGCCCAGTCCGAAGCCGCCCAGGAGACCGAGGAAGAGCGCGATGGGAAAAACGAGGGTGCCTTTCGGCGACACCTTCTCGCCGGCCTGCGGCGGGGTGATGACCTGCGAGTCGTAGGCACCCACGTTGCTGACGATGTCCAGATCCTCCATGCGTTTCATGATGCTTTCGTAGAGGAACGCGCTGCGGTCGAGCGATCGCTTGAAGGAATCGTCCTGCGTTTCGTAGGGGAAAACCTTCTTCGCCTCCTCCAGTTCTTTCTTGAACAACTCGGTCAACGCTTGCTCGGATCGCTTGATCTCCCGCAGTTGCGACTTCATCTGGCCAATTTTCGTGTCAACCGTCCGCTGCACCGTGCGGTGATGCCTCTCGGAATCCGGGCTGGGCTTCGACGGATCGATGTTGGCCGGCACCATCAACGCCTGAACCGTCTTGATGCGATCGCGGACCGAGAGAACCTCGGGGTGTTGGGGGCCGAAGACTTCCAGCAACTTCCCTTCCTCCAGTTGCAGACGCAACAACTCGTCCTCCAACGTTCCGCGCATCGTGTTCGTGCCGGCGGTGCTTGAGGTGGTTGTGTCCTCCCTGGCGCGCAGAAGCGTGGGAGTGGTCATCGGCATTTCACGGGTGGAGGGCAAACCGGAGATGATCTGCATGGCCATCGCAGGTCCGCCGCTCTTTTGGGCCGCATCGACGGCGGTCAGGGTGGCCTCCATGTCGGCCTCTTGTCGCATCAAGGCCGAACGCTGGACATCGATGTTGGCGAGTCGTTCCTGGTAAAGGGTGGCGCCGGTGGGGCCTTTCCAAAGGACGGGGGTGTTCTGGCGAAACTGCGCGTAAGCCTTCTCCTTCTCGTCCATGTCTTTCTGGATGAGGTCGCGTGCCTTCTTGATGAGATCCAGCGTTTCCTTGACGGAGCCGCGGGAACTGTCGTTGAGAAAGTCCTGATAGCTGTCCAGGATGGCGTTGACGATGACGCTGGATTCCGCCGGCACCGTGCCCTGGAAGGAGACGTTGAGAACCTGGCTGTTGAAACGGGCGGCGGCTTTCTTGTCGATCTCGCGCTCCACTTTCATGGACTTGATGATGGTATCGACGAGCCGATCTTCCCCGCGGAAGGTTTCCAACTCTTGCAAGTTGCCTTTCTCGATAGCCCGGCCGACAATCAGCGGGCTTTTTATGACCGCTCGATGCGTCTCCAGGAAGTCTTGTGTCGTGCTCGAGACCGAAGAGCCAGGAATTGGGTTCGTTGCCGATTGGATGGGGTTCTCCGTCTGCTTTTTCAGCACGAGTATCTGGGCGATCGATTCGTAGCGCCTCGTCGCCATGGCGTAGTAGAGGAGGCCCAGGATCAGCCCGATCATGCCCCCAAGCACGAGGTAGGCTTTGCGCCGCTGAAGAATCCCCATGAGGTCTGGCAGTCCGGCGTGGCTGGGCGGGCCGACGTTCACAACCTCGTTTTCGGACAAATGATCGCTCATGGCTCTACCTGCTGTCTCTCACGGGGGATCCACAAAGTTCCGGGGAGGTAGTGTGTTGGGCGACAGAGGTGCGGGCTTGTGGGGACAGCCCGCGTTGCGATTGCTGACCGTCGCGGCATCCGCCGATCAGGCACGGATGACTTCGCACTCTCCGCCGTTGACGGCCTTCATCGCATTACGGGTATCCACGATCAGCGGCGAGTGCTGGGCCACCCATCCCCAGTCATAGGCCGAGTGGTCCGTCACAATGACCACACAATCCTGGCTCCGCAAGTAGTCGGCGGTCAGGGGTTGACTGGCCAGGTCCAGGTGCGGGTGGCGGCGGGTGCGCGGCAGGCGGGCGATATGGGGATCATTATACTGAACGATGGCTCCCTTCTGAAGGAAAAGCTCCAGCAATTCCAGCGCGGGCGATTCGCGCGAATCGTCCACGTCCTTCTTGTAGGCCATCCCCAGGAGGGTGATCTTGCTGCCCTTGAGCGGTTTACCGTGCTCGTTCAGCGCGTCGGCCGTCCGCCCGACCACGTACGTGGGCATGGCCGTGTTGATCTCGCCGGCCAACTCGATGAAACGCGTCGTCAAGCCGTGCTTGCGCGCGACCCAGGTAAGATAAAAAGGATCGATGGGGATACAGTGACCGCCGAGTCCAGGCCCTGGGTAAAAGGCCTGGAAACCGAAGGGTTTGGTCTTAGCGGCTTCGATGACCTCCCATACATTGATCTTCATGCGATCGTACAGGACCTTCAACTCGTTCACCAGGGCGATATTGACCGCCCGGTAGGTATTTTCGAGTATTTTGCAGGCCTCGGCGACTTCTGGACTCGATACACGCACGACCTCGACCATCGCCTGGCCGTACAGGGCGGCAGCCAACTCCAGGCTATGCGGCTCCAGCCCGCCCACGACCTTCGGAATGGTCGGGGCCGAATACTTCACGTTGCCTGGATCCTCGCGCTCGGGGCTGAAGGCCAGGAAGAAATCCTCCCCGGCCCGTAGACCGCTCTCCTCCAAAATCGGCAGAACGACTTCGCGGGTGGTTCCAGGGTAGGTCGTGCTCTCCAGCACGACAAGTTGGCCGGGGCGGAGTTGGGCGGCAACGGCCCGCGCGGAGTTGATGACGAAGGTGAGGTCCGGTTCCCGCGCGTCGGTCAACGGAGTGGGAACGCAGATCAGGACGGCGTCCGGCTCATCGAGACGGTCGAAGCGATCGGTCGCCTCGAAGCCGCACTTCTGCATCTCCTGGATGACCTCGCCGGGGATGTGGCCGATATAACTCTCCCCCGTGCGAAGCCGGTCGATCTTCTCGGCGTCGATGTCGAAGCCCAGAACGGTGTAGCCCTTGATACTGAAGGCGCGGGCAAGCGGAAGGCCGACATAGCCAAGCCCGATGATGCCGACACAAGCCGTCCTCGTCCGGATACGAGCAAACAACTCCTCAAAAGTCTCGACACCGTGGCCGTTGGCGATCTCGACCGCACCTGCGCCCGCGATGGCGTAAGCCTCCGAGGTTTTGAGCATGAAAATCCCTCTGTGTTATTCAACCCGTTTGGTCGTGAGACACTTTGACTTTTCCGGATGCTCTTGGAGCGAAACCATTTCGAGCGAGGAGAACTTCCGGAGCCTTTCAGGATCAGGTGTTTCGTCGAATTGAGGTCCGCCGCTCACTCCATGTGTGCCGGCTGGAGACGCAGGGAGGTCGGACGCTTCTTTGCTATCGTGCCGGTCCTCTCCAACGGGCACAGCGCCAAAACCTCCGCCTCGATCTCCTTGACCACCTGGGCGACCACGGCCACCTTTTCGGAGACACAGAGAGCGTCTCGTTCCCCACTGACCTGAACGCGCCCAACGGTCTTGTTTCGCGCCACGAGGGGGATCTCGGTTCGCCAGAGCGTACCCTCCTCTTCCGTCCCGCGCCCGCAATCCCAGCGGGCATGGTAGCCTTCCCCGATGAGGGGCGCATTGACATCCATCAAGACGCTTCGCAGTTGCAATCGCTCCGCACACTCCGTCAGCCGGCTCCAGATTTCCTTCCAGTCCACGGAGCCTTGCAAGCGGACCTCCACCTCGTGGGCCTCTCTCCGCGAGCACGACCGGAACAGGGAAACGACAACCGCCCTCAGGCGCTTTTGCACCAAGCCGACCTCGGCGTGGCCGAACAGCCGCGTGAGAACGAGACTGCCGACCACCAGGGCCGCCGCCAAGAGGGCCAAATACTCATTGTTGTAAAGCATGCTGGCCATGGCCCCTGTCGCGGTGATGAGGCACAGACAACCGACGAGGAGGATCGCATCGCGGTTGGATAGGCCCTTGCGTTGCAGGCAGTGATGCAGGTGACCGCGGTCCGTGGTGTACAAGCTGCGGCCAGTCAACTTCCGGCGCACGATGGCGGCGGCGGTGTCAATAATCGGGATGGTCAGCAACGCGAGAGGAGCGGCCAGGCCGACCGTGGCGGGGCCTTTGAGAGAACTTTGGATTGCCAGGACGCCGACCACCAGGCCGATGAGCATGCTGCCCGCGTCGCCCAGGAAAATGCTCGCGGGTGGGAAGTTGTATTTCAGGAAGCCGAGGATCGCACCGGCCAAAGCCAAGGCGACCCAGGAGGTCATCCACCGCCCCCCGAGGATGGCCAGGAAGGCTATCCCGATACAGATGATGATGCCAACGCTGCTCAAAAAACCGTCCATGCCGTCGAGCAGGTTCAGGGAGTTGATCGCCCCAAGCAAAAGGAATACCGTGAACGGCAGAGACAACAGGCCCAATTCGACATCCAAACCGAAGAGACGGATGTGACGAACCTGGACGCCAAACCCCATGACGATGGCGATGGCGACTATCTGTCCGCAGAGCTTGTGTCGGCCCCGCAAATATCCGTAGTCATCCGCCACCCCGACCGCACAAATCAGCAGCGAGGCCAGCAAGAGGCCCACGAGTAAACGCGGCTCAAGTTGAGATACGAATCGAAAGGAAGGGGAGAGACAAATCGTCAGCGCGAGGGTGAGGCCGGTGGCCAGGAAGATGGCCAGACCGCCCGCGACCGGGATCGTCCGGCCATGGAGTTTCCGATGTCCGTCCGGCCGATCGACAAGCTCCCAGCGCAACGCCAGCGCGCGTGCCAGGGGAGTGAACGCCAAGGCGAGGGCGAAACTGATACAGGGAATGGCAAGGAGTTCGGCCATGGAGGGCATCAAGAAAGCCTCGAAATCGTGGTCTTATGGGAGACAAACTCTGGCGAAGCATGTCATTGGCCCGCAAGAGCACGAATGGGTTCCAACCCTGGTCCTCCCCGGTGATCTTTTTTCTCCCCAAACCGTCCTGCCACTATTGATGAACGATTCCCCGGAAAGGATTCCGAAAAAGCCGGTCGGGCAAGATTGTCCGAACGCGCGACGATACGATTGGCGGTGCCTGCGGGCATCTGCCCGCCGGACTTCAGAGCCTCACGTGCGCCCCGCCATTACGACCACCGACCCGCAAGCCGTGGATGTGGCCGGGATGCATCAGCACCGCGCCCATCACGGCTCTGCTGGCTCCCAATCTGAAGGACGTTGCCGGTAGAAGTAGACTGCCCACGATTCGAGAGATGGGCGAGAGCCTGGATGCCGGGCTTCGTGAGTTGGTGGAAAAACTCCCTGCCGGCCGAAGTCACAGGCCGCCTGAGCCGTACTCGATCTGCGATCACGCCACGTTCGGCAGATCGTGGGAGGTGCTGCCAGTCAGGCCGTAAAGTCTTCCAGGAGGCTCCGATAGACCGGGCATTATTTCGACCAGCGCCGTGACGTTGCCTCTGCCGAGCACGGATGCTCTTGCTCATCCATCTCGACTTCGCATCCCGAGCCGACCTCGAAGGTCGGTGCGATGGTGAGCAGTCTGCCCACCGCCTCCGCTGCCATTTTTG
>DATBGU010000154.1:0-97320 GCA_036557825.1 Gemmataceae bacterium
GAGGAGGGCATCGACGGCTTGCTTCACGTCAGCGACATGAGCCACGTGCGCAAGGTGGCGCATCCCAGCGAGGTGGTGGCCAAGGGCGACAAGGTGACGTGCATGGTCCTCAACGTCGATCAGGAACGCAAGCGTATCGCCCTGGGTCTGAAGCAGATGACCAACGATCCGTGGGAGAGCGACATTCCCGGACGGTACAAGCCCGGCGAGATCAAGAAGGGCAAAGTCACCAAACTGACCAACTTCGGCGTCTTCGTCGAACTGGAGCCGGGATTGGAAGGACTTCTGCACATTTCGGAGTTGGCGGACTCCAAGGTGGAAAGCCCCGAGGACGTGGTCAAGGTGGGCGACGAGATCGAGGTGAAGATTCTGCGGGTGGACGCGGCCGATCGCAAGATCGGACTCAGCCGCAAACGGTTGACATGGACCGGGGAGGAGGGCGAGGAGGGTGAGGGCGGCGAGGAGACGACCGAACCGAAGGGACCGACCGCTCCGAAACGCGAGCTGCGCGGCGGCACCGGTTCCGGCGGCGGACAGCTCTTCAACATGCCCGGCGAACCACCGGCCACTGACAAGCAGTAAGACAGTAGGCAGTAGGCAGTAGGCAGGAGGCGGTAAGCGGAAGGCAGTCGCTACTTGACTGTCTATTGCTTACTGCCTTCTGCTTACTGCCTACTGCATTTCCGGTTGCGCGGATCGTGCGGGTTGACCGCGAGAGCGGGGAGAGGGAGAGAAGGGCGATTTCAGCGGTTGCTCGTCTCGTGCCGGGGGCGTGCCGGGCGTGTGATTCGCACGGCTTGCCGAGTCATCCAGCGGACTCGGTGTCAAGGACGATAACTTGGGCGAGGGAGCAATGGATCTGCTCCCGTCAAAAAATTGTGCCGCCGTCAAATGCGAGGCCGATTTTTTGCATTAGTCGCAATTTGACCTACAGTTGCAACTGTAGAATGGGTCACCCTCCCCGCGCTGGAAAAACTCCCCATGACACGACCGCGCCGTCTACGCAATGATTCGGTCCAGTCGCCGCTGGAAACGTATCTCCGCGAGATCAACGAAACGCCATTGCTCAATGCCGAAGAAGAGAAACAACTGGCCTATCGGATCGAGGACGGCGACAGCGAAGCCCGCGATCGCATGGTGCGCGCCAACCTGCGTTTGGTGGTGAACATCGCCCGCAGCTACACCGGCAAGGGGCTGGGCTTGCAAGACCTCATCGAGGAAGGCAACCTCGGTCTGCTGCGCGCCGTCGAGGGCTTCGATCCCTCGATGAACACGCGCTTCAGCACCTACGCTTCCTACTGGATCAAACAATCCATCAAGCGCGCTCTGGTGAACACGGCCAAGACCATCCGCATTCCCGCGTACATGGTCGAATTGTTGGCCAAGTGGCGCCGCGCCACCGCCAAGCTGCAAGAAGAAATGGGCCGGCCGCCGACTCAGGAAGAAGTGGCGCGCAGCCTGAACCTGCCGAAGAAGAAGCTGAACATCATCAAAAAGGCCATCCGCGTTTACAACTCGGCGCCGCAGACCGATCAGGCCGAAACCGGCTGGTCGCTCGACGAAATGCTGATGGACGGCCATACCAAGACGCCGGACACGGAGATGGTCGAGGCCGACGATTTGCATCACGTCCTCGATCTGCTCGACAAGATGGACAAGCGCGAGGCGACGGTGCTGCGCATGCGTTTCGGCCTGGACGACGAGGAGCCGAAAACGCTCAAGGAGATCGGCGAGCGTCTCGGCCTGACGCGCGAGCGCGTCCGCCAGATCGAGAGCGAGGCGCTCGGCAAGCTCAGCGAAAGCATGCAGGTGGATTGAGGTAGCTGCCAGCCCGCAGCGCCAGCAAGGGCAACCCTTGCTGGCGCTGCGGGCTGGTTATTCACACGCGCCACAGCGCCGGTAGTTCGCGCGTCAAGAAGTGCCCGAGAGCGCGCAGCAGAAGGCGACTCTTGGCAGCGCGAAGCGGTTGTCCGCGCAGGCGCCGCCAGGCGTAGCGAGCGGCGTGGCCCAGCCATTGCAGCGGCGTGTCGAGCGTCAGGGCGACCTTGTAAAACAGCAAGCCGGCCGAGGAACAGCCCCTCTTGCGCAGAAAGCGCGTTACGCCAATCAGCGTGTGCGAGTACGAGAAGCCGACGTGCTGACGGCTGCTGACACGCCCAAAATGCGTGATCTCGATGCCGGGGTGATACACCACCGCATAGCGACGGCCAACGCTCGCGCACAAGTCGATGTCCTCGCCGCCGAACGTGTAGTCCTCATCCCACGGCCCGCAGGCGCGGAAAACGGCGCGCGGCATGAACAGGGCCGCGCCCATCAGAACCTCCGCCGGTCGCGGTGTCGCGGCGTCGATGTCGCGGCCGCGGTAGCGGCGATATGCTCGGCGGAACAGTCCCGTCCAGCGCAGGCAGGTGATGCGATGCAGCAGCGCTCCCAACGTCGGACACGAACGGCACGACAGCTGGATCTGGCCGTGCTCGTCTCGCAGTTGCGGGCCGAGGATGCCCATTTCCGGGTGAGCGCGCGCGAAGTCGAGCAGGCCGCGCAGCGCCCCCGGCGGCACGATGGTATCATTGTTCAGAAAAAACAGGTAGCGGCCGCGCGCTTGCCGGGCCGCCTGATTATTGGCCCGTGAGAAACCGGCGTTCTCGCCGTTGCGGATCAGCACGACTTCCGGGAAAAGCTCGGCCACCATGTCCGCCGCTCCATCCGTGGAGCCGTTATCGACGACCAGCACCTCCAGCGCCGCCTCGGACGCCGCCTCGCGCAGCGATTGTAGGCACGCTTGCAGATGGTCGCGGCAATTCCAGTTGACGATGCACACCGACACATCAAATCCGAAATCCGAAATCCGAAATCCGAAATCCGAAACGGGAGAAGCAACCGGCAGAGTGGACATCGCCTTATCCATTTTCTACTTTCGGATTGTGAGATTCTTTCGGATTTCGGATTTCGGATTTCGGATTTTCCTCAGGCGGCGGATCGGTTGAGGCATCGGTTGTTGAGCCGTTCGCGTTCCAGGTAAGGGGCGAAGTGTCCGCGTCCGAACAGCATTCGGCCCAGTTGCAGACGCAGGTAGCGGTTCCACGGCAGCGGCATGCGGGCATGGTGTTGCAGGCGCGTCTGGAAGAGACGGAACTCGTCGGCGTCGATCTGGGGCCGGCCCTCGCGGAAGGCCAGGCCCCAGACGTTGGCCGGTCGCTCCGACGGGCCGTGCCAGCCGACGATCTTGCTGGGGTACGGCGCCAGTAGCAATTCCAGCGCCTCCGGCGTGAAACGCCAGAAATCGTGCGGATGCGCGTGCAGATGGAAGTAGAACGGGCAAGCGATCAGCAGCGCGCCGTCGGGCCGCAGCACGCGGTGCATCTCATCGAAGGCGCGCCAGAAGCGCGGCACGTGTTCGAGCGTGCTGACGGCCAGGATGGTGCCGATGGAGGCGTCGGCCAACGGCAGCCCCTCGACACTGCCCAGCAGTTCCACGCCGCGACCGGCGCGGACATCCAGGCCCATATAGAGACGGCCGGGGAACAGCGTGCGCAGGTCGGCGACGTCTTCCTGTCCTTGCACCTGGTAGGAACCGATCTCCAGGATCGGACCGGGCAGGCTGAAGGTCTCGGCGACCGACCGCACCAGACCGCGCATGATGGCGTTCATGGGTCGTCCTTCCCTTATGGCAGGTGGAAATCCTGCTCGCCGGGCACGCCCGCCTTGATCTCGCGGAGCAGACCGGATTGTTCGGGATCGCTGTACTTGCGCGGCAACCCGTCGGCGGGGCGAGGCGGCGCGATGGTGACGCGGTGCCAGCCGGGCACGACGCCGGGAGCGTCGCCGGTACGCAGCGTATAACGGCCGTCGGGACCGATCTCGCCACAGGCCAGCGGGCCGTGTCCGCCGCGTTCGACGTCAGGGGTGAAGACGATGGTGCCGCCGGCCAGCGGTTTGCCGTGGTAGAAAACCTGACCGCGAACCGGCGTCAGTTTCTCGTCCTGACCGCAGCCGAACACGGCCAGCGTCAACAGGATGAAGACGCGCGAGAACCGCTTGCGTGGGATGTTCAATCCAATCCCCCAATCTGTTGGGGAAAAAGCCGTCGGCGGCGCGGCAGGGCGAAGCCGGGCCGTTTGGCGTCCTCCGGTCCTTCGGAGGATCGTGGTGGCGGAGTATAGCAGCAGAGGGCGGTGGCGTGCAATTGCACAAGGATGCGCGTTACCCGCCCGGAGCGCCAGCGACGGGAAGCTGCCCGTCGCTGGCGCTCCGGGCGGGTTGAGTTGACCGCGCCACATTTCCGGCGTGCCTTTCCCCTTGACCGATGCTGGCCCCTGGAGTAGAACCCAGCGCTCCATGAGGGGCAACCGGCGGGGCAGGGAGTGGACCGACCGACAGTGATCCTCCGGGAGGCGGTGTCGGGACCGCGGACTGTCGGCCATCTCGGAACAGGAGAACCGAACAGTGAAGAAGACGGTATTGGCGGCAGGGGGCGTTCTCGCCCTGGCGGCGCTGTATTACGTCGGGCAAACGCTGGCCCAGGCTCCGGCGAGCGGCGCGCCGGCCGCTCCGGCGCCAGCCGCGTCGGCGCCAGCCGCGACAGCGCCGCGCACACGCATTGCCCTTCTCAACCTCACCTACGTCATCAAGAACTACGAGAAATACAAGCACTTCCAGGAAGAGATCAAATCCGTGATCGAGCCGTTCCAGAAGACCGATGCCGAGTTGCGCAAGCGCATGGAGGATCTGAACAAGCAGATGGAGGAGACGGCCAAGAAGGGGGGAACCGTCAACCGCGAGGAACTGGATCGTCAGGGCAAGGATCTCAAGCGCAAATTGGAAGACAACAGCGCGGAGGCCAAGATGGTGCTGGGTAAGAAGAGCGACGACGAGATGAAGATCCTCTTCATGGACGTTTACGAGGCGGCCCGCCGCTACGCCATCTCGCACGAGTTCGATCTGGTGCTGCATTACAACGACGCCACCACGCCGGAAGACTACATGAGTCCGCAGAACATCGCGCGCAAGCTGAACACCGGCGCGCTTAGTCCGCTCTACGTCGGTTCCGGCATGGACATCAGCGTGGAAGTGGTCAACATGCTCAACTACAACGTGCGTCCGGGGAGTGGTTCTGGCGCGACCCCAGCGCAAAGCGCCCCGCGTTCGGGCGGCGGCGGCTCGCAGTAAGGGTCTCTTCTTGAAGCGGCGAGCGGGGGGCTTATGCCCCCCAGTTCGCCGGCTTGCGAACAACGAACCGGGCGGAGAATCAGGTTCCGGGTCAAGGATGACGCGAACGTGAGAAGGTTCAGTTACCGCTATCAGCGGACCATCGCGCGGCCGACCGAGGTTTGGGGCGTCGGCTTTTTAACGGGCGCGACCGTGCGATTGCGCTTCCTGCCGGCGCCACCATCCAGCGGCGTGGTGTTCGTCCGCACCGATCTTCGGCCGCGTTTGCACCTGCCCGCGCACATCGACAACGTCACCGGCACGCAGCGGCGAACGACGCTGGGCCATCCGCCCGGCCAGATCGGTCTGGTCGAGCACGTCCTGGCCGCCCTGGCCGGTTTACGCATCGATAACTGTCAGGTCGAACTGAACGCGCCGGAGCCGCCGGGCCTGGACGGCTCGGCCCGCGAGTTCGTCTCGGCCCTGTTGGACGCCGGCATCTGTCACCAGGAAGCACCGCGGGCCATCTTCGGCGTCGATAGCTCCGTGGTGCTGACGGCGCGCGGGGCCACGCTGAGCATCCATCCGCCGGTAGGTCCGGCGAGCCGAGCCGGACTCGAAGTGCCGCTCGGCTCGCGGCACCTACCCAGCGGCGAGGACAACGCTCTGTATCTCAGTTACCTTCTCGATTACGGCCTGCGTTCGCCGATCGCTCGCCAGATCCACACGCAGATCGTCACGCCCGGTTCCTTCGCGCAGGAACTGGCCTCCTGCCGCACATTCATCCTGGAAGAAGAGTGCGATGAGTTGCGCCGTCAGGGGCTGGGAACGCGAACCACCGCGGCGGACCTGATCGTCTTCGGGCCGCGCGGTCCGGTGGACAACACGCTGCGTTACGCCAACGAGCCGGCGCGGCACAAGGTGCTCGATCTGGTCGGCGACCTGTCGCTGTTGGGCGCCGATCTGTGCGGCCACGTCGTCGCGTATCGTTCGGGGCATCCGCTCAACGTGGATCTGGTTCGCTGCCTGCATCAGAAATTGCTGGGACAACTCTGTAGTTGGGATCGACAAGCGGCGTGACGGAGAGGTTGGTCGGGCTGGAAAGTCTGACCTACGACGGACGGAGAGGAAAGAAGGGGTTTATGTCGCGTCTGCGCGTGGCTGTGGTCGGCGTCGGACATCTGGGCAAGGAACACGCCCGAATCCTGGCGACGTTTCCGGACGTGGAACTGGTCGGCGTCGCGGACCCCAATGCGTCGCAGGTCGAATCCGTCGCCCGGCGCTGCGGCACCCAGGCCTTCGCCGATCATCGCGCCCTGCTGTCGCTGGTGGATGCCGCCGTCATCGCCGCTCCGACCTCGCACCATTACGCCGTGGCCGCCGATTTTCTGACCCGCGGCTTGCCGCTCTTGGTCGAAAAGCCCATGGCGCACACGGTCCGGCAAGCCGAGGAAATGGTCGAGTTGGCCGGGCGAAACGGCGCGCTGTTGCAGATCGGCCACATCGAACGATTCAACCCCGCCTTCGAGGAGTTGCTGCGCCATCCCTTGCAGCCGAAGTTCATCACCTGCGAGCGCTACAGCGGCTTCTCCGGCCGCTCGACGGACATCGGCGTTGTGCTGGATTTGATGATTCACGATCTCGATCTGGTGCTGGCGTTGGTGCGGTCGCCGGTGCGGACGGTCGAAGCGCTGGGCGTAGCCGTGCTGGGCGGCAACGAGGACTTGGCGCAGGCGCGGGTGACGTTCGTCAACGGCTGCGTGGCCGACCTGAAGGCCAGCCGCATTCATCCGACGCCGGTGCGCTGCATGCACGTCTTCGGACCGGAGGGTTTCGCCGGCGTCGATTTCGCCCGCCGTCATCTGACGCTGATGCAGCCGTCCGAGCCTTTGCGACAGCGCCGCATCGACTCGCGCCGGCTGGACGCGCCGGCGCTGGCGGCCCTCAAGGCGGAGTTGTTCGGCCATCACGTACAGGTGCAGGAATTGGATTGCAACGAGGGGGATCAGCTGACGAAGGAGCTGCAAGAGTTCGTCCGCTGCGTGCGGACGGGCCAGAAGCCTCGCGTCGATGGCGAGGCCGGCCGCGAGGCTCTCGCCCTGGCCGGCCGCATCCTCGATAGTTTGCAAGCGCACGCCTGGGAAGGGGTGGGCGGTCCCAGTGGTCCCTGGCACCTGCCCTCGCCGCGCGGCACGCTGTTCATTCCTCCCTCCAAACCGATGGCGGCGTAGCTGTCTGGTGAGCGGGGCGTGTTCACCCCCCGCCCACCGCTGATTACTTCACCCCCACGATCTCGACGCGGACCTTGCCGGTGACGCGCGTCACCGGCAGCAGCGGTGCCAGCGTCTGGATGTCCTGCCAGCTGTGGTCGGCGATCTTCAGATGACCGGCTCCCACGTTCCCCTGACCGAGCACGGCGTCCAGCATCAGCCATTGCCCCCGGACCCAGACCTCCGTCCACATGTGGAAGCCAAGCTGCGGGCGGCCCTCCTCGTTGACGTACACCAGGCCGACGGCGGTGCGCGCCGGCACTCGGGCGGCGCGGCACAGGGCGGCGGTCAGCATGGCGTGCTGGCGGCAATCGCCTTGCAGGTCGTTCAGCACCTGGCTGGCGGCCGCGAAATTGACCTCCGCATTTCCTTTCATGTGCTCGTGTACCCATTTTTCGATGCGCTGCGCCTTGCGCCACGCGTCCTTCTCGCCGCCGGCGATGCGGGCCGCCGTCTCGCGCACCTTCTCGTTGTCGCTGTCGAGGAAGTAACTGCTTTTCAGATAGTCGTCCTTGACCTTGCCGGGGTTCTCGATCTCGACCGGCACGCGGACCGCCCGGACGCGCAGGTCGAACGTGTTGCCGTTGACGTTTTCGACCTTCTGCCGCCCATCGCGTGCGAACGTCGTCGTCGGATCGTCGTCATCCTTGACGGTGATGCGATAGACGATTTCGCGGACCTCGTGAGGATGTTCCACGGCGCGATTCAGTGGGATAAACGATTTCAGGCCGAGATCGGCCATCAGAGCGGGAGCGACCCCTTCCTTCTCGGCCAGGGTGCGCGGAGTACGGTACAGCGTCATGCGGCCCAGCGGCACGGTCGATTCCTGGCGCACGACCCGCAGCTTGTCGTCCAGCCACACCGCCAGGCGCGGCAGAGCGATGCTGTTTTCGCCGACGGTCACTTTCTGCGGAATCACGTCCGCGCGCAGTAGGCGCTTGCGCACCCGCTCTCCCTTCACCTCGTCGCCGTCCTTCTTGGCGACGAGCAGGTCTTTCTCTTCCATCTCCTTGACGACGACCTGCTGCGGCACCGCCGTCAGCAGCGGCAGCTGATAATCGAGAAAGCGGAAGCGGTCGCCGGCCTTGATCTTGTGCGTCTTGAACAGCACTTCCTGACCGTAAAGGCCGATGACGCCGTCCTTCCACGGCACGGCTCGGCCGTCCGGCTCGGTCGGCGTCCGCACGACCAGTTTGTCGCCTTCGACGCGGCCGCTCTGCACGATCTTCCGTCCCTGGTCGAGGTAATGCGTCATGGACACGCCGATGACCTTGCCTTCGGGCGTCTCGTCGCTGGTCATGGCCATGCGCTGCGTGACGACCTTGTCGTAGCGCTTCAGCGTCAGGTGCATGAGTTTGGTGGTGTGGAAGATTTTTTGTCCGTCGCGCTCGATCTGCTCGACGGTGGTGCGTTGATGGCCCATCTTGGCGCCGTCGAGGTAGACGGCGTCCCACACGTCGAGGACGATCTTCGGGGCGGGGGGCGCCTGCTGCCGGGCATGCGCCGGGGCGACGGTGAGCAGGACCACGCCGCACCACACGAGATGTCGTTTCATCGCGTCTCCTTGGGAGGGGGAATCGATGCCGTTGGGCCATCGTCCGATTGTATCTTACGGCCCGCGCGGCGCGAACCGAAGTCTGCGAGAAGAGCCGCTTTCGGCTTCGACGCGGTTTTCTAACCAGCCCGAAGCGCCAGCGAGGGCCGCCCTCGCTGGCGCTTCGGGCTGGTGAAGAAGTCGCTCTCAAGTTCCGGCATTCTCGCGACGATGATTTCGATAACAGCGCCATACCGAAGCGCGCGGGGAACGGTTGCGCTGGGGACGACTGACCGGGGGATTTCACACGATGTACGAGACACATTTTCAGCTCCGGCAACGGCCCTTCCCGGCCACGCCGGACCCCGCTCGCTATTATCCCGCCACCAGTCACGAACGCGCCGTCGCGCGCCTGCTGGGCGGATTGGCCGACGGCGAAGGCGTGCTCGCCCTGACCGGCGATCCCGGCACCGGCAAAACGCTTCTCTGTCACTGCCTGCTCGAACGTCTCGACTCCCATACCAGCGTCGCCTTCCTGACCAACAGCCACGTCGGCAGCCGCGCCGGACTGCTCCAGGCCATCCTCTACGACCTGTCGCTCCCCTACGAGGGACGCGGCGAACAGGAGTTGCGCCTGGCCCTGACCGACCATCTGCTTCGCCGCTACGAGGAAGGACGCGGCACCATCCTGATCCTCGATGAGGCCCAGCACCTGACACCGGATCTGTTGGAGGAACTGCGCCTTCTGGGCAATCTGGAGGCGCGTTCCGCCAAGGCGGTGCAAGTGGTGCTTGTCGGCCAGCCCACCCTGATGGAGACGCTGCGCCGCACCGAATTGACGGCCCTCCGCCAGCGCCTGGCCGTTCGCGTCGAGGTCGAACCGCTGCCCTTGCAAGAGGCGGCCGATTACTTGCTGCATCATGTGCGCGTCGCCGGCGGCCGGCCCGAGCGGCTGTTCGCCGATGAAGCTCTCGAGCTGCTTTCGCGCCGGACGCACGGCGTTCCCCGTTTGCTCAACCAGGCGGCCCATCAGGCGCTCAACCTCGCCGCCGAGTCCGGCGCCGCCCAGGTCGATGTCGAGGCGGCCCTGGAGGGACTCGCCCTGCTTGGACTGGCCGACGAGATCGACAACGCCGAGCCGTCGCCGCTTTCGGGTGCCGTGTTTGAAGAGGGCGAGCCGATGGTGGACCTGGATGGCACGAGCGGTGACGAGTCCGCGGCGGTTGAGGAAGAGAACGCCTCTCACCGTCTGATCCTGGGATCGGGAAGGGCAAGCTGAGCGATCGTTCGGACGGAACACCGCGGGGAGGAATCGCCGATGGGCCGAATGCTGGATGCCTTGCGACGAACCGCCAACCCCCAGACCGAGGCGGACGCGCAGCCGTCGCCGCCGCTGGCCCTCGCCGCCACGGATTCCGAACCGATGCTCGTCCATGCGGACGACGAAGTTCCCTTCATCGAGGTCGGGCCGCGGAAGAGCATGGAAGCGTCGCCGAGCGTTCTCGCATGCACGCCGGTTTCGCCGCCGCGCGCACCGTTACCGCAAGCCGCCGCGCCGCGCGAGCCGGTCAGCGCGCCGCGCAGCATCCACTTCCGCGCCGTGCCGGATCACTCCGCCGCGCGCTCTCGTCTCGCTCCAGAACTGGTGGCCTATCATGCCCCCGACCAACCCGCCGCGCGCCAGTACCGCGAGGTGTGCGACGCCGTGCTGAACGCCGTCGCGGGCGATCGTGCCGCCGCGTTGCTGTTCACGCCGGCCCTGCCGCGCAGCGGCAACACGACCACCTTGCTCAACATCGCCCTCACCGCCGCGCGCCAGGAACGACGGCGCGTCGTCGTCGTCGATGCCAATCCGCGTCAACCCGCCGTCGCCGAGCGCCTGGGCCTGCCGGCCGCGCCCGGACTGCGCGAAGTCCTCGCCGGCGCCGCGACCCTGGAGGACGTCCTTCAGGCAACCGAGCAGGCCAACCTGTTCGCCCTCACCGCCGGCGTTCGCGATGCCGGCGGCGTTCGTTTCGTCGCCGAGACGATGCGTTCACTGCTGCGCCAACTCCGTCAGCGCTTCCCGCTGGTGTTCGTGGACGGCCCGTGCTGGGACGGCCGGCCCGACGTTACCGCCCTGGCGACCGCCTGCGACGCGGTCTTTCTTGTCGCGCCCGAGCAGGAAGCCGAGACGCCGCAGACCGACGCGCTGTTGCGGCTCATTTCCGATCGCGGCGCGCGTCTGGCCGGCTGCATCCTCGTCGGCGGATCCTCGCTCTTTTCCTGAGAAGCACTACCTTTTCCTCGTTCCCAAACTCTGTTTGGGAACGCCGTCCGCGAAACTCTGTTTCGCGCCTCCAGGACAAAGACGGCCTCCGCGAAACAGAGTTTCGCGAAGCGCGTTCCCAAACAGAGTTTGGGAACGAGAGCACGAGGACCACAACGGTATCTGATCTTACGCTGCTCAATCGAAATCGCTGGTTACCGCGATGCGATGCTATCGGGCCATTGAAGAAACCCGCGCCCTGGGTTAGAATTGCGTTGATTATCAACGAGAGGCAACCTCTTGCCCCTCCGTGGCCCGGTCGCGGGTCGGCGGATAGAAGGAGCGAGTCTGTGCAAATCAAGATCTCCGTGCGGCATGGTCATCTGAGCGATGCCACGCAGCAGCTCATCCGCGAAAAGGCCGAGAAGCTCCTGCACTTCTTCGAGCGCCTCACCATGATCGAGGTGACGGTGGACATGAAGAAGGACCAGAAAGGAGTGGAGTTCCTCGTCAAGGCGGAACACAAGCACGATTTCGTCGCCCATGAGAGCCACGCCGATCTAATGGCGGCGGTGGACCTGACGCTCGACAAGCTGGCGCTGCAGCTGCGTCGTTACAAAGAGAAAATCCAGGACCATCGCCGCACGCCCTCGGCCGGCGAGGTGGCCGGCGCGCCCGCAGTGGAAGAACCCGGCGAAGAGTGACTGAGGTGACGGCATGCGAATGTCCGACTTCGTGGTGCGCGACGCGATCATCCCGGAACTGCCCGCCACCAACAAGGAAGGCGTCATCCGCGAGATGGTCGAGGCCCTGCGGGCCGCCGGCCAGTTCCGCGGCGCCGATCTGGAAGACATCATCCGGGCCATCCTCAAACGCGAGTTCCTCGGCTCGACCGGCATTGGCCGCGGCGTCGCCATCCCCCACACCAAGCACAACAGCGTCGAACGACTCATCGGCACCGTCGCCCTGTCGAGCAAGGGCATCGCCTTCGACAGCCTCGACGGCGAGCCGGTGCATGTATTCGTCTTGCTCATTTCGCCGCAGGACCGCCCCGGCGATCATCTGCGCGCCCTGGAAAACGTGTCCCGTTCTCTGCGCGACGACAACTTCGTCCGCGCCCTGCGGGCTGCCACCACACGGGAAGAGATCATTGCCCTGCTGGACAGGGCCGACCATTAAACCGCCATCCGCTATCCGCTCTCCGCTATCCGCCGTCCACGATCCGGGCGGATAGCGGACGGCGGAGAGCGGAGAGCGGATAGCGGATAGCCGATTCATGAACGGGGCTCCCCTGCAACAGAAAGTGGTCATCAGCAACCCGCAAGGGTTCCACATGCGCCCCATGGCCGCCTTCGCGCAGTTGGCCTCTCGCTTCGAGAGCAGTGTCAAGGTCAGCCGCGAAGGACAGAGCGTCAACGGCAAGAGCATCCTCGACCTCATGCTGCTGGCCGCCGCCCAGGGCACCGAGTTGACCGTGGAAGTCACCGGCGCCGACGCCGAGGCCGCCCTCGACGCCCTGGTTGGATTGCTCAAAACGCCGCCCGAAGACGATTCGCCCGAACCGCCCGTGTCTCGAAACTAAGCCCCTTGCGGTTTAGCGCTAAGCCGCAAGCGGCTTGGTTCGACGCCAAATGGAAATCAAACGCGGCATCGCTGTCTCGCCCGGCGTGGCCATCGGTCCGGCGCTCGTGCTGGATTCCGAATGGTTTCGCATCCCGCAGCGGGCCGTTCCTCCCCTCCAGATCGACAGCGAGTGCGAACGATTGAGACAGGCGCTGGCGCGGGCCGCCGACGAGACGCGCGCCAACCAAGAGGCGGTCGCCGCCAAGCTCGGTCCTAAGTACGGCGCCATCTTCGCCGCCCACGCCCTCATGCTCACCGATCCGACGCTGGTACAAGAGATCGAGGCGCTCGTTCGCAACGACCACTTCGCCGTCGAGTACGCCGTCAGCCGGGTGATGCGCCGCTACGCCAAGGCGCTGGAGAGCATCGAAGGTGGCTATCTCGCCGACCGCGTGGCCGACCTGTTCGACATCGAGAAACGCATTCTTCGTCATCTGCTCGGCCAGCGCCGCGAGCAATTGCGCGATCTGCGCCAACCCGTCGTCGTGCTGGCCCACGATCTGACGCCCAGCGAGACGGCGGCGCTCGATCCGCATCGCGTCCACGCCTTCGCCACCGAATCGGGCGGGCGCGCCAGCCACACCGCCATCGTCGCCGGCGTCCTCAACATCCCCGCCGTGGTCGGTCTGGGCAAGTTCATCACCGACGTGTCCGGCGGCGATCTCGTCATCGTGGACGGCCATCACGGCCTGCTCATCATCGATCCCGACGCGGAAACGCAAGAACGCTACGAGCAGGTCCGCGCCAGCTTCCGTTCCCACGAGAGCCAGCTGAGCGAGCTGCGTCCTCTGCCGGCCCAGACGCGCGACGGGGTCCGCGTGGCCTTGCTGGGCAACATCGAGTTCCCGCAAGAAAGCACGCCTTGCCTCGAACGCGGCGCCGAGGGCGTCGGCCTGTATCGCACCGAGTTTCTTTATCTCGGCCGGCAGACCGACCCCACGGAGGCGGAGCATCTGGAAGCGTACCAGACCGTGCTGCGGACGATGGGAGCGGAGCGGCCGGTGGTCATCCGTACCCTGGATCTGGGAGCGGACAAGTTTCTACCGAGGTCGGAACGAGCGTCGGAGGAGCGCAATCCGTTCCTGGGGTTGCGGAGCGTGCGTTTGTGTCTACGGAATTTGACCTTGTTCAAAACGCAGATGCGTGCCATTCTGAGAGCGAGTGCTTTCGGCGACGTGCGCATCATGTTCCCCATGATCAGCACGCTGCTGGAACTGCGCCAGTGCAAGATGATTCTGGCGGAGGTCAAAGAAGACCTGGAGGACGAAGGCATCGCCTTCAACCCTCGGCTGCCGGTGGGCACCATGATTGAGGTGCCCTCCGCCGCGATCCTGGCCGACCAGCTGGCCCGTGAAGTGGACTTTTTTTCCGTCGGCACCAACGACCTGATTCAATACACGTTGGCGGCCGACCGAAACAACGAGACGGTGGCCACGCTGTACAGTCCGGGGGATCCGGCCGTGCTCCGCCTGATCGAACGCGTGGTGCGGGCCGCCGCGCAATACAGCATTGCCGTCAACGTATGTGGCGAGATGAGCGGCGACCCCTTGTATACGATGTTGCTTCTGGGCCTGGGGATACGTCAACTGAGCGTGACACCGCATGGTATCCCCGGAATCAAGCGAATCGTTCGCGCCGTGACGGTCGAGGAGTCCGTCGCGGTTGCCCAGGAAGCCATGCGCCTGGAAACGGCGCGTGATGTAAACAATTACTTGCGGGAACAGACCCGACGGATTCTTCCCGAGGTGTTCGAGTAAATCTCTCGTTCCCACGCTCCGCCTGGGAACGCCGTCCGCGACGCTCCGCGTCGCGCCAGCAGAACGGAACGCGACGCGGAGCGTCGCCCCGTGCGATCCCACGCGGAGCGTGGGAACGAGAGATAAGCCACAATCGCTCCAATCTCCGCCTCGAAGGAAATCCCCCATCCGTCCGGTTCCCCGCCTTGGGGATGAACCGTGCCTGGGGCACCCGATACCACATCTGCCGATGCCGCGAGCGGCCGGCGCGAACCGAAGCACGCCGCCGACAAGGTGCGCATCCGCTTCCGCAAGAGCGGAACGCTGCGTCTTCTCAGTCATCACGATCTGATGCGCACCTTCGAGCGTTTGCTGCGCCGCAGTGAGCTGCCCTTCCACCGTTCGCAAGGGTTCCATCCCAAACCGCGCCTCATCTTCGCGCTGTCGCTGCCTTTGGGCGTCGTCGGCCGCGAGGAAGTCGTCGAACTGGAACTCGGCCAGGTGCTGCCGCTGGAAGACATTCACGCTCGCCTCACCCGCCAGACCCCGCCGGGGTTGGAAATCCTCTCCGTCCGCCGCATTCCCCTCAAGGTCAACGCCCAGGTGCGCCGGTTGGCGTACGCGCTGCCGGTGCCTGTGGAGCGACTGCCGGACCTGCGTTCGCGCATCGCCGAGGTGCTGGCCGCACAAGAATGCTGGATCGACCGCCATCGGCCGCAGTCGCGGCAGGCGGGACGCCGCCTCGATGTGCGCCCCTTCCTGGTTGACCTGCTGATTAATCCACATGACGGATCGGAAAAGACCGTTATGCTGGAGATGGTTTTACGTTTGACCTCCGCTGGGACGGCCCGCCCTGAAGAAGTGCTGGGCCTCCTGAGACTTGAAGACCTGCTCGACGTCGGCGTCGTTTTTGAACGAAGCCGGCTAGAGCTTCACGATGAATTGCCGGCCCTCGAAGCGAGCGCCGGCAACGAACTGGAAAAGGGATCGCATGAAAAAAGAGATGCTGATTAACGTGTTGCAGCCCGAAGAGTGCCGCATCGCCATTTTGGAGGACGGCGTTCTGGAAGAGCTGTACGTCGAGCGCACCAGCCACGAAAGCTACGTCGGCAACATCTACAAGGGGCGCATCGTCAACATCGAGCCGAGCATTCAGGCCGCCTTCGTCGATTTCGGCGTCGGCCGCAACGGCTTTTTGCACGTCTCCGACGTGGAGCCGACCTATTATCGTCATCTGGAACAGCGTCGCGATCGCGGCGACCGCAGCGGACGCGGCGGCCGGGACCGTGGACGAGATCGGGACCGCGACCGCGAGCGTCATCGCGCGCCGATGGAGTACGACATCGAGGAGCTGGACGAATCGCTGGCTTCGCTCGACGAGGCGGCGACGCTGCTGCCGGACGAGGCGGCCCTCGAAGTGCAAACCCCCGAGGAAGTCGATGAGTTCACCGCCGAGGAGACGACCGAGGTAGTGGAAACGCCCGCCGAGGAAGCGAAGGAGGAAGCGTCCGTCGAGGAGTCGGTCGTCGAGGAGTCGGACGAGCCGGTGACGGCGCTGCCGGAGACGCGGATCGAAGAGGAGCCGACGCGCCGCCGTCGTTCGCGCAGCCGTTCGCGCTCACCGCGCAAAAACACCGAGGCGGCACCGCCTGAAGAGCGGGAAGCGCCGCCGGCCAGCACTGAGGAGACGCCGAGCGAGGAAGCCGCGCCGGAGACCCCTCGGCCGCGCTACATGGATTCCGCCGAGCGGCGCACCACGGACAAGGATCCCGAAATCACGCCGTCGGGCAGCGATTCCGGCATCAGCGACGACGAATTGCTGTTCTTCCCGCGCCAGCCCGAGCCGCCGCGCCAGCCGGAACCGGAACCCGAGGAGATACCGGAACCCGAACCGGAGTTCGAGGAATACCACGCCCCGGCGCCTCCGATCGCGCCGCCGCCGCGAGCGCGACCGGCCCCGTCGGCGCGGTACGGCAGCATCGAAGACGAATTGGCCGCCGATCTGGAAGCGGCCGAGATCGGCTCGGTCGGCGAGGGAAGCGGATTCGCGGCGGAGGCCGAATACACCGAGGAAATCGCCGAGCCGGCGGAACCCGAGTTCGAGATGGAGCTGCCGCCGCGGCATCCGCCGCGCGAGGAGGAGGACCGCCCGTATGAAGGGCACCGCGGCCATCGCGAGGGCGGTCGCCGAGAAGGCGGGCGGCGCGACGATCGGCGTCGCCGCAACGGCGGCCACGGCCACGGCCGCGAACGCGAACGCGGCCGCAACGGGCATCGCGATCGCGGCCGAGGCGGTTTCGGCCGGCACAAGCCGCTCATTCAAGACATCTTCCGGCGCGGTCAGGAAGTGCTGGTGCAGGTCATCAAGGAGGGCATCGGCACCAAGGGTCCGACTCTCAGCACGTACATCAGCATCGCCGGCCGTTATCTGGTGCTGATGCCCGGACTCAATCGCGTCGGCGTCTCGCGCAAGATCGCCGACGACGAGCAGCGCCGCCGGCTGCGCGAAATCTTCAACGAGCTGAAGCCGCCGCGCGGTCTCGGCTTCATCATCCGCACCGCCGGCATCGACAAGAACAAGAAGGAACTCCAGCGCGATCTGCTCTATCTGTCGCGGCTGTGGCAGGTCGTGGTGCGGCGCATCCGCAAGATGAAAGCGCCCGCCGAGATCTACCAGGAAAGCGACATGATCACGCGGACCATCCGCGACACCTTCACCAGCGACATCGACACCATCTGGGTGGACGAACCGTCGGCGTTCGAGCACGCCCAGGAGTTTCTGCAAATCGTCATGCCGCGCTACGCCAACCGCATCAAACTGTATGAGGGCAAGGAGCCGTTGTTCCACAAGTACGGCATCGAGGAGGAGATCGCCCGCATCCAGCAGCGCAAGATCCCGCTGCCGCACGGCGGCTCCATCGTCATCGAGCAGACCGAGGCGCTGGTGGCCATCGACGTCAACAGCGGCAACTTCCGCGCCGACAACAACGCCGAGGAAACCGCCTTTCAGATGAACCTGCAAGCGGCCAAGGAGATCGCTCGCCAACTGCGCCTGCGCGATCTGGGCGGCGTGATCGTCAACGACTTCATCGACATGCGCGAGGAGAAGCACCGCCGCGCCGTCGAGAAGGCGATGCGCGACGCGGTCAAACGCGATCGAGCGCGGACGAAGATCCTGAAAATCTCGGCCTTCGGCTTGATCGAGATGACGCGGCAGCGCATTCGGCCGTCGCTGAAGCGCAGCGTCTACCAGGACTGCCCGTATTGTCACGGCATGGCGCAGGTGAAGACGTGCGAGAGCATGAGCATCGACGTGATGCGCATGCTGCAATTGGCGGCGCACCGCGATCACGTCCATCACGTTGAGATCCGCGTCGCCGACGACGTGGCGAACTACCTGCTCAACAAGAAGCGGGGAGAGGTCGCGCGATTGGAGGAATCGGGCAACATCCAGGTGCAGATTCGCGGCACGACCGGCGCGCCGCCGGAAACATTGGAGTTCACTTGCTACGACAACAATAATAACGAGGTGAAGCTGTTCCCCAGCGAACTGCCGGGCCGGACGCGCCGCTGAGTTGTCCTTTAACTCGGAGGGGACAAGGAGTGATTCTCACTCCTTGTCCTTGATGCTCTGCCAGCAAAACAGGATCCTAGTCTTTAATCGAAAGGTAAGGATGCCGACTGATGAGCCTCGAGTCCGATCTTGGAGTCAGCCGCCGTACTGCCGATAAGCTCCGTCAACTCGGCTATAGCACGACCAAATCCCTGCGGAAAGTCCACGTCCCGGACCTTCTGGATGCCGGGATGGGCTGGAGCACTATCAAGAAGATTGTGAAGAAGTTGGTCACACTCGGCCTAAAGCCGACTTTCGAAGCCCCAGATGTGACTTGGACCGAGGAAAAATGGCACAACCTCGTTAATATCCTTGTGCGAGCCGGCATTGTCAAGTGGGAGGAGGTCGCTATCTGTGTTCTTGGTGAATTGAATCCGCCCCAGGTCGGCACAAGCATCGCAAGTAACCTCAACTTTCAAAGGCTGTTCGCACCTGGCAAGTGTATGCAAGCGGTCATGGCTTGGTTTTACGGACAAAGCGGGCGGTGTGCCAAGTGCGGTCGGCGGCTCCATATGGAAGTGGACCATGTAAAGGGCAAAAACGAGTTCATCAAAGAGGGGAGAGATCCGCAAGAGGCGGACACCTTGGCGAACCTACAACTGCTCTGCAAACGCTGCAACGTGGTCAAGCGGGAATCGCATCTGCTTGGTGGACTCAGTTTCCATACTGCCCAGGCCGCCCTGATGTGGATACTTCTGGTCAAAAAGCCTGCGACTTACGACGCCTTCAAGGAGCTTTGTCGGCGTGCGGGCCTTACGATGGCCGATGTCCGCTTTCAAGAGGCATGGGCGATGGCCGAGTGGCTCAGACGCGATGGGCTTTATCCCCTCGATTTGAATAATCGTCGATAAGGGCCTCAATGTCCTGGGCTGTCCTTTCTAACCTCTTCCTCAAGCGTTCTCGGATTTGGAAAAGCTTGTTCAGGCGCTTGGCCGTTTGCGGGTCTTTGACGAGCGAGCGGGGAACCCACACCTCATGCAACACCTTGTCCCGGATGTCGAAGGAGGCGCTGCCCCTGGCGTGTACTTCCAGCTGCCTGCGAACAAGGCCGGAATTGAGAATGGCGATTAGAAGGTTGGGGTCGATTTTCGCCTCCAGGGGGGTAAAGCGATCCGTCGTGATGCAATCTTCAAGTTCCTTGCCGATACGAACAGCACTTCGCCCTACCCCCGCTGCCGTTTTAGCGATCAAACTATCGCGGTGATTGGGTAGGAGAACGTCCCCGGCCCGCACGCACAACTTGAGCCTCCCCTTGCGGAGAATCTCTTTGCCCGTGCAGCGGTGGACTTGCTTTATCGTGCCGTGGTCGATGTCGGCGTCGCCAACCTCAAAATAAGTGTATTCCTTCGCTGGTGCGACGGTGCGACGTGAAAAGGTCCGGCGGACAACTGAACACAGATCGGTAAGCCGCACATGGGTCTTTTCGCTAAAGCGGAGCATTCCAGAGGTCCAGGCATGGAGCCACGGAACGTCCCAGCGCTCTAACTGGTAAAGGTCTTGGGTTCGTATCCAACAGAGGTCACTCGGCGCGTCCCGCTCCCACGCTGCAAGCAACTCCTCCACAGTACCCTGTTTGTTCTGGTGGCCCCGGCGGTCATAGCCGAGGCCCCGGACGGTCCCGAAGAAGGTTCGTTCGGCAGAGCGAGGCACCCTCTTGGCGAAAAAGAGCAGCGCCCCCTCGACGCCGCAATCCGTATGAACGAAAGCATCGCGCGGCAGATTAACCAGCGCCGTCACGGTTACGGTTCGCGCAAGGTAATCGCGCAGCTCACGGAAAGACACGGCTTCGGCGTTAAGGACGCTGGTAGGCACCACCAACGCCGCCCTGCCGTCCGGGGCCAAAAGGTCAACAACCTTACGGATAAACGGTATGATCTTGTGAAGCCGTGGTCGGGTCGCCGTTCCGTTCCCTTTGCTGCTCTCTCCAGATGCAAGCATGTCGAACCCAGCAAAAGGCGGATTGCCGACGATTAGGGAAAACCCCTCCTTGGGAACTGCCCTGTTCTGGCTGTGCCAAATTGTCAGGTCGATCTTCAGCCCGTCATTGTGAGTGAAGTAAGCGTTTTTTACTTGGTGAAGCGTGCAATTTAAGGCACTCGTCAAGACCATCCGTTCCTGGATGTCGTTGCCAAAGATAGTCGGTCCTGTCGTGCCGAGGACAGGGCGGGCGGCGCGGTAGGCGGAGAGGAGGAACGTAGCCGAACCGCAGCTGATGTCAAAGATGGTATCGGCGAGGGCGGGCCGGCAAAAGGCGGCCGCTAGGTCGGCAACCGGCTTCGGGGTGAAATAGGCGCCGAGACTGCCCCGGAAGGTCGAACTGACGATCTCTTGGTAGAAGGTGCCTAAGACTTCGGCCTGGGGGTCAATCTTCAGCGTGTTCACCAAGGAGTAGCGCCCAAGAAGCGCCAATACGTCCTGCAAGGCGTCTGCGGTCAGATCCATCTCACCGGGAAATCCCTCGCAGTTCATGGCCGCCAGTGCTTCGCGCGCGTACCCTTGCACCTGCTCAAGCAGGTTGCCGTCAGCCGAGAGGAAGGCGGACAGTTGCAGCGCGTCGGGAGAGTGCAATTCATCATAGATTTTTGTCGCAAGCAAAATAAGCAACGTGTCGAACAGCCGAAGCCTGTCATGGCCGTGGGCCGCATATATTTTGTCGCTGATGAGACCAGCAATTCGCCGAAGGTCCAGGATGGAGACAAACGGGCGGGCCTCGGATACGGACTTAGGGATGGCGACCCAGGCCGGCAGCATGGCACCGGCAAACAGATCAAGGGAGCCATTCTCGGTTTCGGCCTTGTGCCGCAGCTTCGACCGCTGGGCCATCACAGTAACTCCTTCAGATCAACGCCCATCGCCTTGGCGAACCGGCGCAGCATGGACAAGCGCGGGTCGTCTGTTTTCTGGATGAACTGCCAGGCAGATTTCCGAGCGGATCGATCCGGGTAGTCCATGCGTAGGCCCAGCTCGTGCAGGGACAGCTCGGACTTCTCAAAAAGCGCCCGAACTTTCTTCATCACTGGGTCAGCTGCCGCCTTCACCATGTTGCCAGTCTATAAGATATAGACAAAAAAAGTCAAGCTTTACCTTCCTGTTCCGTAGGCAAGCGTGGGGGCGAGCGTACCGATTCAGTCGGCTCGAGTGATCGCTTACAGCATTTCGCCAACGACGATTGCCGCCCTGATGACCCCAAGCGGAGGGGAAGTAACGCACGATTCCTAACCGGCACTTCGCCCAGCCTTGCCGCCTTTCGCACGCCGCCCGGTTACGGCGTTTTGTCGGCAAATCGACGCTTGGACTTGACACTTCTTGCCGCTTTTCTATACTCCGCCGCTCGCACGTGAAGCCTTGTCAACGACCGCGCATCCCGTTGGGTCGACGCTCGCTTCGCCACGACGGCCGGACCCAGCGGAAGACAGGCAGCGACCCAAGGGAATGGAGACGCCGTGGTGAGTTGTCCCTCGTTCCGCCGGCTGGCAGGCCTGCTCACGCTGCTGATCGCGGTCGGCAGTTGGGCTACGGCTGCGCTCCACGCTCAGGATCGCGCGGCGACGCCGGCCCCGGCACGCAACTGGTGGGAAGCGCCTCCGCCCGTTCCCCAGCCGCCTCGGCCACCGGGCGGTGCGATCGCGCCGGCGTCCGCCGCGGCGCCCGGACGACTCGTCCTCCGCTTCAAACAGGACGTGCCCGGCGACGCCAAGCCGATCATCCTCGACGCAGACGACATCGCCTCGTGGACGGAGAAGAACGGCACCGTCGAGTACCGTGTGTTTCTGCTGCAAGGGAACGTGCTCGCCCAGCAGGGGATCTTGCAGGCGCGCTTTCCCCACGGCGTCGCCTGGGTCAACGTCACGCGCTACAAAGACACCGGCAAATGGCACATGGATCTCTACGCCGACGGCGGCGTGCGCATCGACAACGGCTCGACCATCCTGGAACAACCGCGGGCGGTCCTCGACGTGACGACGCGCGGAGAAGTGCGGGTACAAACGCACAAAGGGCCGCTGGCCAAGCAATCGCGGGCCGACGATCCGGTTGTGCTGCACGGCCGGGCCGAATCACTGGGTCCGGTTTCGCTGCGGCCGATGAACCGAGTGGCGAAACCGCCGGCGCCCGTTCAGCCCGTCTCGCAACAGGAACTTCGGCAGATGCTGCCGCCGCACGCACAGTCGGCCACGCCGACGCCCGCGCCGTCGCCAATCTTCCAGCCGGTGCCGCCGATTCCCAGCCCACCGGCCGGGACCGCGCCGACGCCGATGCAGCCGGCGCCGCCGGCTACAACGCAACCGCCGCGCACCTCGTTCTTCTACGCTCCGCCGGACGATACTTCCGGCACCGGAACCTCGGATTCGCCGGCGGTCGTGCCGCGGTCTTCATCAGGTCCGGCACCGGGGCGGCCGACAGCGGCGCCGGGTGCGGGTCCGCAACCGCCCGCGCAAGATGGACCTGCCACCGGCGCGCCGCGCGCGCCGGACGGTTCGGTGCCGCCTTCGGGACCGTCGCCGGTGCCGCCGGGAACGCCGCCGGTGCCGCCGCCGTCGCGAGCGACGCCGCCGACGCCGGGCCGGACCGCCCAGCTGACGCGAAACTTCCACATTTTCGCGCGGCAAGGCGGCTCCTTGCAGTTCAAAAGCTACCCTGGAGCCAATGGCGACACGGCCTACGTCGTCACCGGCGGCGTCATCATGCAAGTGCGCAACGCCCCCGGCATCGGCATGGTCGATATGGAGGCCGACCGCATCGTCTTCTGGACCAAAGGCAAGGTCGAACAGCTCGCCAATGAGATCCAGCAAGAGTCCGGACACAACAGCAACGATCTGCAAGTCTATCTGTCCGGCCACGTCATCATCCGCCACGAGCCGATCGTCAATTTGAAGATGGAAGAGCGCAGCATCTCGGCCAACGAGGTCTATTACGACGTCAACCGCAACGTGGCCATCGCCCTCGACGCCCGACTGGAGCTGAAGCAGGCGCTCATGAACGATCCGCTCATCGCCGTCGCGAAGGAAATTCGGCAGACATCCATCAACACCTTCGAGATCGAAAGAAGCGAGGTGTTTTCCAGCAAGCTGCGCTCCGATCCCGGCCTGAAAGTCGTGCTGCGCGACGGCGTCATCGAGGACCGCACGGTGCCGCTGCGCAATCTGTTCGGCCAGCCGGTCCTCGATCGCCGCACCGGCCAGCCGGTCCTCCAGCGCGAGACCATGCTGACCGGCGACAACACGTTCTTCGAGATGGAGAAGATCCCGTTCTACTGGCTGCCGCACATCTCGACGAACATCCAGGAACCGCTCGGCCCGGTCCAGGACTTCAACTTCGGCTACAACCACCTGTTCGGCGTGCAGCTGGGCGTGTCGCTGAACCTGTATGAATTGCTGGGCATGCAGCCGAGGCCGAACACGCGCTGGCTGTTGAACCTCGATTATCTGACCTATCGCGGTCCGGGCGTCGGCACGCTGTACAACTACACGGGCACCGAATTGTTCGGCGTGCCGGCCAAGTACGCCGGCATGTTGCGCGGCTTCGGCATGATCGACCGCAACTTCGACATCCTCGGTGGTCCGCGGCCAATGAACAATTTCAACCCGACCAACTTCCGCGGCTGGCTGCTGGACCGCACCACCATCGACGACATGCCCTATGGTTTCAGTTCGTTGATCCAGATTTCGCCCATCAGCGATCGCAATTTCGTCGAGCAGTATTACAAGCGCGTCTGGGATCTCGATCCCAACCTGGACACGTTTGCCTACGTCAAGCAGCAGGGGGACATCTGGGCATGGACGGCCATGGTCGATCCGCGGCTGCGCAACTGGGTAACGATGAACCAAAGCCTGCCGCGCGCCGACGGCTGGTTGATCGGTCAGGATTTCTTCCAGACGGTGACTTATTCCTCGCACGTCAACGCCGAGTTTGCCGCCCTGCGAACGTCCAACGATTCGCTGCCGCAGGTGAGCGTGACCGACCAAGACGTCAACACGTTTCGCGGCAGCTGGATGCAGGAGGTGCAGGCGCCCATCCCCGTGGGGCCGTTGCGTCTGATGCCTTACGGCCGTTGGGAGTTGACCGGCTACTCGAACGACTTGGCGGGCAACTCCCTCGGCCGCTCCTGGCAGGCCGGCGGACTCCGCGCCAGCATCCCGTTCACCCGCCTGTATCCGGGCGTCGCCAGCGAACTGTTCAACATCAACGGCATCAATCACAAGATCGTCGCCAACGTCAACTACGTCTACGCTTACACCAACGTGCCGTACACGGCCCTGCCGCAGCTGGACCGCCTCAACGACGACGCCACCAACCAGGCCCTGCGCGACATTCGACCGTATCAGATCATCTTCAACCCCAACGCCGTCTTCGATAATCACGGCCTGAGCCTGATCTTTTCGCCGTATTTCAACACGCCGCAGACGATGGCCATCCGGCGGCTCCTGTGGGACCGCATCGACACGCTGAGCACCATGGAACAATTGCAGTTGGCGCTGAGTCAGCGCTGGCAGACGAAGCGCGGCTTTCCCGGTTATCAGCACATCGTGGACTGGATGATATTGGATTTGAGCGCGAGCTATTTCCCGGCTCCCAACCGCGACAACTTCGGCCACAACTGGTCGTTCTTGCAGTACAATTACCTGTGGAACCTCGGCGATCGCACGGCCGTCACCAGCACCGGCTGGACCGATCCGTTCCCCGGCGGCGTGCGCGTGTGGACGATGGGCGGTTATTTCAATCGGCCGGACCGCACCAATTTCTATCTCGGTTTCCGCTACATCGACCCACTCAACGTCCGGGCCGTCACGGGAGCGGTGACGTACATTTTCAGTCCCAAGTACGCGGCGACGGCCAGCAGCACCTACGACTTCGGCACCGGCGAAGCCTTTTCCAATTCGCTGATGTTCACGCGCATGGGTTCGGACTTGCAGGTGAGCCTCGGTCTGTCGTACAACGCTTTGCAGAGCAACTTCAACTTCCTGTTCAACATCGTGCCCAACTTGCTACCGGCCAACCGCGCCTTCGGTCCGATGGGGGCGAGCGGCGCCGGACAGCAGGGAGTGCTGAAATAAAGGATGTAAGGATGAATCGGTCGGAAATAGAACGCGGATGCGGCGGATAAGCGCGGATCAGACAAGGATCTGATCCGCGCTTATCCGCCGCATCCGCGTCATCCGCGTTCTATTCTTCGAGCAGGACGGATATAAATCGCATGATGGTGTTCCAAACGACAACGCAGCCGATCGTGGTGGAGGAAGCGCCGGCCCCGGTCCGTTCGCGCCGCCGTTGGCGCGAACGATTGCACCCCGCCCTGCGCGGCATCAAGCTGGGGGTGCGCGGTCATTCGCGCTTCTTCGTCCACTTCTTTTCGACGGCCCTGGTGCTGGCGGCCGCCGTCGTGCTGCATTGCGACCTCATCCAGTGGTGCCTGTTGCTGGGCTGCATCGGCATGGTGCTGATCGCCGAGTTGTTCAACAGCGCTCTCGTCACGCTGTTTCGCGGGCTGGACGAGGAGAGCAAGCGCCGCGTCTATCCCTGCCTGGACATCGGCGTCGGCGCGGTGTTGCTGGCCTGTCTGACCGCCAGCGTCCTCGGCAGCCTGATCTTCGTGTCGCGCCTGATCGAAATGACCGCGCCGCTGTTCCAGAGTAGACAGTAACCCGCCGCAGCATACAAATCGTTTAGCGGTGATGCGGAGCGCGGGCGTCCCGCCCGCAATGAAGAAGCGGGCGGGACGCCCGCGCTCCGCATCGCGACCAAACCGAATACTCTCCTTCCTTCCGTGGAGCGATCATGGGCGCCGACGCATCCGTCCTGAAGTGGCTGGACAACCATCACGCCGATCTGATGCGCGACCTGGCCGAACTCGTCGCCATCCCGAGCATCAGCACGGACGGCGAGCACCAGAAAGAAGTGGAGCAGACGGCCGAGTTGACCTGCACGCACATGCGGCGGGCCGGTCTGCAAAACGTCTCCATCCTGAAAACGACCGGCTCCAACCCCTACGCCTACGGCGAATGGCTCGGCGCGGCCGGCAAGCCGACCGTCTTTCTGTACGCCCATCACGACGTACAGCCGACCAACTTCCTCGAACAGTGGCAGTCGCCGCCCTGGGTGCTGACGCCGCGCGACGGGCGCCTATTCGGCCGCGGCGCCGCCGACGACAAGGGGGCCATCACCGCTCAGCTCGCCGCCGTCGCCGCCTGGCTGCAAACCAAGGGCGAACTGCCCGTCAACATCAAGATGGTCGTCGAGGGCGAGGAAGAGATCGGCTCGCAAAACCTGCTGGGATTCTTTCACGAGCATCAGAAACGATTGCAGTCGGACGTGATCGTCGTCTGCGATACCGAGAACCTGGAAACGGGTCTGCCGAGCATCACTTACGCGCTTCGCGGCATCGTCGCGGTGACGGTCGAAGTCGAGAGCGCCCAACTGCCGGTCCACAGCGGCATGGCCGGCGGAGCTATGGCCGATGCGGCGCTGGCCCTCAATGTCGTCCTGGCGCGGCTGTACTGGGGCAACGGCAAACTACCCATTCCGCACTTTTACGATACGGTTCGTCCGCTGACGCCGCGCGAGCGCGAAGCGGTAAAGGCCTTGCCGTTCGACGAGGCGAAGACGCGCGACGATCTCGGCATTCTACCCGGTGTGCGTTTCGCCCTCGATGGGGCCAACGGTGTTTACGAACAGACGTGGCGCAATCCGGCCGTCACGGTCATCGCCCAGGAGGCCAGCTCGATCAAGGGAGCGTCGAACCAGGTGCTGCCGAGGGCCAGCGCCATCGTCAGTTGCCGCATCGTGCCGGACCAGGATCCGCAACAAGTGTACGAGCAGTTGAAGGCGGTGCTGACGGCCGATCCGCCGTGGGGCGTGCGCGTGACGGTCAAGGAGCACGGCAAGCCGGTCAAGTGGTGGATGACCGATCCGACCGGCCCGGCGTTCGAGGCCGCCGTCGAGGCCATCCGTCAGGGCTTTTCGCGCGATCCCATCTCGATCGGCTGCGGCGGCACCATCGGTTTCGTCGGCCCGCTGGCGGAACTGTTCGGCGGCGCGCCCGCCCTGCTGCTGGGCATCGAAGATCCGCGCAGCAATGCGCACGCTCCGAACGAAAGCCTGCACGAAGGCGATTGGAAGAACCTGATGCGTTCGCTGACCCACCTGTTCGCCAACCTCGGACGCTGAGAACGGCATCATTCCACTTTGTCCTTGACAACCTGATTCGCTCTGTCGAAACTCCTCCTGCCGCCCCTTCACCCTGAGGAGATCGCCATGAAAGCCGTCGCCCTGGCCAACAACGACGTCGCCCTGGTCGCCTGGAGGTACGAGAGCAAGATCGAGGACTGCCTCGGCTTCGCCGTCTACCGCATCGATCTCAACTCTCGGCAGACCGCCGCCTTGCCCGCCTGGGTCGGCTTCAAGGGCCAGTCCAACAAGGATTGGCATCCCAGTACCACCGAAGTCTGGCCGGTGCAGAAATTCAACTGGCGCGACCTGACCGCACGGCGCGACGGGTTCTACCAGTACAAGATCGTGCCCATGATCGGATCGCCCGGCAGTCTGACGCCGCTGGCCGACCACACGATCGCCACCAACCCGGTCCACCTGACGCCCAATCGCGGCAACCTCTTCTCCTACTTCAACCGCGGCATCCTCTCGACGCAATCGCTGGGCCACCAAATCCCCAGCGGACCCGGCGGACAGCCCAACTATCGCAAGCTCATCGACCGCATCGACCAGCCCGGCGACCCGCTCCGCAATCGCCTGGCCGGCGACATGCGCGACGCGCTGATGATGCTGCTGAACCGGGCCCGGACCAACGGCGGCGAGTGCTACGCCGCCCTCTACGAGCTGAACGACCCCGAACTGCTGCAACTTCTCATTGGCTCGCCCTTCGTTCACTTGATCCTCTCCAATACCGGCAAAGACGACGAGACGAACGTGGCCGCCCGGCAGACCCTGCATGAGTCGGGCGTAGACATCACCGACCGCATGTTAAGCGGCGACCACATCGGTCACAACAAATTCGTCGTCTACGTGGACAGCCAGAACGTCCCCCAGACGGTCCTCGCCGGCAGCACGAACTGGACCTACACCGGCCTGTGCGGCCAGAGCAACAACTCCCTGCTGATCGATTCTCCCGATCTGGCCAAGGCGTACCTTGACTATTGGAACCGCCTCAAGGCCGACGCCGCCAAGCAGGGAGCCGACTTCCGCGCGAAAAACGAGACGGGGCACCAGGTGACGCTGCCCGATGGAACGACCACCATCCATCTCTGGTTCTCGCCCAACACGTCGCAAAAGGCGAAGCCCAAATCGAATCCCAAACCGCCGCCGGACATGGAAGAAGTCTTCTCGGTCATCAACGGCGCCCGTCAGGCCGTGCTGTTCCTGGCGTTCATCCCCGGCAAGCCGAGCATCATGGACGCCATCGAGGACGCCCAGCAGGCCAACCCGAAATTGTTCGTTCGCGGCGCCTTGACCGATCGCAAGACGGCGGAAGCTTACAACGTCCAGCTATTTCACCGCACCGGCATTCGCCCCGACGCGACCGTCGTGCCGGCGACGGCCGTCGACGACGAGTTCTCCTTCTGGCGGAAGGAATTGCTCAAGACGTCACCCTCGGCCCACGCGATCATCCACGACAAGATCGTCGTGGTCGATCCGTTCTCGCCCGGCTGCGTCGTCATCACCGGCAGTCACAACCTCGGCTACAAGGCGTCCTACAGCAACGACGAGAACCTGCTGATCCTCCGAGGCAACCGCGCGATCGCCGAGTCCTACACCACGCACGTCATGGATGTTTACGATCACTACCGCTGGCGCTATACGCTTCAAACGCAGAAGAGCCGAGCGTGGTCGGGACTGGAAAAGACGGATGCCTGGCAGGACAAGTATTTCGCCGCCAACAGCAAGGCGCTGAACGAACTGGACTTCTGGGCCAGCGCGACGTGATCTCCGAAGCGCCCGTCGCTGGCTCTCCGGGCTAGTAGCCCGGAGAGCCAGCGACGGGCGCTTCGGGCCGGTCTCAGAGAAGGGTGGGTGGAAGTTGTACATCCCGACCGCGTTCGCGGAGACCGATCAGAGCCGGCTCTACGACTTCATCGAGTCCCACAGCTTCGGGCTGCTGGTGTCCACGCACGAGGGCGAACCGTTCGCCACCCATCTGCCGTTTCTGCTGGAGCGCGACGCCGGCCCACACGGCCGCCTGGTCGGACACATGGCCAGGGCGAACCCGCACTGGCACGACCTGGACGGACAGCAAGTCCTCGCCGTTTTCACGGGTCCGCACGCCTACGTCTCTCCGACCTGGTACGAGTCGGAGAACGTGGTGCCGACCTGGAACTACGTCGCCGTCCACGTCTATGGCATCCTCCACCTGATCGAGGATCTCGACGGCCTGGCGCCGATCCTCGCGGCGATGGTTCACACCTACGAGTGGTCGATGCCGAAGCCCTGGTCCCTCGACACGGATACCGAGTTCTTTCGGAAGTTCGCGTGCGGCGTCGTCGGCTTCCGCATCGAGATCGGTCGGCTGGAAGGGAAGTGGAAGCTCAACCAGAATCATCCGCGCGAACGTCGAGAGAAAGTAGCTCGTGTCCTGGAGCGGCAACCGGACCCGGACGCCAAGGAGATCGCTCGGCTGATGCGTGCGATGCTGGGGGAGTAAGGATGCGCGACGGATCCGGTGCCGGTCAGGGTAACAACGGGTTCGGCGGCAGATGAAGTGGTTGCTCCAACCAATGACTGAAGTACTGCGGCTGTTATCACTGGCCTTGTTCGCCGTCGGCCCCGTGGTCGCGGTGATGGCGCTGCTGCGCCGCGGGCTTGAGCGGTCACCGATGCGGTCTCGGATCAGGAGTTGGCGCTGGTACGTCCCGGCGGTCTTGCTGCCCGCCGAATGGCTGCTTCCCCCGATTCTGATCGCCCTGCGAATCGGCGAGATTGACGCGGGTTGGCTGCCGGTGCGAGTTGTCGGGTTGGCAGTCGGTCTGGCGGGGGCTGTGCTGCTGACCTGGTCCGCCGTCCTGCTGGGCCGGTTTATGATGCATGAGGCGGCCGTCCGGGAGGACCACGCCCTCATCGGGAACGGCCCTTACCGCTTCGTCCGCCATCCCGTGTACGCCGGGTATCTCGCCCTGTTACTCGGGAGCGGTGTTGCCTCGCTGAATATCTGCCTTTGGCTCCTCTGGCCCGTATCGCTCATTGGGATTCTCATTCAAGCGGCCTCGGAGGAGGAACTCCTCCGGGAAAGGTTCGGCCAGGACTATGAGTGCTACGTCCGGCGAACCGGTCGGCTGATTCCCCGCCTCTGGGGGCAGGCCGCCGACCCAGACGCTGCACCTGACCGCGGCGGGTAGCGATCTTACGGTTCCAGCTCGCCGGCGGACGCGGCAGAAAACAGCAAGACGGTCGGAGCGGGATAGTCGGAAGGATAGCACCACGGCTGTCAAGAACGCGATCCGCCGGACGGACACTCAGCCGCCGCGCCGCGCCACCGCGTCCTGACAGTACATCAGCAAACGCAAATCGGCGAGTTCCTCTTCCAATCGTTCGCGCGTCGGATTGTCCATCGACTGAATGAGTTCATCGAGCAGCAGATCCGCGAACTGTTCGCGGGCGCGCTTGAGGCGCGTGCGGACCCAATCGGCGCTGACGGTGTTGCCGAGTTGTTCGCTCAGGCGTTCGGCCATCTCCGCCGAAGACAGATCGTTCTTTTCCGCTCGCAGGCGCAGCACGGCGTAATAGGTCGTATCGCGGGCGCGCAGCGCCTTCCACGCCTGGCTCAGCAATTGCTGCCGCCAGCTGTCGAGGAACTGTTCCTCTGAGGTGAGGGCGCTGTCCTCGCTGGCAGCGGGTCCGCAATCGTCGGGTGGCAGCGGCTGGGGCTGGCCTTTCCGGCGGCGCTGATAATCGACGATGAGGTGAAAGAGCGTGGTTTTGACGAGGTCGCGGAAGCGGCCCTTTTCGGGGTTGGCGTTGCGGAGGTCGCCGCGCACGAAGCGAAGGAAGAATTCCTGAGCCAGATCGTCGGCCGCGTTGGAATCGTGCAAAGCGCCGAGCAGATAACGATACACCGCTCCCTTGTAGCGCTCCAGCAGCGTCTCGCGGGCGCGGCGGGCGGCGTCCTCGGGTCCGTGGTTGGCCTCCGTCACGAGGCTCCACAATGTGCTGGTGTTGGCGAGGTTCTGCTCCATTAGCGCGTCCCCCATCCCACCATGACCTCGGTCCCTCCAGGGATCGTCCAATCCGCCCCTCAATCATACCTTCCAATGCGGAGAGAGGAAATGTTTCCCGATAACGGGCCATGCACTGAGTTCCTAGCCGTAGGGTGGGCCTCCTTCGTCGGCCCACCACGCCCTGCTGGTGGGCCTCCTTCGTCGGCCCACCCTACGGAGCAAGGCTAGCGCATACGGCGCAGTCGGAGCGGCGCTGGAGACGAGTTTGTCGAAACGTCATATCGCGCAGGTCGCACAGCAGCATCCGGCCCAACAGCGGCTCGCCCAGGTTGGCCAGCACCTTGATGGCCTCCATCGCGCCGAGGCTGCCGACGACGCCCGCCACGGCGGCGAACACGGGAAACTCGCGCCGCCATCCCGGCGGTTCCTCCGGGTACAAGCACGCCAGGCACGGCGTCTTGCCCGGTACGATCGTCGTGATCTGCGCTTCCAGGTCGTACATGGCGCAATCCACGAGCGGCTTGTTCTGCCGCACCGCCTCGCGGTTCAGCAGCAATCGTTCGCCGAACAGAGGAGCGCAATCGACGATAAGGTCCACTCGATCGACCAGCCGTTCGACGTTGTCCGCGCCGACGTTCTCGGCAACCGTCTCGACCTCGATGAGCGGATTCAGTTCGCGCAATCGGCGGGCGGCGCACTCGACGCGCGGCCGCCCGATCCAGCCGGTGGTCATGAGCAGCTGGCGGTTGAGATCATCCAGCCGCACGTTGCCGGCGTGAGCCAGCACGAGCCGGCCGACACCGGCCGCCGCCAACTCGTAGGCGACCACGCCGCCTACGCCGCCGACTCGTGAAATCAACACCGAAGCGGCCTTGAGGCGTTCCTGTCCCGCGGCGCCGAAGCCCGGCACCGACAATTGCCACTCATAGCGGCCGCGCTCGCTTTCGCTGAGCGTCTGCTTCGATTCCATGTCCGCCCCTATCCGCCGGCCATCGGCGACAACACCGTGACGACGTCTCCATCCCGCAAGGCAACCAGCTGCTCCGCTGACACCTGATTGTCACCGACGAAGAGCAACAGCGCCGGGTGCGGCTCACCGCGTCCGTCCAGCAACAGACGGCGCAGCGGTTCGCCGCCGCGACGGGCCGCCTCGACGACGATTTCCCGCAGCGTACCGATCCGGTCCAGCTCGATCTGCTCCGTCGCGCGACCAGCCGCTTGCCGGACCTGCGCCAGGTAATGCACGGTGATTTTCACGCCTCCGCCCCCCGGATCGACTCGTTCGGCGCCGCGTCCTTCCAGCCGGAACTCCGCGGCGCCTCCTCAATGGCGCCATTTTTCAGGACCAGCAGGCGATCGGCCAGCTTTTTCGCCTCGCCCATGCTGTGCGTGACGTGCAGCGCGGTCACGCCGGTCAACTTCTGCACGGAACGCAATAGTGCCGCCATGTCGGCGCGCGTCTCGTCGTCGAGCGCGCTGAGCGGCTCATCCAGCAGCAAGACCGCCGGACGAAACGCCAGGGCGCGACCCAGCGCGACGCGCTGCGCCTCGCCGCCGCTGAGTCCATGCGGCTTACGGTCCAGCAACGGACGGATGCCGAGCAACTCGCTCAACTCGCCGACGCGCCGCTCGATCGCCGCTTGCTCCCAGCGCCGCACCATCAAGGCGAAGGCCAGGTGCTCGCGCACGGTCAGGGTGGGGAACAGGGCGAGATCCTGCGGCACATAGCCGATGCCGCGCTCCGCCGGTTTCAGGTGGGTCACATCGCGGCCGTGCAGATAGATCGAGCCGCGGCGCACCGGCTTGAGTCCGCAGATCGCTTCCAGCAGCGCCGTCTTGCCGCAGCCGGTTTTGCCCATGAGGACGACGTACTCGCCAGTCGCCGTCTGAAAGGAAATGTCCTCCAGTCGAAACTTACCAGCGTGGATGGCGAGTGCATTGAGGGCAATCATGATGCAGTCGGTGGTTCCGGCAGGATAATGTGCAGAAATCGTTGCAAACGCTCATAGGCCAGGCGCGGCGTCACATTTTCGGGTTCCACTCCTCCCCTGCCATGCGCCACCCAGTTGCGGTAACGCCGAACTTGGTTCACTTCCTCGATAAGGTCGGAATGAGCATCCTTAAAGGGTTGCAGCACGCGGAAGAAACTGCCTTCGGCGATTTGCTCCATCATTTGCTGCGCCGCCAGCTTGAGCGCGCGATGCGAAAGCATATCCGCTTCCTCCCGCACCTCAGCAAGGATGTGTCGGCGGACCAACGATTCAAAGACCGAGAACAGCACGACGACGGCCAGATCCTCCAGATGGCTTAAGCCAAACTGCGCCTCATCCATTAGTCGTTCGCGCTCAAGGGAGCGAAAGCGGTCATCCCGCTCCAGTAGGTTCCACGGCAATTCGGTCCAGTAGAGATGGCTGAGTCGCTGCATCAGTTGGAACTGCCGAGCCGTGCATTCGTACCATCGCCAGGCTTCTTCCAGCGTTGTCATCGCAAGAGGCCCACCACAATCGCTTCAAATTGCGCGCGATCGAAAGACAGAATTCTTAAACCCGGCTCGTAAAGCCCTTGCAGGAGAACCCATTCATCAGGATGGTGATCGGTCAAGCGGTAGAGCGAGTGCTTCATCGCGCCATCGGTGATGTCCACTCGCCCTTGGAGCCGGACTGGTTCCGTCGCGCCGTCCCGGACAACGCGCCCCACCACATTTCGCGCCACCGGAAGCACATCCACACGAGTAATCCCCAACGTAATGGTCAAGCCCGGAGCGGTGTAGTGCCCCAATCCCTGCTCGCGATGCTCGACCGCGGTGCGCTCGATCCGCAAAACGCCTTCACGATCCGCATCGCGGAGCCACTCTTCCATGCGCGCGATCAAGCGTTCGACTGCCTGGACCCATTCAGCTCGCTTCCGTTCGCGCTCTGGAGCGTCTGAGCGCTCTTGTAGCGCTTTCTCTTTGAGAAAATCCACCAGAATACTCATGACATCATCCCTCCTCCACGCTCACACAGGGGGTCTCTCCATACCATACACCCGCACGATGACCAGGACAATCAACGCCGCCGCCACCATCAGCAGCGACACCGCCACCGCCGCCTCCAGGTTGCCGACGCTCAACTCCAGGAACACCGTCGTCGGCAGCACTTCCGTCCGCATCCGTGTCGCTCCGGAGAAAACCAGGATGGGACCAAACTCGCCCAGTGCTCGCGCCCAGGCCAGCGTCGCCGCGGTGACGAGGCCGCGCCGCGCCTCCGGAAGCACCACCCACCAGAACGCCTGCGCGCGGCTGCATCCCAAGGTCAGCGCCACCTGCTCGCGCCGCACCGGGATCTGATCGAAACTGACACGCATGGTACGCACCGCGAAGGCGCAGGCCACGGCGAACTGCGCCAGGATCACACTCGGCACTGCGTACGTCACCGGCACGACGCGCTCGACGGCTTTGCCCGGCGGCGTCTGAAAGAGGATCAGCAGACTCAGACCGACGACCAACGGCGGCAGCACGATAGGGATGTCGAGGAGGGCGTCGATCAGCGGTTTGCCGGGGAAGTGCCAGCGCGACAGGGCATAGCCCAGCGGCACTGCCACCCACAGCGACAGGATGGTGGTGATGCTGCACGAAATCAGGCTCAGTTTGATGGCGTAGCGGATGTTTTCGCTGGCCAGCGCGTTCCAGATGTGCGCCGGCGAGGTGAACGAGGCGTCGGCGGCGAGCATCGCCGCGATCAGCACGATATAGGTTCCACCGAGGACCGACAGGGCCACGAAGAACGGCACATCCGACCGTCGCGGCGCCTCGTTCTCGTGAACCATGCCGGCCATGACTACCTCGGCGCGCGCCAGTGGAACCCATAGGACTCGAAGCGCTCCCGCGATTCGCGCGAGCGGATGGCGTCCACCAATCGCCCCACCAATTGTTTGTGGTTGGAATCCTTACCGACCGCGATAGGCTGCACCGCCACGGCGCAGGGAATGTCGATGGGGATGGCCTCCAATTTGTCGGCGGCGTTGGCGCCGTTGCTGATGTAGGCGATGACGGCGTCGAGCGAGCCGGTGAGCAGCTGGTTAATCAGCATGTCGCCGGTCGGCGTTTGCACCTTGACGTTTTTCATCACACGATTGTGAGCGCGGCCTTGCTTCAAGGTTTCCTGGGTTAACGCGCCCATCGCACACTGTTTTTCGTGGCCGACGCCAACCTTCAAATTGGGTTGGCCCAGATCGTCGAGCGATTCAATGTGATGTGGGTTGCCCTTGTGGACGAAAATAACCAGTTGATTGGAGGAGATGATCGCCGGGTCCAAAAACAAATCCTTCACCTGAATCATGAACGATTGGTCGCAGGCGAAATAGGCGTCGGGAGTGTGGTGGTTGGTCTTCATCGTCGCCACGAGAATACCGCAGCCGTTGTAAATGGTGTGGATCTCGACTCCTTCGCGCACTCGAAACACCTTGAGGGTCTCCTCGACGGCGGGCCGCAGCATGGCCCCCGCGAAGAGATCCACTTCCGGCCTCTCGGCCCAGAGATCGCCCTCGACCGGCGTGAAACCATCCTGCTCGAACAGGGGCAAACCGCGATCGCGGGCCGCCAGGTAACGCGCGAAGCGCAGCGCGGCGCTCGGTTGCGTGCCGCGATTCAGCACCCCCACGGCGACGTGAGCGTTCGCCGCCGACAACTCCGGGAGGACGACCATCTCCAGCGCCGGCGTCTGTCGCACCAGCGCGTCCCAGACAATGCCGGCGTCCACGGCGCCGACCGCGACATCGTTGGCCACGTCGTTGACCGTGGGTTTGGAGACGAGGACCTGCTTTTGCCAGGCGTCCCACTGACCGCTCCGCCGCAGAGCATCGCGCGTCAACTTGCCCACCGCGGCGGCGTCCGGGTTCGCCTGTGACAAGCGGCTGTCACTGGTCAGTACATCTTGTAGTGAATGCAGGTTTTTGGGGTTGCCCTTGCGGACGGCGAGGACCGGCGTCATGCGCGCCAGCGGCAGGATCTCCGCCACCAATCCCTTCTTGCGCGCGGCGAGCAAATAGCTATCGTCGCCCGGCAAATACAGGTCGCCGCGCTCGCTCACCTCGATGTTCGCCAGCAGCGTTTGCGAACCGCCGTACTGCAAGCGAACCGGGACGCCGTATGCTCGTTCGTAATCGCGCGCCGCCTTCTCGACGGGCGCCTTGATTCCCGCCGCGCAAAAGACGATTAGCGTCCGCGCCTCCGCGTCCGCGCCGGACTTGTGGGAGTCCCAGAGAAGGAAGCCGATCAGCGCGGCGAGGACGAGGACAGAAGCCAGAAATGCCAGACAAGCCCCGTGAATTTGTGCCGTTCGCCGACGTTGGCGTCTCATGCTGGTTCTCCCTTTCGCCGCCGCGCGCGCCACGCCAAGCCGAGAGTGACGACCAGGACCATCCCCAGCGCAACCGCGATCGGCAGCCGTGCGCCGGAAGGAGACGCGGTCGTTTCGCCGCTGCCGGGTTCCGTCCGCTGATTCGGGGTGGGGATGGGCACGCGCTGCCTCTTCGGAAAAGCAGAGCGTGGCGTCACTTCCTCGCGGTCCTCAAGGATCGAATCCCAGTCGGCCGCGATCAGCAAATCGACGCCCGGATTCAGACGCTTGACCTGGCACGAGCAGGCACCACACAGAAAGCGAGCCGTGTCCCGCAGCGTCTCCGCGTTGATGCCCTCGCCGATCAGCGCGTCCATCACGCGGCCGCGTCCGAAGATGGGGAACACCATCGGCCCGACGGAGTTCGCCAGGTCGCTGTCCGCGTGCAGCAGCATCTCAACCAGCATCTTCTCGGCCGCATCGGTTCGCCGCACGCGCAGCGAGGAAAACGCCAATCGCAGCGGCAGGTTCGAGAGCAATTTGACCGAATCCTCGTCCGCCGCGTCGGGCAGCTGTACCGACTTCTCCAAGCGCGGCAATTGCGTTCGCAGGCCGGTGTCGGCGGCGTCATCGCGTTCCTTGTCGCCGCTCTCCAACAAGATCCACACCACGGAATCGCCTCTCATCAAACGCCGCGCGATCTCGCGCCGCGCCGGCGAATCCAGAAGGGAATCTGTCTCACCAACTCGCAAAAGCCCACTCCAAACCGTTCGCCGTTCGTCGCGGCCGACAGGATAGCGAAGCACCATCCACGGCAGTTTCACCGCTCCCTGCTGCTCCCACAGTTGTTGCAATTCCCCCTCCGCCTTGTTGCTCAGATCGACGGTTTCGACAGAAAGGTTCGCCGGGGCATCGCGTCTCTCGCCGGCGGTCCGCAGTGTCGAAACGACTTTCGCCTCATCCTGCGCCAGCGATCCGCGATGGAACACGACGAATTGATAACGGTCCTCGTCCTGGGTTGAGCGCCAGCGCTCCAGGGCGTAGCGGAACACCGGGACATTACAGGCCCAGGCGGGACCGGGACTGAGCAACCAACCCAGCACCAGCAGGGGCAAACAGCATTGCCAAAAAGTCATGATGCGCTCATAACGGCGGAAGGCGGATAGCGGAGGGCGGATCAGCGTCGCCACTTCTCCATATGATACACGGACAAGTCGAACAATACGATCATCATTCCGAGGAGACGGACAGCTGCCCGAGAGGATTCGGGCAGCCGTCGGAGATGGGAGAAAAGGGTCTACGCTTGGTCCTGAGCGAAGGCCCGGGCGTCACACGAACCGATCGGACCGCGCTTGCCCGGTCGCTGATGCTCTCGGCTCGCCAACAAGTTAGTGGCTCTTACGATCGCGACTCGGTCAACTGATTACCAGTCCGACGGCATGGGCAGATTGTCGTTGGGGATCAACGCGAGATTGTAGGTGTACTGACTCATGCCCTGGGTGATCGACCTGACGCTGCCATCGCCGAGTCCAGCCAGAAGGGCGGCGGTGTGACCGCTTGAGGCGTTACCGTAATTAAGGCACTGGATTGGGTTGGAGCCGACGCGAAAAGGGCATTGGTTGGCGCCGACTTGAAAAGCGGCGTTGGGGGGATTCGTGCTGTTCATCACGCCGACCGCCTGCAACGTCGTGGTGTACAACGTCGTATTCGCCCATTCCGTCGCTCCGCTGTCGCCGCCGCTGATGCCGTTGCACTGGCCGAGCTTTTCGACCCAAACAATGGTGTTAGAGGTGCCGTCCGACAGCGAGACGGGGAAGCGGGCGCCCCCCGAAGCCTCCCCCCTACCGTTCGGGGCGGGATTGCCGCCATATTTACTATTAGCGAGAGGGCCTATCAGACTAATGGTCGCTGTGGGAGGAGTAGTGCCGCTGGCCGGACTCGTGACCGTGCCCGCGCCGAACAGTATGCCGTTGGCTGCATAGGAAGTGTTGAGCGGATTGGCGGTAATCGAAATGCTAGGATCGGAAGGACAGATGAACGTCTTGATGCCGAGCTTGACAGTGTTCGGGTAGTCCCAGGCGGCGTTGACATCGCCTTTGCCGCTTACGAGCTTCGCCATCATGTCGTTATAATAGTTCTGCTGTTCGATGAAGGGCAAAATGAAATGGTGGGGACTGCCCCACAGACTGGTTCCGGTGTACGTGCCGGGATTACCGGGGAAGAAGCCGATGAGAGGGGGCATCTGCCCCTGATAGGTGTCGGCGCAGTTCTGGATGGCCAGGCCCATCTGCTTGAGATTGTTGCTGCACTGGGTGCGGGCGGCGGCCTCGCGCGACTTCTGAACGGCCGGCAACAGCAAACCAATGAGGATTGCGATAACGGCGATCACTACCAGGAGTTCAATGAGGGTGAACGCACGATCGCTTCTTTGCCTTTCTGCGGGCTTGTTCACCATAGCAGCTTTCTCCTTAAGTACAGGTAGGCAAGATGTGGAAATAGTAGCAAACACTGTCTGTCTCCTAAATACACGGAGGCAGTGATATTGCTATATTAGCGATGTTCAATATCGCTAATAGACTTGCGCATTCTCATGCACGATTCCGGTAATGGTGTCCCATCTCCTCGCCGTGTAGCCGCGACGCGCAGCGAAGCGCGTCGCGGCTACACGAGACGCCATCACCGGGTTCGCGATCCCCGGACCGCGCTTATTAGTCGCTCAAGTCCTGAGCATCCGAAGCCGCGCCGGTCAACGGATGGGACGCCTTTCCGTGCTTGGCGACGAACACAACCGTGTTCGGGTTCGACACGGAACTGGTGGAGCCGGCTCCACTGGCTTGCCCCGCCGGAGCGGACGCCTGGGGCGTCGCGCCGGTCCCGCTGCCGGACGAGTCCGCCAGTGCCGTGGCGAGGGTGGCGGTCTGGGTGGGGTCCGCGCTGGCGGCGGCGGACGAGCTGGTGACCGTCGCGATGGCCGGACTGGCCGAGGTCGTGGTGCTGGTGACGGCGGGCGTCGCGGAACTGGGGCCGCTGCCGAACGAGTGGGAGTCGAACGTGACGCGGAAGTTCACTCCCGTCACGTTGATGCCGCCGCGGCTGATGTGGATCGTGCCCGGGTTGGGCCCGACCTGCTGGAGCTTCTGCGGCAGGACCAGGACTATTTGGTAGTCCCCCGTGGCGCTGACGCCCGAGGCGATTTCCGGGTTGGCGGAGGGTCCGCTCTGTTGGGTGAAGGTGTAGTTGCCGTGTTTGTCCGTCGTGGTCGTGGCGAGCACGTCCCCGTTTGTGTCCTCTAGCTCGACGGTGATGCCGGCAAGTCCTTGCCCGAAACCGTTCCCATTTGAGGTGTTCCCGCCATGATTGGCGGTGGACACGGTCCCGCTGATCGACGCCGTGAACTTGAAGACGTCGGGCTGCAAGTTCGTGATGTCGGTGTTGTTCTCGATGATCTGGCCCAGCGTGCTGCCCTGGTTCATGATCTGCTTTTCGGCCGGGGTGAACTTCTCGTTGAGGTAGAAGTAGCGGTCGCCGTTCTCCAGCCGCGAGAACTGGTCGGAGAGGATCCTCGTGAACAGCGGGCCCATGTCGGAGCCGGGGACGTGGTCCTCGGCCAGGCCGCCCTCGAAGGGATCGATGTTATCGACGCTACCGTAGGCGTCCTGGAGTTCCTGCTGGAGCGTGACGTTGCTGGTGATCTGCGCGAAGCTCGTCACGGGCGCTAGGCCGAACGCTTGGCGCACCTGGTTGTAGGTTCCGATGCCGTCGTCGCGGGCGCGCTGGATGTCGCGGGCGATGAGATCCTGGCCGTTGTCCGCTGGCGCTTGGCCGTTGGCGAAGAGGAGGTTGCGGACCTCGTTGATCGCCAGAACGTCCGTGGCCTGGGCCACGCCGTCCGCGTTCCCTTTGAGGAAGGCGGAGATGTCCGACGTGATGTGGCCGCTGACGGGGTCGATGGACCCGTTGGTGTTGATGACGGTCGGGTCGAAAAAGTCCTGCGCCAAGTTGATAGACGGGTCGCCCGTGGGGTCGCCCGTGATGTCGTTGCCGTTGTTGTCCTGGCGCTCGATGTTGCCGCTCAGCATACTGTGGCCGAAGCGGAAGGCCACCGTGGAGAACTCGGTGGAGATGCTGGGGTTGATGTTGGAGTTGTAGCCGGTGTACTTCGGGGCGGCCGGCCCGAGGAGGTCGGGCAGATACTGAGTGTAGATGATGTTCTGATACTCGGCGATGTTGAGCTTGCGGGCCTCCTGGTAAAGGTTCTCGTCGGTCCAGCTCGTGAAGCCAAACTTGGTGGGATCTTGCTGCGCGAGCTCGGTGGCGATCATGTTGTGGTTGCGGACGAACAGGGTCTGCAGCGCGGTCAACTCCATGTTCTCGTTGGCGCGCACGTCGCCGGCCGCGAACAGCTGGCTCTCGGGCACGAGTTGGGAGTCGTTGGCCATGTTGAGCGCCGCGATCTGGGCATCCGTGAAGTAGGTGTTGTTGTCGAGCGGCAGCAACAGGCCGTTGTCGCTGGTCTTCAGCAGGCCGCCCTGGCCGGTGCGCAAGGCGTCAGCCACAACCTGGGTCGAGCCGTAGACGTTCGACAGGTCGAGGTAGGAGGTGACGGCGTTGACCTGCTGGCGCGGGGTGCTGGTCCCGGTGCTCTGGTCGAAGACGGACCGGAAGAACGTCTGGGTCGCCATGCCGCTCGGGTCGTTGGGGTCCGCCGCGATGTTGAACATTTCCGCGTCGGTCGGCGTCAGGTCCATGTCGTGGTCCATGAACTGCCCGAAGGAGTAGCCGAAGTCGGACAGGCTGTTCCCATCGATGGTTGCGATGTCGTTACCCGCCGTGTCCGCCTGGTTGTTGACGATGTCGCTGATCACGCGGGCGCTGGGGTTGTTTGGCAACGAGGGCGCGCTGATGCCGTCGGCGTAGGCGACGGGGGAGAGGCGGAGCAGGTCGGTCACTGCCGTGGCCAGGGTCGGGTTGGCGACGTTGTTGCCGACTTCGGTGATCGGGCGGAAGTCGGTGGGGCTGGCGCTGAGCAGGCAGCGATCTTCCAGCGGCTCCAGGCAGGGCCGGCAGCGTCGCTGCTGTGTTGCGTTGGGCTTCCGGTTCGTTGGACGATTCCTCGTAGTGCGGTACATGATGCAAGTCCTTCCACTAAGGAGAAACGGAAAAGCCTCGTGCAAACGCTGCGCGAGGCGATAGGCGCGCACACCGAACACCGGCGCACGTTGATAGCGTTCTTCGTGGGCTTGGGACGACGGACGAGGATCCCTTGTCAGTTCAAAGAGACAAGGGAATCTTCGCCGGCGCGACACCAGCCCGTCAAACGCGGCCGACGTGCACCCGTTCTCAACCTGTCATGTAAAATCAAGCTCTCAGATCGAAGCCAATAACGATGCCTCCCTGCCCCTGGTTCTGGTCTGGACGGAAAATGGAAACGGAGACGAAGGCGATGGGACGATAGACGGGCGCGGCAACTGCTGGAGCGATCGCCACTCCTTCCTCGAAGCGACGGAACGTACCCAGGCTGGGCGCGGGACGAACGGGCCGCCTGCGGCGGTGACGGCGCATGAGGCATCTGCGCGCGCCACGGAGTGGGAGGCGACGACCGGGCGATACCTTGCTTGGCAGCGAACCGGCGAATGTATGAAACCGAGGCGACGAACGTATGAAATCGAGACGACGCACCAACCACACGGTCCACCGCGTCAACCGCGTGTGGCCCGTATTGCCCTCATTGGCAATGGGGTGATTGGGACAGGGGCGGGCAGCCGGGCGAATGCTGAGAAAATGATTGGGTGATGTTACATCACTCTAACAGGATGGCAAGGGAAAAACTGAAATTATTTTGATAGTAGCCTCTTTTGCGTCATAAGTCCTGATAGTGCCAAGGCTTCAATGCCTAAATAAAGCCATTACACCGGAGTTGATTAAGAGCCTCTAACCTTTTGCCGACATTGATTAAGAGATTATAACCTTTTGCCGATTGACTCATCGCTGTCACTCCGGGCCGGTCGGCAATAAGTTAGTGCTTATTAACAGGTCATCGTTATCGTCTCCCCCTCCACATAAAATACACGGGCAATCCCAACAAGACGATCGCCATTCCGGGCCAGGTCGTCATCGGTCGATACACCACCAACACGGCGACAATCGTCGTCGCCCCCACCAGATATAGCGCCGGCACCAGCGGGTAGCCGAATGCCCGGTACGGCCGCTCGGCCTCGGGGCGCGTCGCGCGCAAGCGGTAGACACCGGCGATGGTGAGGACGTAGAACAGCAGCGCCGCCGAGATGATGTAGTCGAGCAGGTCATTGTAGAGATTGCCGTATTTTCCATCGGCGATGTTGAACGTCCGCGGTAGCACGAGCAGGGCCGACCATGCTCCTTGCAGCACCAATCCCCAGGCCGGCACCCGCGCCGCGTTCAGCCGCCCCGCGCGCTCGAAGAACAGCCCGTCGCGCGCCATCGCGTAGTAGGCCCGCGCTCCCCCCAGGATGAGGCCATTGTTGCAGCCGAACGTCGAAATCAGGATGGCGGCGGCCATCAGCTGCACGCCTACGCTGGGGAAAGTCCTCGCCAGCATGACCGTCGCCACTCGATCGCTTTCCGCCCCCTGAATGTCCGCGAACGGCAGGGTGATGAGGTACGCCAGGTTCGCCAGCAAGTACAGCGCGATCACCGACGACGTGCCCAAGGCCAGCGACAGGGGCAAGTTGCGCCGCGGCCGCCGCACCTCGCCGGCCGTGAAAGTCACGTTGTTCCAGGCGTCGGAGGAGAACAGCGAACCGGTCTGCGACACGCACAGCGCCACGAACAGACCGAAGGCGGACAGCGCCGTCAGGCCGCCGCCGAGGTCCGCGCAGTTGCGGGGCGTCCACAGGTCGCCGAAGTTGGCCCGCACCGCCTCCGTGTTCCATCCCAATAAGAACCCCACCGCGATCAGTCCCAGGAGCGTCCCTGTCTTGGTCACGGTGAACAGGTTCTGCACCAGCTTGCCGTAGCGCAGACCGCAAATGTTCGTCAGCGTCAGCACGGCGATCATGAGTACCGCGACCAGCTGGACCGTAGACAGCGACACAGCATAACCCGACGTCAGGTGCCACGGCCCGAACCAGTATTTTTCCTCGGAGATTACCGGCCACAAGACGCCGGCGAAGCGCGCGAAGGCGACAGCCACCGCGGCGATGAGGCCGGTCTGGATAACGAGGAACAGCGTCCAGCCGTACAGAAAGCCGCACAGGGGCGAGAACGCCTCGCGCAGATAGAGGTATTGCCCGCCGGCGCGCGGCATCATGGCCGCCAGCTCGCCGTAGGACAGGGCGGCGCTGACGGTCAGCGCGCCCGTGATGAGCCAGGCGACCAGCAGCCAGCCGGGGCTGCCGAGTTCGCGCGCCATCGTCGCCGGCACGATGAAAATGCCCGAACCGATCATCGAGCCGACGACGACCATCGTGGCGTCGAACAGGCCCAGGCCGCGATGAAACTCGGTGTCGAGTCCGGCGTCTGCCGCGTTTTTGCTCTGCGTCCCGTTGAGCATGCGCGTTCTCCCCGTGCTGGCGATCGCAGTGTCCGCCTCATGGTAATCGCGCGCGGCGAACGGCTCAATGCGATGTGGGGGCGGCGTGCGCCGCCGCGATGCGAGCGAGGGCGGCGTCGGCGGCGCGGGTCAGCCGGTCGCCCGGTTCGCCATTCGCCAACTTGCGCAGCAGTTCGCCTGCCTCGGCCGTGCCGATGTGTTCCAGCACGGCCACGGCGCGCAGCCGGCGCACGCTTTCGGGGGGAAGCGCCGGCAGGTGCGGATCTTCCAGGAGACGACGAAGCCGGGCGCGGACCTCCGCCGACGAGGTTCGCTCCAACTCTCGCCGCAAGCGCGGCTCGATGATTTCAGCAACGCCGGCCAGAGCGCGCGACGCCTTCGCGCGTGTGGCGAAATCCGAACTGTCGAGGTCAGCCAGTCGATCCGCCACCCACTGCGCGTCGATTGTCACCGGCCGCAGATGCTTGCGAAGCAAGGGCAGCGCTTTCGCGGGTGCCGCGGCGAGCCGATTCATCGCCGGGTATGCCGTGCGCGGATCGTCCTTGAGCAGGTCGGCCCAGCAGGTATCGAGTTGCTCGGCCGTGAGCGCCGCGACGGGCCGCTCGACCAGCCGCCAAGCGGGTGCGAGATCCCATAACAAAACCGTGCCGTCTTCGTGTCCCGTCGCCGCGGCGCGGCCGTCCGGCGCGACGGCCAGGCAGGTGCCGAACAATTCGGGCGCCCAGGCGGGCAAACGGTCCTCGGCCGGTAGATGCAGGAGTCGCCGTCCGCCGCTCACCTCCCAGACGTGCAGGGCGTCGCGGCCGGACGCGATCAGCAGCCGGCCATCGGGACTGAAGGCGAATCGACTCGACCAACTGACCGGCGCTTCGACCCGCAACAGTGGACGACCTGTCAGCAGTTCGTAAACGGCGATCGCGTTCCAGTGCTGTCGATCCGCCATCGCCGCCACCAGTCGGCCGTCGGCGGAGAACGCGAACGGATGGCTCAACGGTGGATTCGGCTGCTTCAGGCGCTCCTTTCCGCTTCGCACATCGCGGACGCTGCCGTCCGCCACGGCCACGGTACGGCCGTCCGGCGCGATGACGAAATCCTCCACATCGCCGGCCCATGTCAGGGAGCGCGACGAAAGACGCTGGCAGTTCGCCACGTCCCATCCGATCAGGCTCCCCTGGTTCTCGAACCGAATCGTGCTGGTGAGTTCGGGCCGTGGATAGGCGAGCGTCCACAAGGTCCGGCCGTCCGCGGACAGGCGGGCGGCGCCGACGCGGGCCTTGTTGTCCGCGCTGCGGACATCGAAGCCGCGTACTTTCTTGGCCGTTCGGATGTCCCTCAAGTACAGTTGACCGTCGTCGGTGTGATGGAGCACTTGGCGGCTATCGGGCGTGACGGCGAGGATTGGCGGGCAGTAGGTTCCGAAATGGCCGTCAATGTGTTTTTGGCGAATGCCCCCCCAGTATCGGAGGTTGTCGCGGAGAAGAATCCGAGGGCGCTGCGTGGACAGATCCCAGACGCGGATAGTGCCGTCGGCTCCGGTCGTCACGAGGGCTTGCCCATCCGGCGTGAACGCCGCCGCTTGCACGGCGCTCGTGTGGCCGAGGTCGGCCGTGTCCGGGTAGAGGGGCTTACCGCTTTCCACGTCCCAGCGCTGCAAGAGAGCGCCGCGGATGCTGATGAGAGTCTTGCCGTCGGGAGCCACGGTATAAGGGACGTTCGCGCCTTCGAGGCGACAACGGATCTTGCACTTGTCCGTATCCCACAGCAGCACGCTCCGGTAATCCGACACGAACACAGCTTGGCCGTCGGGTGTGAACACCATCGGACTGGTGCTGAACTGCGGTCTTCCGGTCGAGACGCCGAGAGGGCGGCCGGTACCGGCATCCCACGTTGGCAGCGTGCCCTGCCCCGAGTAGGTGTCCGAGCAGAGGGTGCGGCCATCGGGCGAGACAGCCAGGTGGCTGGCCCAGTGGTCGTTTTTCCAAATCTCTTTGCCGCCGTCCACATCCCAGCAGCGCAGCGAATGATTATCGACCGCTGCGAACAGGCGTTGGCCGTCGGGACGGAAGGCGAGGTCGTTGACATAGCTCGGCAGTTCCGCCAGCAAACGATCTCTCCCGCTGGTGAGATCCCACACACGGACGCGACCGCGCGACTTGTCATATTCGCCTGTCGCCAACAGTTTGCCGTCCCGGCTGAAGGCGGCGTGCAGGGCCGACGCGGCGAGCAAGCATTTGCGAGCGCCGCTTTCGGTGTTGAAGACGGCCAGGCTTTTTCCGTCCTCGTTCACGGCCAGCAATCGGCCGTCGGCGGAGAGCCAGAACTGATCCGTGGGCCGTCCGGGCAAGAGCCGGTAATCGCGCATCCGACCGCGAACGGCGTCCCAGCGCGATACGGCCCGGCCGGCCGCGACCGCAATCACCGTGCGGCCGTCGCCGCTGAAAACGAGCTTGGACGCCGCGATGCGCTGGCGAATCGTTCCCAGCCGCGCGATCGCGCCATCGGGCAGCGGATCGCCGTGGCGATCTACACGAGGTGCCGCGCCGACCGCGAACAGACTCAGCGTCAGCAGCACGAAACAGGAAACGAAGGATCGCCTCATGGGATTTCCTTCTCCACTTGCGCGTGCGGCCGGGCCGCCATCCGAGCGAGGGCGGACTTGGCGGCGACGGTCAGCCGCGCCGCCGGTTCTCCGGTCGCCAATTCTTGCAACAGAGCGCGTGCCTCGGCGGTGGCGAGACGTTCCAACACGGCCACGGCCCGCAGCCGGCGTACGGCCTCAGCGGACGGTACCAGGGAGTGCGATGCCTCCACAATGGCTTGCAATCGCCACCGCAATTCCAGCGATGCGCCTTTCCCCATCGCTTGACGCAAACGAGGTTCGACGACTTCGGCGATGGCCGTCAAGTCGCGTGACGCCTTCTCGCGTGTGGCGAAATCAGAACTGTCGAGATCGGCCAAGCGATCCGCCCACCACTGCGAGTCGATTGTCACTGGCCGCAGATGCTTGCGGAGAAAGGGTAGCGTTTTCGCGGGTGCGGCGATCAGTCGATCCATCGCCGCATAAGCTATGCGCGGATCGTCTTTGAGCAGATCGGGCCAGCAGGTATCGAGTTTCTCGGCCGTGAGATCGGCGAGGGGCCGTTCGGCCAATCGCCGCCAGGCAGCAGTGAGATCCCAAATCAAAACCGTGCCGTCTTCGTGTCCCGTCGCCGCACTGCGCCCATCAGCCGCGATGGCCAAGCAGGTAGCGAACAATTCGGGTCCCGGCGTGAGCAATCGACCCTCGCCCGGAAGGTGCAGAAGTCGCCGGCCAGTGTTCACCTCCCAGACGTGCAGGGCGTCGCGGCCAGACGCGATCAGAAGTCGGCCGTCAGGGCTGAAGGCAAGGTGGCTCGACCAGCTGACTGATGCCTCCACCCGCAGCAGCGGCCGACCCGTCAGCAGTTCGTAAACGGCGAACGTATGATCCGCCATCGCCGCCGCCATCAGCCGACTGTCCGCGGAAAAAGCGAACGGAAACCTCAACGATGGCTCCGGCCGCTTGAGACGCTCCCTCCCACTGGCCACATCTCGGATACTGCCGTCCCCCAAGGCCATGGTGCGGCCGTCCGGCGCGATGAGGCTTCCCCAGACCTCGCTGAGGCATTCGATGGCATGTGCGGACAGCTGCCGGCCGGTCGCCGCGTCCCAGCCGATCAGGGTTTCCTTCTTCTTGGGGAAGGAGTCCCCCGGGAAGATGTCCAACGAGTGCTCCGTGAACGCCCACAAGGTCCGGCCGTCCGTGGACAGACGAGCGGCGCCGACGAATACCTTCTTTTTGTTGTCCAGGACACGAATATCGAAGCGGCGCACTTCCTCTCCCGTCTGGATGTCGGTCAAGCGCAGTTGTCCGCCGTTGGCATCGCTGAACAGCCGGCGATTGTCGGTCGTGACGGCGAGGAAGGGGGGAAGATAAACGTGCCGACCTGAGTCGGGTGTTATGGCTAGAGGCAAGCCTCGATAACTCGTGCCGGTGAGAAGAACTCGGGGCCGTTGCGTGGACAATTCCCAAAAGCGAATGGTTTCGTCGCTGCCGGCTGTGACGAGGCCGCGTCCATTCGGCGCGAACACTACTCCGCAGACGGCGCCCGTATGGCCGTGGCTGCTTGTGTCGGGATAAAGCGGCTTGCCCGTTTCCACGTCCCAACGTCGCAAGAGCGAACCACTGATGCTGACAAGCGTCTTGCCATCGGGAGCCAAAGCGAAGGACGAACCGGCCCCGGCGAGGCGGCGACGGACTTTGCCGCTGGCTACGTCCCAAAGCATGACGTCCTCGTGATCCGTCAGGAACACCGTCCGACTGTCGAGCGCGAGGCGGCCGAGGGACCAAACATTCTTCCCAGTCGAGCCGCCGCCGATGCGCCGGCCGCTGCCGGCATCCCACAGGCGCAGATCCTGTCCCGAGCTGGTATCCGAGCAAAGGGTGCAACCGTCCGGTGATATGGTCAGGTGGTCGGCCCCGAGGCCGTTTTTCCAGAGTTGCTTGCCGCTGTCCAACTCCCAGCAGCACAGGGATGGATCATTGGCCGCTACGAACAGCCGTTTGCCATCGGGGCTGAAGGTGAGAACCCAAACCTTGACAGATTCCGGTAGTTCCGCCAACAGGCGATCCTTGCCGCTGGCGAGATCCCACAAACGGACCCGGCCGCGTGACTTCTCATACTCGCCGGTTGCCAGCATTTTGCCATCCCGACGAAAAGCGACGCGCAGAGCAGACACGGCGAGCAAGCACTTGCGGACGCCGCTTTCGGTGTCGAACACAGCCAGGCTCTTCCCCTCGTTCACGGCCAGGAGCCGGCCGTCGGGCGAGAGCCAGAACAGGCGCGCGGGTTTTCCGAATAACAGCCGGTGTTCGCGCATTCGGCCCGTGACGGCGTCCCAGCGCGAAAGGGCCCGACCGGCGGCGACGGTGATAAGCGTTCGCCCATCCGCGCTGACCGCGATTTGCGAGGCCACAACGCGCTGACGAATCGTGCCCAACCGCGCGATCGCACCGTCGGGCAGTGGATCGCCGTGACGGTCCACACGCGACGCGGCCTCCGCGCTCATGCCGAAGGCGAGCAGGCAAAGTCCCACTAGCCCGCGGCGCCAGCTAGGACAAAACCTTCCCTTGCTGGCGCTGCGGGCTGGCAAATGGTTGTGCTGTCCTGCCCAACGCCCTTTCATGACGCTTTTTCCTGGCCGACCGTCATTTTTTCGACGCTTGCTTCGCCAACTTCGCCACGAAAGCCGCGTGTTCGGAGGTCGCCAAGCCTTGCTTGAGGGCCGCGAGGACGCCGGGACGATGGTGACGCAACATCGCCTCGGCGTCGAGCCACAAACCGGGAAATGTCCGCGAACGAAAGGTGCCGTCGCGCGGAAGGGGAACTTCCTTGTACTTGCCGCGCTGACGGACAAACCAAAACACCTGTTGCATGCGCAACGCCAGCACAACGTACTCGCGGACGCCGGCTTTCTGATAGTCGAGCTTCTTGCGGTGCAAGTCGATCGACTCGGTGGACCAACTGACCTCCACGATCAACTCCGGCGCCCCATGCAAGTAATCGTTATCGTCCACGGAGACGCGGCCGCCGTATCCGGGAACGATGAAAAGACAGGCATCCGGCTCCGGTTCGCTGTCCGACCCCAGGATTTGGGTAGTATTCAACAGTGCCTTGGTTCCCGGCGTGGCCTCGGCATACTCATCCAGCCAGCGGACCACCAACTGCTGTGCTTCGCCATGCGGAAGCTTTTGCGGAGACGGCATGTGGACAATCCCTCCGATCAGTTCCGCGCGACAGTCCTCCGGCATGGCCTCGTAGCGCGCGTGAAACGTTTTTTGATCGAGTTGATCGCCGTTTTCCAGCGGCGGCAGCGTCTTGCTCCGCCGCGGTTTGGCCGTCGCCATGTCCTCATCCTCCCGCGTTTCGGCGCTTCACGATTTGCCCCGCGCCGGCGTCTCCTTTGCCGGCTTCTTGTCCTTGCCGCCTTCCGGTTTCGATTTCGGCTTCTGGAATTTCTTGCTCATCTCCTCGAAGATCGGACCGAACTCCTCGTGCGTGATGCGCTCCGGGATCTTGACGCCCTGGAACTTCAAGTACAGCTTCAACTCTTGCGGGATCTCGTCCGGCGTGATGACGTCGTCGCCGTTGCGGTCGAGACGCTCGAACCATTCCTCGGCGGGACTAAGCTTTTGATGGGCCAATTTCTCGGCCGTATCGGGACTCTCCCAGGTGTAGACGCACCAGCCGACCATCATCTCCTCCCACGTTTGCAGGCCGAAACGCACTTCCTTGTTCGGGTCGGGGTTGTTGGGGTTGTTGCGCGAATTGTCCCAGTGGGCGACGGCGTGCAGGCGCGCTCCCTTGGGCACCTTGATCGGCTCGGCGAATTGGTAAGTGTTCTGCCAGTTGAAGTCCCAGCGCGGCACCGACAACAGCGTTTGTTTGCGGCCATCCGGATAAATCAGCTCGTAAAAGTAATCTTTGCCGCGCCAGTGCATGTGCGGCACCAAACTGAGGATGCGGGCCTCGGCGTGGAAGCGCATCGTCGTCTCGGCCCGGTAGTGCGGATCGCGCGGCGGAATGCGGATCGACTCATTCATGAACGAATTCATGAGCATTTCGTACTTCGGCTTCTTCTTGTGGAAGATCAGCCCGATCGATGAGCGGTCCTTGACGGCCGTGCCGTTGGGCGTGTAGTGCAGCTCGAATTGCAGCTTCGAGCCTTTGGGGATGCGCAGTCCGGTGTCCGGCGGACAGACCAGACCGAGATCGCCGGGCGCCCAGCCGACGAGAATACTCATGTTGCCCTTGTCGTCGAACGGCTGGTTCTGCCCCGGCTTGAGGATGTAGACGACGACGTGATGCACCACGCCGGACGCGCCCGCTCCCGGCCGCGCCTCGCCCTTCTCGACCCACACGTCCTCCTTGAACCCCGGATCAATGGTGAAGTGCTTGTACGGCAGAACGCCGTCGGCCGGCACCTCGAACTCGGTCGGCATCTCCAGCACGAGATCCGGCTTGCCCATGCGCCAGCCCTTGACCCAGTCGATGGGTTTGGGCAGATCCTTGTCGTCGCCCCTGGGCGTGCCGCCATCGACCCACGCGGCTAGCGTCTCGATTTCCTTGTCCGTCAGCCGGCGGTCGTTGGCGAACTTGCCGTGCCGCGGATCGGCGTGCCACGGCGGCATGCGCCGCTGCGTCGTCACTTCCTTGAGCATCCGCGCGTGCTTGACCGCATCGTTGTACGTCAAGAGCGCGAACGGACCCGCCTGCTCCGGTCGATGGCACACCTGACAGCGCCGCTGCAAGATCGGCGCGACGTGCTTGGCGTAAGTGACCTCGGTGCGGGCCGGCTTCTTGTCGGCGCGATCGAGCAAACAACCGTCCGGCTCGGTTTCGGCGACACTCACTTTCTTTCCGGCCAGCACTTCCTCGATGGCTTGCCCCAGATCGTCGCGCGTCGCCTTGGGCCGGCGAGAGGCGACCCCATAGCGGTCGTCGATGCGACCGCGATAGCGAAGGACAAAGTCCTTGTCCAGCACCGCCACCGCCGGCGCGCGCTCAACGCCCAGCGTGTCCGCCAGCCGCTGCCCGAAGTCCTTCAGCACCGGAAACGGCACATCGCGGTCGTAGGTATGCAGGGCCACCCGATCGAGATCCTCGCGCTCGTTGGCATAGATCGCGAGGAACTGAACGTCCTTGCCGCGATATTTCTTTTCCAGTTCGAGCAGGCGCGGCACGTACAGGTTCGAGATGGGGCAGTCGGCGCCGAGGAAGACGAGGACGAGCGCGCGATTGTCCTTGAAGCTGTACAGCGCTCGGCGGTTGCCGCGCAGGTCGCGCAGCGAACCGCGGTCGGGCGCCTTGGCGCCGACGGCGATCGCTGACACCGGCTTGTCATCGGCGTGCAGCGAGGCCATCCCGCAGGGAAGGCCCAGAATCAGTCCCAGGGTCAGGAAACTCATCAGGGTGCGACGCGTGGTCATGATGGAGTCACCGTCCTTTACAGGGAAGATGCCGCGAAGCCTGCCGGCCCATGGCCGACAGAAAAGAAATTCCTCAACGATGTTGCTTCCATCCTGGCAAATTCAAATCCATTTGTACCTGAACGCGCTCTGGGGAGTTTCACGAACCTCGCGTGTCCCCGACACCGTCATCCGCCGACAAGAAACCTCTCTTGGGCGGAAGCCGTCCGGCGGGGGTTCTAATCCCCCAAACGAGAGCGAGAGCGCATCGGCTTGCCCAGCAACCCTCCAACGCCCGCCGGGAAAGCGGAATCCTAAGCCTCTCTCAGTTAACCGTTTAGGCACAAAACGAAAAAACAGCGGATTTTCCCTCAACTCCAGCGTGTCTGCGGCACGATCCTTGCCTTACGTTTCCTTAAGGATCCGGCCCGCTCGGGACGGCCGGAATCGTGGAAATTAACCCCTCCCGCCGAGGGGTGACGCCGGTATCAGAGGAGGCAACCATGCTCGATATTATCCTGTCGCACTGGCTGACCTACGTTTATGTGGTCTACGTGCTGGTGCTGATCGTCCTCTGCGTCATCTATCGCCCGCGGGTGACGACGTTTTACACCAAACTGCGGCGACTTCCCCCGCGCGCCCGGCTGCTGAGATTCGGCGCGCGTTCGCGACTGACCGAACCGCGCTTGCCCGTGCGGCAGTATCGCGGATGAGCCGCTTGGCGGCCATCACTTCTGCGCCAGTAGCTGGCGCAGGACGTATTGTAGAATGCCGCCGTGCTGGTAGTAACGCACTTCCTGCGGTGTGTCGATGCGGACCACCGCCTGGAAGGTCTTCTCGTCGCCGTCAGCCCGCCTGGCCCTCACGGTGATCTCCCTTCCGCCGGTCAAACCGCTCTCCAACAATTTCGGCAACCCCTCCAGGTCGTAGACTTCCTCGCCGGTCAGTCCGAGGCTGCCGACGTTTTCACCCGGACGGAACTGTAACGGCAGAATACCCATGCCGACGAGGTTCGAGCGGTGAATGCGCTCGTAGCTCTCGGCGAGGACGGCGCGGATGCCCAACAGCAGCGGTCCCTTGGCCGCCCAGTCGCGCGACGAACCGGAGCCGTACTCCTTGCCGGCCAGCACCAACAGCGGCACCTTTTCCTCGTGATACTTCACCGAGGCGTCGAAAATCGACATCGCCGCCCCGTCGGGAAGATGACGGGTGACGCCGCCTTCCGTGCCGGGTGCGAGCAAGTTCTTCAACCGCACGTTGGCGAAGGTGCCGCGCACCATGACCTCGTGATTTCCGCGACGCGAACCGTAGGAGTTGAAGTCCTTCACCTCAACGCCGTGGCCGATGAGGTATTGCCCGGCCGGTCCCTGCGTCTTGATCGAGCCGGCCGGCGAGATGTGATCGGTCGTGATGCTGTCGCCGAGCAAGGCCAGCACACGGGCGCCCTTGATGTCCCGCACCGGCTCCGGCTGCGGTTTCATGTCCTCGAAGTACGGCGGGTGCTTGACGTAGGTCGATTGCGCATCCCAGGCGAATTGATCGCCCTCCGGAGTCGGCATGCCGCGCCAGTTGTCGTCGCCCTGGAAGACCTCGCCGTATTCCTTGTGGAACATCTCCGAATGCACCGACGAGCGGATCGTCTCCTCGACTTCCATGCGGCTGGGCCAGATGTCCTTGAGAAAGACCGGCTTGCCGTCGGAGCCGGTGCCGAGTGGCTCGTTGTGCAGATCGGTGTCCACGCGGCCGGCCAGGGCGAAGGCGACGACCAAGGGCGGCGAGGCGAGGTAGTTGGCGCGCACCTCAGCATGGATGCGGCCCTCGAAGTTGCGATTGCCCGACAGCACGGCGGCGACGACGAGGTTGCCCTCGTCGATACCGTGTGAGATCGGCGGCGGCAGTGGGCCGGAATTACCTATACAATTGTGTACACATATTGATCCGACCACGAACGCATGCAGGTCGTTCACCGCGAGATCGAAGACTTCGCGTTTGCCCGCCGGCTGTCGCTCCAACACCTGAAGGGTAAACGTCGGCAAGGTCGTGGCCGTTTTCTCGACACAGTAGCGTTTGGAGTAGTCCGTTTCCTCGCGCGAGAGCAAGCGAGCGAACCAGTTCCTGACCCCAAGCTGCTCGAACAGTTCGACGGGAGACGGGAAGCCGCAACTGTCCCGATGCAGCGGCTGAAAGCGGCGATTCTCCGGCCTCGGCAACCGGCCGAAGCGGTCGTGTCCCTCCAGCAGCGAATAGTGGGGGAATACGATCGCTTCGCGCCGCCTCAATTCCGCCGCCGCCAACTCGCGCACCTGGTGGAACGTCAACTCCGCGCGCTCCCGGTGCAGTTCTTCCAGTCGCGCCGCCATCCACAAGCGTTGCTGGTTGATCCGGTCCACCGTGCGCCAGTACACCGCCGCGGCGCTGGCCCGCATCGCCTTGTCCACGCAGTAGCGAAAGCCCACCCGTTCCACGAACGAGAGACCATCCGGCAGTTCCAGGCGCACCTCCACTCGCGGGACATCGTCGCGGGCGGCGGGATACGAGGAGGCGGCGCGGCGTACCGGATACTGATACACCTTCGCGCCTTCCATCCGCACTCCGCAGCGTGTCAGCAGATGGAGCAACTGGCCCATTACTTCCTGGAGTTGCTCGACGTGCTCCGGTCGGGCGCTCTGCGCATACGCCGGCGGTTGCAGGATCGCATCCTCCTCGCGCTCGCTCAGACGCTTCAAGGTCGGAGCCTTGCCGTCTGCCCCGAAGACGCCTCCGAGGAACTCGCGCACCACCGCGACCGGGCAATCGTCGTCCAGCACGAACTCCGGCAGTCTCGGCGCTTGGTCGATGCGGCGGCCGACCCGCACGCCGGGCAAGGCGACGATGGACTCAGTCACTTTCGCCGGCAGCACGATCGCCCACTTGCGTTCATCGTATTGGTTGGCCGTTGGACGCTTCCCCGTAAGCAACTCGATGTCGTTGAGAACCACTTCGCGGTCGATCGCTTGACCGACATTCATCCGGCCCTGTCCCGCGGCGCTGATCGAACCGTCGCCGAGCAAGTGGCCCAGCAGGCGCGCGAACGCCAGGGTGCGCAAACGGTTGTGGGACGTGTCCAGAGTAAACGTGAGTTCCCCCGCAGAGAGCACATACCCAACCTCGTCGGCGTTGGGTTCGTCCAGCGGCGCCTCCAGACCGACAACCACGCGATCCCGACCCGGCGCCAACTCGTCCGCCCGCACCCAGCGCCCGTCCGCAGTCAGGATCTCGTGATCGGGGGTGCATACCAGGGTGCGGCCGTCCTGGAGAACGAGGGAGACGCACTCGCGCTCGCCCTTGGTCATGGATTCGGTCTGCGTCGCCAGGCCCAGCTCGCCGGCCGAGGTGGGAGCGAACAAGATAGCACCGCCGGCATCCGGCAGCTGCTCGATGGGGCGGCTGGTGCCATTGGCCAACAGGACAGGCGTCCCCGCCGCGATACACGTGGTACATCCATATCCAACTAAATGGAATCGCAATTGTTCCAGATAGCGCATCACGCCCGCTTCGGCGAGGTAATCCGTCACCACCTTCGAGCCGGGAGCGAGGCTCGTTTTGACCCACGGTTTCGTCCGCAAACCCTTCTCGACGGCCTTCTTCGCCAGCAAGCCGGCGGCGAGCATGACTGAGGGATTCGATGTGTTGGTACAGCTGGTGATGGAGGCGATCACCACGGAGCCGTGGTGCAACTCGGCGCTCTCCTTGCCCAGCGCGACCTTGACCGCCGACGCCGTGTCGGCAGCGGGAGCGGCCCCGCTCTTGCCCTTCGCTTTGCTCAACAGGCCGGGCAACTCCTTCGCAAAGGATTCCTTGACCTTCCCCAAGGCGACGCGGTCCTGTGGACGTTTCGGCCCGGCCAGGCTCGGCTCAACCGTGCCCATATCGAGTTCGAGCGTGTCGGAGTACATCGCCTCCGGGGTGTCCGCCGTGTGGAACATGCCCTGTTCCTTGGTGTACGCCTCGACGAGCTGCACCAGCGTCTCGGGCCGGCCGCTGAAGCGCAGATACTTCAGCGTCTCGGCGTCCACGGGGAAGATGCCGCAGGTGGCGCCGTACTCGGGGGCCATGTTGCCGATGGTGGCGCGGTCGGCCAACGGCAGCGCGGCCAGGCCGGGTCCGTAAAATTCGACGAACTTACCGACGACGCCCTTCTTGCGCAGCATCTCCGTCACGGTCAGCACGAGGTCGGTGGCGGTGGCGCCTTCGCGGAGCTGGCCGGTCAGCTTGAAGCCGACGACTTCGGGGATGAGCATGGACAGCGGTTGTCCGAGCATGGCGGCCTCGGCCTCGATGCCGCCGACGCCCCAACCGAGCACGCCCAGGCCGTTAATCATCGTCGTGTGCGAATCGGTGCCGACCAGCGTATCGGGATACGCCGTCTTCGTCTCCTCGTTGACGAAGACGACGCGGGCCAGGTATTCGAGGTTGACCTGGTGAACGATGCCGGTGTCCGGCGGCACGACCTTGAAGTTGCGGAACGCTTTTTGGCCCCAGCGCAGGAAGGCATAGCGTTCGCGGTTGCGCTGGAACTCCAGGTCGGCGTTGGTGCGAAAGGCCAAGCCGCTGCCGAAGTCATCGACCTGCACGGAATGATCGATGACCAGTTCGGCCGGCAGCAGCGGATTGATGCGTTTGGGATCGCCGCCCATTTTTTTCATGGCGTCGCGCATGGCGGCCAGATCGACGACGGCGGGAACGCCGGTGAAGTCTTGCAGCAGCACGCGGGCCGGCATGAAGGCGATTTCCTTGCTCGGCTGCGCCTTCGGCTCCCAGTTGGCCAGCGCCACAACGTCCTCGGGCCGGACCGTCAAGCCGTCCTGGCAGCGCAGCAGGTTTTCCAGCAGGATCTTGAGCGAGAACGGCAGTCGATCGGCGCGCGGATGGGCGCGGATGACGGCGTCGAGGCGGAAGAGGGTGTAGTCGCGATCGCCGACGCGGATCTGCGCTTGGCTGCCGAATTGCTTGTCCATGAGGAAACGCCTTTCACCTGAGCGGAAACCGAAGGGAGCGTGATGCCTTGCTGAAGATATTGTCGGAGCAGAAAGGGGAGACGGCAACCGATCACTCGGTAGAGTGACGGAGGAAGTGGATTGCGTCGTCTTTCGTTTGAAAGATGCCGTGAATCACGTCGCCGTTGTTGTAGCGCACAGCGATCTCGAAACGGGTCGCCGGCGCGGAACTGGGATTCATGTCCGGGTAGGACTGAAGGTAATCAATCGCTTCGGCGATGGTTGTAATCCGTTGGGGCTGTCCATGCAGTACGACAACCGTGATGCTTTCGATGCGCCGCGTCAGCGAGGCATTGAGGGTTTCGAGGAATGCCTTCAACGGCGACTGGCCCGGCTGAGGGGAAGCGAGAAGCGCCTGTTTGAGATTGGCCATTTGCTTCGGCGTGAGAGCCCCATATTGCTTGATTTTTTCACGAAATCGTTTCTCCGGCGTGCTTTCGTCGTAGGAGGCATCGATCCCAACCGAAGTGAATGCTTTCATGATGTCAGCGTAAGAAATGTGAAACACGCCAAAGGCATGGGAGCGCAGCTGGGCCAAGGCGTTTCCCGTGAATTCGCCCGCCAGAACGATGCCCAGGAAAGGGCGGAGTTGACTATAGGTTTCGGCGAGGGCCAGGACGGCTCCCTGGATCTCCTGGGCCTTGTTTTTGGAATGCTTTGTGTATCGCCTCCAGGCCACCTCGATGAAAGCGGCGGGCTGGCCGATTGTGGCATCCGTGCCCCCGCGCTCGAAGACGTAATCCAGGTCGTGGCTATTGCCGTAGCGGTCCTGCCAAGTCACCTTGGAGCCTTTACGGGCGGGGCGATCTCGTTGATAGTCGAGATAGAGGCGATTGCGGTCGGCCACTTGCTGCAACTCCTCGCGCAAGGAGAGTTGAAGCAGATCGCCGATGATTTGTCCCCATCGGTGGGCTGCGGATTCGGCCATCGCTTCATCCTTGGGCCCACAAACGTCCTTCGCAGAGCGGCACGCGATGCTTGCGGTTTTTCCATTTCACATTGCGGTCGCGTGTTTTCTCGAATTCAAAAGCGGTGAACCCCGCGGCCAAGGCGAGCCGTCCCAGCCACTCCATGACCGGAACGTAAATCCCGTACGGCGCGGAATCGCCGACGACGAAACAAACGCGCGAAGGTCGCCGACAGACACGGCGGAGAGCGCGCCAGACCATTGCAAGATCGAGAAAATAGGCCGCTACCATGAGATGATAAGTTTTCTTGCCGCCTTTTTGCTGGCGTATGGAGGCCAGTTGCTGGCACGTTCCCGTGATTTCTTCGCGGATGACCGCTAACTCCGAAGCGGACAGGAGCTGCTCCATATCAACGGCCCGTTCCGGCACATGCTGCGAGCAAGACCGAACGAGGTGTTGGCGGACGGCTTGCTGTAGATCCCCCCAGCCATCGATCTCACGCAAGAAGCACATTTCGAGGCGCGTGGCGTCCGCATAATCGTAATTATTGGCGTAAGGCGGCGAGGTGATGACAAGATTGGCCGATTGGTCCGGCATGCCGGCGCAAGTGCGAGCGTCGGAGGGAACGAGGAGGGCTGACGGACCGTTCCCCGTTCCCGCCGCTCGCATGTCTGCGGCGATCATCGCTGTCATCGATTCAAAGGCGGCGAGGGGATGCAACGGCGCCCGCTTGGATTTTCGCGGCAAAACGTACTGCCAGGGAGCTGTCCCGGCGTGTGAGACGGGGCGGAGAATCGCCACCAGCGCCAGCCAGACCAGTTGCGAAGCGTCCGACTGATCGTCGGTCTTCTTCCAGGCGCGGCGCAACTGATCGAGATAGGACAGAGAGTCATCTGTGAAACACTTGCGGATCAAGGGCGGATATTCGCCCACCTCTGCCGTTAAAGTTTGCGCCAACCGCTTGACCCTCGCCACCCGCCGCAGGAACGCTTCCGGATCACTGCGATACAACAGTTTCGCGCGGGCGATTCGCAACACGAAGGGATGCGCCTCTACCCCATAGGCGGGCACACCCAGTTTTTCCGCGGCGATCAGGGTCGTGCCGGCCCCGGCAAAGGGGTCCAACACGGCCACCTCTCCAGACGGACGAGTGTTGGCGATCACCGACTCCACCCATTGCGCGGAGAACCCGGCGCTATACCGAAACCAGCGATGCACTGGCAGCGCCATGTTGTCAACAAAGGTCGTCGAAGCGGCCTCGCGGACAATCGCCCCTTCCTCGGCGGGGAAAAGCAAAAGTTGCGAGTATCCATCGCCTGCCATGCGCTTTCTCCCCTTGGCGGACCATCGCCACCCATAAGCCAGAGCAAACTCTCTATCCTCTACAATCGGTCAGGATTGATGCCTCTCGGAAGCAATCTTTTTCTCCAGAATCGAATCTGAACAAATGTCACGGTGATTGTCAAGCAATTCATTTGGGGAAAAGAACGACTGGGCGGCAATCGATCGACGCAATCACATAGAACAATCAATTTTGAACTGCCCTTGACCCCTGAACGCGCGTCGCTATCCTGCCGGACTGCCTGGAAGTCCTCTGGGGGAACCATGACGCCACGGGAGTGTGGCGGAGGTCGGCAACACCATGACAGCCGTCTCTCCAATGCAGAATGCAGAATGCAGAATGCGGAAGGGACGAGCGGTCTTTCACTCGGTCTTCTGCCTGCTGCCTTTCGCATTGCTTCTGGCGGGTTGTGCCAGTATTCGCGTCGAACACACGCATCGGCCGGCGCTGCTGGCCGCCTGGCGCGCCAGCGCCGTGCTGCGCGATGACGTGTCGCCGCGCACCCTGCAAACGCTGCGGCAGTGGGATCTGGCCGACCTCTACGCCAAATCGCCCGACGAGGCCGCCGCCAAGTTGCACGCCGCGGCGGTGCGCGATCCCCAGCCGGAACTCCTCTTCGCCCTCGCCGAGATCAACTACGTCCGCGGACGCAAGGCCGAGAAGCACGACTGCACCCACGCCACCGCCTACTATTACCTGTGCGCCGGCTACGCTTATCACTATCTCTTCGACGATCCGCCGCGGCCGGCCCCCGACATGGAAACGAACCTCTCGACCGTCGGCTACTCGTCCGGCCCGCGCCCCATCCACGCCATGCCGCGCTCGTCCATCTTCGATCCGCGTTTCCGTTTGGCCTGCGAGCTGTACAACGCCGGCCTGGCCAAGTGCATCGCCGCCGCTCAGCGCGTCGGCCAGCTCGATCCGCGGCACGAATTGCGATTGCCCACTCTCGACGGCAAGGGCTTCACGCTCTCGGTCGTACACAACGGCTTCACCTGGCAACCGGAGGAGTTCGGCGAACTGCTCGTCGCCTCCGACTATCAGGTCGTCGGCGTGTCCAATCAGCACCGCACGTACGGTCTGGGTGTGCCGCTGATCGCCACGCGCGCTTCCACGGAGGACAAGGACGACGACGCCCGCGCCTTCTGCCCGCGCCAGGCCAGCTTCGCCGCCACCGCCTTTTTCCGCTTCGAGGGCAGCCTCGCCGACCTGGGCACGCGCCGCTGCGGCCGGGTCGAGTTGTATAATCCGCTGACGATACAGGCTGTCGAGGCGGCGGGGCAGATCGTGCCGCTGGAAACCGACCTGACGACGCCGCTGGCCTACTTCCTGGCCCACAGCAATCTCAACGACATCACCGACATCGTCGGATTCGTGCGCGGCGATCGCATTCTCGGCCAGACCGGCATCCGCATGCTCGCCCCCTATCAGCCGGGCAAGATCCCCGTCGTCCTCGTCCACGGCTTGCTGTCCTCGCCGTTGACCTGGGCACCGGTGATGAACGACTTGCAGGCCGATCCGGTCCTGCGCGAGCGCTATCAGTTCTGGTACTACTACTATCCGACCGGCTCGCCCTATCTTGCTTCCGCCGCCGAGCTGCGCCGCCAACTGGCCCAGCTGCGCGATGAGGTCGATCCCAAACATCAAGACGCGGCCCTGGACAACATGGTCTTCGTCGGTCACAGCATGGGTGGACTCATCTCCCGGCTGATGACGGTGGATTCGGGCAACGATTTCTGGAAACTGGTCAGCGCGGAGCCGTTCGACACGCTGACGCTGTCCGACGACGCCCGCGAGGAGTTGCAGCGGACGTTCTTCTTCCAGCGCGAGAGTTGCGTGACGCGCTGCATCTTCATCGGCACGCCGCACCACGGCTCGAAGCTCAGCCCGTCGCCGCTAGGCCGGTTGGCCGTCCATCTGGTGCGTCTGCCGCGCGAACTGATGACGGCGAGCCAGGACTTGAAGAAAGAGAACCCGAACCTGCCGACGCTGCTGCCGACCAGCGTCGATCTGTTGGCCCCCAACGCGCCGGCGTTGCAGCTGATGGTTGCGCGGCCGCGGCCGGAGCGCGTGCATTTCCACTCGATCGTCGGCGTGGTTTCGACGGCGACGACCAATGCCGAGCGCTGGCTGGCCGGCGACAGCCGCGATCCCGGCGACGGCGTCGTGCCGTACAAGAGCGCCCACATCGACAACGTCGATTCGGAACTGGTGGTGCCGGCCGATCACTTCCACGTCCACCATCACCCGCTGGCGATCCAGGAAGTGCGCCGCGTCCTGATGGAGCACTACCAGGTGTTCATCCGCCAGAAGGAGGGACGCAAGGAATTGCAGCTGACCGGCTCAAATGCGAAGAAAAACGCCGCGCCGGTACATCCACAGGCAGATCAGCCACAGCACAAGTAGCACCGCCGTCGCCTGCGTTATCGGCCCGAACGTGTTGTTTAACCAAACCGGATCGACGGTGACGTTCATCAGCGCCAGCACCGGCTTGACGACGTGCGTCAGGCCCGGCAGGGCCAGCGGCCCCAGGTGGATCAACAGACTTTTGGCGATCCAGCCCTTGATGAGCTGGGCCATGCAGTACATGGCGATGGAGTTCATGCCGACGACGATCAGCGGAAACGCCCAGCGCTTCCAGCCCACGATGTCGATGATCCAGAAGAAGCCGGCCAGCATGGCGAACGTGCCGCCGGCGCTGTACAGCACCCACGACGGCGTCCAGATGCGCTTGACGATCGGACAGACGTACTCGCCCGCCAGCCAGCCCAGCGCTCCGCACACCGCCGCCGCCGCGAGCAGCCAACCGAGCTTGCGCCATTTGCTGATCGGCGTCCGCAGCATCTCGCCGGCCATCAGGCCCAGCAGCATAGTGCCCAGCGACGGCACGAAGTTGAGCGTCTGATAGCCGCCTTTATTGAAATCGAACGGCTTGCCCTCGGCCGGCGGGAACAGATTGAGAAACCACTTGTCGAACGCCGCCGCGGCGTTCGTGTTCTTGTCCCAGTGCGCGAACCATCCGGGAAAATCAAGGGTCCAAAAGTTCATCGGTTCATCGACCACACCGAAAAACTCGCCGCCTTCCTTCGGCAGTGGCCACAGAAAGAACAGCAGCCAATAGCCGATGAGGATGCCCGCCAGCGCTCCAATCTGCACGCGCAGCCCACGCCCCAGCAACAGATAAAGGAACGCGTAGCCGAGTCCAATCTGCGCCAGCACGTTCGTGAAGACGAAATGGGTGCTGCCCTTGCTCCAGTTCGACGTCAGGAAAATAGCCAGCAGCACGAGGACGATGGCGCGATAGACGACGTGCATCGCGATCTTCTTTTCGGAGTCGCCCTTGGCTCGGCGGCTGGCGATCGAGTACGGCATGGCCACGCCGACCATGAACATGAACGACGGCTGAATGAGATCCCACAGCGAATGGCGGCCCGCCCACGGCACGTGATCGGTGTTGAAGGCGAGGTAGCGCCAGACGGGGTCGTCGGGAAAGTTCTTTGCCACGGCCGGCAGCGCCAGACCGCCGGAAGCCATGAACAGCATGATGGCTCCGCGATAGGCGTCCAGCGATCCCAGCCGGGCCGGTTTCTCGCGCGGCGCCGGGACTGCCGCCGGCGTTTCGCGCTGGGCCGGACGTTCGGCGTGTTCCAGAGATGGAGATGGAGTCAGAAGCGAGGTCATGGCGGGTCGTCCCTCGTCGGGCGGGAGTGCGAATCCGAGATCAGCAGACCACTTCCGCGAGGCGTTGTCAACCGCGATCACGGCGGCGCCAGCCGTCCCTGTTTCTCCAGCCGTTTGTACAGCCACAACGAATACACGACCGGCGACAGCGCCATAAGCAACATGCCGGCGATCCACAGGATGATGCAGACCATCATGGGCATCAGCGACGGGCCAACGAAGGCCAGCACCGCCAGCAATACGCCGCCGGCCGTCCACAACCACGCCGTCAAGCGGTGCGTCTGAATCCACACCGTCTCGCTCGCCAAGGTCCACGGCGTCCGCACGCCCATCCAGAAGTTGCGCTGCACCTTGCCCAGACGATTGCCCAATAGCGCGAAGAACAGCGACAGGCCGCCCAGCAGCCAGCGCGTCAGATCTAGTTGCACCCCCTGAACGCCGCCCATCACGAACAGCACCTGGATGTAGCCCATCATCGCCACGCACACGGCCATCAGAAAGAAAAACGTGCCGCGGAAGCGGTCGATCTCGAAACCCTTCGGCGACAGCCACGGCAGCAACACCGATAACAACACGAGGGCCGCCATGACGCCTGGCAGCAGCAGCCATTGCGGCAGGATGCGCTCGCGCGGCGTCCAGCCATCCACCTCGCCGGCCGCGTTGGAGTGCGTCGGGATCGGATCCTTCAGCAAGTCCGGCCGGGCGTAGTAGAGATACAACGGGGCGCCCAGCGCGAGGAGCGTCAACACGATGCAGACAATCAGCCAGCGGTTCATGGTTGTCCGTCCTCCTTCGGGCGGCCGTCGCTGTCGGCGAGCAGCCCCCAGATCAGGGTCAGCAAGTCCTCCACCACCGTGGTGTTGAGAAAGTAATAAATCTGCTGCCCCTCCCGCCGCGAGGCGATCAGGTCCGCCTGCTTGAGCACGGCGAAGTGATGCGACATCGACGGTTTCGTCATGTCAAATTGTTGAGCCAATTCGCCCGCCGTCTTCTCGCCGCCGCGCAGCAACCGCAAGATCTCTCGACGCGTCGGGTCCGCCAGGGCCTTGAAGGCGTCATTCATGTGCATGGCAGACACGCTCTTGTTAAAATGTTAGTCATTTATCTAAATAATACACTCTGAGGCATATTGCGTCAATAGAACGCAACATGCCGAAGGGAGGAATTGTTCAGGACAGGGCATCGTGAGGCACGGCGGGCACGCCGAAGGTGGAGGAAGAAGCGGGCGGCGTTGGAGCGGAATCCTGGACGGGGCGGGCGGCGAGATCAAACCACTGGCGCTCGCCGTCGCGCAGGGACGGGAGGCCAACCCAATGCAGGACCACGTCTTCATCGCGATCGAGGTCGAAAGTGACCGTGGTGGGCGTGCCGTCGAAGAAATAAAGCCGACCCTGCCGACCCACGCGCTCCAGCGAAAAGCGACGGACGCGATGACCGGGCAAGCGCGTTAAATCCGCCTCCCGTTCGGCAAGAGGGAATAACAGCAAGTCCACTAACCGCTCAGGAGCGCCGGCAAGGTGCCGACCCAGACCGAGCAATCGTTGGCCGTGCGTGCAGAGGGCGGTCAGGGCGATGGCGACGGGTCGGCCGTCTGGCCAGACGAACTCATACCCTTCGTATCGGACGCCTTCTTCGACACGGTCGCGGACGGGTTCACGACGGAAAAGCATTCGCAAGGTGCGGGACATCCGAGTCTCTCTTCTTGGAAGGGACAACAATCGGGTGTTACACGGACCATCACACCGCTTGCCGCAGGTTCATCGCTCTGATTACCTGCATATGGCGCGCCGCGGCAAGACAGAGCGTTTTGTTAAGATAGGTAAATTCTACTCTCGAACAGCCGAAATGGTAAGCACCTGCGACAATTTTCACTCAAGTTCAATAAACTTGGGAGGGTGTCTCACTTGCGGCGAAAATCATGTTCCTCCAGAACTGTCGGCGTTCGATTGCACAAAGAGGCGGCTCACGGCGCCTCGCCTTTGGCCGCCTGCCGTGCCTTCTTCGCCGCCGCGTCGATCTCCGCGCGCGGCAAGGTCAGGATCGTCAACTTACGGTTGAACGGCCCACCCTCGAAGGTGGTGACGTGATCGCGGTCGAAGAAGCGGCGGTCCACGAGCTGCTGCTCCGATTTTGGTTCCTCGCCGAGTTTCCAAACGACGGCACCCGACTCGAAATCGACGAGCAGATGGCCGAAGAGGAGCAGACCGCTGCCATCCGGCACCCATTGCAGACAAGGCGTCCCGCCGCGCGTCCAGGGATACTCGCCGCGTTCGCCGGCGTTGGCGATTTTGACGTCGCGCAGTTTCTTGCCGGTCTTCACGTCGAAGCAGAACAGCCGAAACCACCCTTGCTTGAGATTGGCGATCCGCCACAGCAGGGCCATCTTCTCGCCGTCCGGCGTGAAGGCGAGGCCCGACGCCTGGCCCCACAACTCGTCCTTGCCCTGAAACACGAGGTCGCCAGCCTGCTTGCCCGTTTTCAGATCCCACAGGACGATGTGAAAATCGCCCTTGCCGCGCGTATGCTCCATCACCATGTACCGCCGACCGGGCGTGAAGGTTCCCCAGCGCGGGATGAAGCGAAGATCGTAAGGAATGCTCGTCACCTCCGCGCCGGTCTTGAGATCCCACACCTGATAGGTGCATTCGACCGCGAACTCGACGAACTCGCCCTTGTGCTTGAGGGTGAGGAGGTGATTGTCCCAGACGAAATCGAACATGCTGACTTTCATCTTGGGATCGGCGTCCACTTCGATCTTGCGAACGCTCGCGCCGGTGGCCGACGAGAACACCTCGATGGTGGAACGCGCCGCCTTGGGCACAAGGGTGGCGAAGTACGCGCCGTCGGGACTGAGGGCGAACTTCTGGTTGAAGGTGCCGAACGCGCCGCGGATGGGACGGCCCACCGGCTTCATCTGCCGCAGATCGTACACCTGTACCTGGCTCTTGTCCTTGACGCCGGCAGGCGGCACGGCGAGCATCGGACTGTGGGCGGAGGTCGAATGCACGGCCAGCCCCAGAAGCGGCATCGGCAGCCCGTCCTTGAGATTGAGGGCGGCGCGTTCGACGACGACCGGATCGGGCTGGACGTTCCACGGCACTTCGGCGCGGCCTGGTTCCGGCTTCTTTTCCGGCGCGGGCTTCTTTTCAGGTTCGGGCTTCGGTTTGACGGCCGGCGGACGAACGGGGAGGGGCGGATTGGGCTTGATCGCCTCCGGTTGGGGTGGTTGGGGCAGCGGCGGATTGGCGGGTTGCAGGGGCTGAGGATTGGCGACGCCGGGGTTGACCGCGACCGGAGGCGGTCCGCTCGGGACGGGCTTCCGCGAGGAGGCGAACAGAACGAGCAGCAGAAAGAAGATCGGAATCATGCTGAAGACGACACCCAGAACGCTCACCACGCCCAGTCCGATGTAGTTTAGGGTCAGTCTCCACTTGTAGAACGTGAGGACGCCGGCCTGGTTGCGGTCGGAGACGACGAAAGGGTTTTCGCCCTTGACGAAGAGGGGCGGCCGGCCCTTGCGCAGCTCGACATCGCCCAGGACGAATAGGACGTCGCCTTCCTGGATGAGTTGCTCGCTGTAACGGACGCTCTTGTTGAAGAGAATCCCCTTGGTCGAGTAGCCGTACGTCTCCCACAGCATTTCCTTGAGTTCCGGCGCGGCGTCGCGGAGCATGCCGGATCGCTCGTGGGCGCTGGTGTCCAGAACCATCTCGGCGGCCAGCAATTTGACATCGACCCGGCCGGTCTGGTCTTCAATCGAGCAGCGGACGGCCTTCTTGTCGTCGATTACGGGGTGCCAGTAGGTATGGGTGTGCGAGCCGCCCTGCGGGCCGCCGGAAACGACGCGCGTCCGCTGTTCCTCGACCTTGAAGCGATAGTAGACGCAAGGCGTGCCGCTCAGCGGGCTAATCAGCGGTTCATCCTGTCCCAGGATCTGCCCCTGCACCTTGCCCAGCCCCTCGCGCAGTTCGCCCACTTGGGAGAGCGGCGTATCGCCGATGGCCTTCATGCGCTTCTTGAGCCGCGAGATGCTGAACAGCAGAAACGCCAGAATGGCGCCGAGGAAGACGACGATAATCACCAGGAACAACAGCGGGAAGATGACGCCGCAACTCATGGTGCGCGCTCCGCGAGGGATGGCAAAACCGCTCTTTGATTATAAGACGGCCCTCGGGGGAGAATCGACCGCGAAATCAATCAAAAAGGGAGGGCTGACGCTCTTCCGGCGGCTCCGGTTTCATGGGCCGGCCGAGCACCTGATAAGCCCGTGCCGTCGCCACCCGGCCGCGCGGCGTCCGTACGATGAACTGCTCGCGCAGCAGATACGGCTCGATCTCATCGCTGAGCGTGTCCACCGGCAGCGTCATGCTTGCCGCCAGCGACTCGACGCCGGCCGGCCCGCCGTTGTGGACGCCGACCAGCAATTCCAGATAACGGCGGTCCTGTTTGTCCAGTCCGTCACGATCGACCTCGGCCATGTCCAGCGCGGCGCGGGCGAGGTCGAGGGTGATGTGGCCGTCGGCCTCGCTGGCGGCGAAGCTCCGCGCCCACCACAGCCGGGCATTGGCGACGCGCGGCGTGCCGCGGCTGCGACGCGCCAGTTCCACGGCCGCGTCATCGGTGATCGGCGTTTGCAGCTTGCGCGCGTTGATGCGCACGATCTCCGCCAGTTCCTCGACGGAATAAAACTCCAAATGCTCATGCATCTTGAAGCGATCGCGCATCGGGCTGGACAACATGCCGCTGCGCGTCGTCGCGCCGATCAGCGTGAATTGCTTCAGCCGCATCGAGATGGTGCGCGCGTTGACGCCTTCGCCGAGGACGATGTCGATGCGGAAGTCCTCCATCGCCGGATAGATGAACTCCTCGACCACGCGCGGCATGCGGTGAATTTCGTCGATGAACAGGATCGAGTCTTCCTCGACGTTGGTCAAGAACGGCAGCAGATCGGCCGGCTTCGACAGCGCCGGCCCGCTCGTCATCTGGATGGACGTGCCCAGTTCGTTGGGAAGGACGGTGGCGAAGGTGGTTTTGCCGAGTCCGGGCGGGCCGTCGAAGAGGATGTGCGACAGCGGTTCCTTGAGTTTGCGGCAGGCGTTGAGGACGATGCCCAACCGCTGCGTGACCGCTCGTTGTCCGATGACTTCGCGCAGCCAGCGCGGTCGCAGCGCCGCGTCGCGCTGCCGCGATTCCTCCTCACCGCCCGATTGAACAATGGCCTGACGTGCCATGCGGGAACCTCACGCTCTCGCTCACTAGCCCGCCGCGCAAGCAAGGACTTTTGACTCCCTTGCTTGCGCGGCGGGCTTACCCTTGCTTGCGCGGCGGGCTAGTGAGGCGGTATTACTCGCCCTTGTAAATCTCCAGCAACACCTCTTCGACCGACTTGAACGGTTTGCCGGCGGCCAGCACCTTGTCGAGCCGGTTACGCGCCTCCTGCGGGCTGTGACCGACGCTCATCAGCGCTTGATACACGTCCTCCATGACGTTGCCATCGACCACCGTGGCGACCGACTCGGTGGGACCGGCGTCTCGCCGGTCCTCGCCGGCCGGCGTCATGAGGGCGAACTTCGTCACTTTGCGGCGCAGCGTGGCGATGATCTGCTCGGCGGTGGCGGCGCCGACGCCGGGCAGCGTCGTCAGCCATTTACTGTCCTGCCGCTGGATGGCATCGGCGATCTCCTTGATCGGACGCACCATCGCTTTGAGCGCCTTGCGCGTGCCCACCTTGTCCACGGTGCAAAACAGATCGAAGAAATCCAGCTCGGCCTCGCTCGTGAAGCCGATCAACCGCGGCACCACGCGGCCCTGCATGGGGTTGCCGTCGAAATAATGGCTGGTGAAAAAGGTCGTCTCGCGGCCGAGGCTGCCTTGAACGCGGCGGCGGATGAACTCCGGCACCAGGACTTGATATTCCAGCGCTCCGACTTGCAGGCGGACTTCCTCGTCGAGCACGCGGTTGAGGACGCCGGTGATCTTGGTAATCATTTCTGTTCTCCGGTCGCTTGCGCTCCCGGCTTGTTAGCCGGCAATTTGACGGCGTGATAATGGCACAGGGCGGCGGCTAGGGCGTCGGCCACGTCCGGCGGCTCCGGCAGTTTCGCCAACCCCAGTTCGCGCTGAATGGTCCGCTGCACCTGCTCCTTGGAAGCGCGGCCGTTGCCGGTGATGGTCTTCTTGATCCGCGTGGCGTTGTAACTGACCACGGACAGACCGTGCTGCGCCGCCGCCAGGAACATCACGCCGCGCGCGTGCGCCATCAGGATCGCCGTCCGCGGATGATCGTAATGAGCGAACAACTGCTCCACCACCACTACACTCGGTTTGAACTGCTCCAACACTTCTACTATACCATCGTACAGATATCGAACGCGCTGAGCCATGTCAGTTGCGTCGCGGCCTTCGGCACTGCGGACGACGCCTGCCTCGCAGACGTGCGGTGTGCCGGCCCGTCCTTCGAGGACGGCGTAGCCGGTCACTTGCAGCCCCGGATCGAGTCCGAGAATGCGCGGGCCAGAAGGCGGACGAGCCTGGTTCATGATGACAGCGTAACGTCCCGCCCCGAACGCACAAGAGCGATCCGCTTTCGTGCCGCCACGGTCGATGGACAGATCTCTTCGCGGGCTGATATAATCCCCTCTCATCGTGCCAAGGCGGGAACGGGCCACGGCAACGCCGCCAGGATTCACCAACCATGAACCTCGATCCGCAAATGCTTCGTTCCGAGCAACACGTCGAGGTCGGCGAAGTGATTCAGCGCGATGCCGACCGCATCATCGGACGCTGGTCGCAGCGAGCCATCCAGGAACAACCCAACGCCGCTCGCGCTCACCATCAAGCCCTCCTCGATGATTTGCCGCACTTGCTGCGCACCCTGGGCCGGAGCCTGGCCGAGAGCATCGAGTCCGACGCCGCCCCGCACCAGAGGCCGGCGCGCGAACACGGCGAGCAGCGCTGGGAGGTGGGCTGGGCGCTGCCGGAGGTGGTGCGCGATTACCAGATCCTTCGTTTGGTCGTCTTCGAGCACCTGGAGGCGGTGCTGGATCGTCCTCTGCACTTCCGCGAGATCATGGCCATCGGTTTGGTCTTCGACGAGGCCATTTCCGCCAGCGTCGCCTCCTATGCGCGCCAGCGCGAAACGTCGCTCCGCGAACAGGCCGATGCCTTGCAGGAGTCCAACCAGCGCAAGAACGAGTTTCTGGCCATTCTTGCCCACGAGCTGCGCAACCCGTTGGCTCCGATCCTGACCTCCCTTGAGGTGTTCCGCCTCATCGGGTCGGCCGACCCGAACGTCAAGCAGGCCGGTGAGATCATCGAACGCCAGGTCCGCCACATGGTCCGCCTGGTGGACGATCTGCTCGACCTGACGCGCATCGCCCAGGGCAAGCTTCAACTGCGGCGGACGACCTTCGAGGTCAAACAAGCGATCAACCAGGCCGTGCTGACGATGCAACCGCTGCTGGATTCCCAGGGACATCAACTCACGGTCGAGTTGCCCGCCGAACCGATTTACCTGGAGGCCGACGAAGCGCGGGTGGCGCAGGTGTTTATCAACCTGCTCGGCAACGCCGGCAAGTACACCGAGCGCGGCGGTCGCATCCATCTGACGGTGTCGCGCGAGGGCGACGAGGCGGTCCTGCGCGTCGGCGACAACGGCGTCGGCATCGAGCCGGAGATGTTGGGACGCATCTTCGATCTGTTCACCCAGGTCGGCCGTTCGCTGCATCGTTCGCAGGGCGGCCTGGGCATCGGTTTGACGCTGGTGCGCCAGCTGGTCGAGCTGCACGGCGGCAAGGTCAGCGTTCACAGCGACGGACCCGGTAAGGGCAGCGAGTTCGTGGTACGGCTGCCGGTCGCCGCCGCGCCGCCCGCGCCGTCTACCTCCGCCGGCAGTTCCCCACCCGTCTCGGCGGCCTGTTCCATCCTCATCATCGAGGACCACACCGATGCTCGCGAGACACTGGCCACGCTGTTGCAACTGCTTGGCCACAACACCGAGGTGGCCGCCAACGGTTCGCAGGGCGTCGAGCGCGCCTTGGCCGTCCGGCCGCAGGTGGCGCTGGTCGATCTCGGCTTGCCCGACGTCGATGGTTTGCAAGTGGCGCGTCAGATTCGCGCCGCGCTGGGCGAGACGGTGCTGCTGGTCGCCCTGACCGGCCACGCCTCCGACGAGGACCGCCGCCGCACCGAGGAAGCCGGTTTCAACGCCCATCTGTCCAAGCCGGTCGAGCTGGAGGAACTGAACCGCGTGCTCGCCGGGGTGAAACGTCCCTGAAACGTCTATCCTCGCCGCCATCCCGTACCGCCGGCGCGATCTTCCAGCGTGACGCCCAGCTGTCCCAAGCGCTGGCGAATCTGATCGGCCATGCCGTAGTTCTTGCTCTTGCGCGCCTCGGCCCGCAGGTCGAGCAACAGCTGCATCAAGCCGCCCACCAACTCATCGCTGGCGCCGCCGCTGCTCTCCTGTGGTTGGTGGAACAATCCCAGGATTTGGCTCAATTCGCGCAGGACCAGCGCGGCGCGATCGAACTCCGCGACGGCCGCCTCGGTTCGGCTCGTCCCTTCGAGTTGGCGGGCGTCGGCGAAGCGATTGAGCGTCGTCAGCAGTTCGTACAGCACGCCGATGGCGCCGCCGGTGTTGAAATCGTCGGACATGTTGTCGAGAAACGTCGCTCGCAGGCGCGCCACGTCGTTGAGGAACTCGCTCGGCGGCGAACCGGCGGCGAAGGGCGCATGCTTCGTCGGCGCGGTCAGCTCGTAGAAACTGCGGCCGCGGATGCGCTGATAGCGCTCGAAGAAGCGATAGAAGCCTTCGAGACTGCGGCGAACTTCCTGGAGGCGATCCTCGCTGTATTCGATGGGACTGCGGTAGTGCGTGCCCAGCAGAAGAAAGCGCACCGTCTCGGCGGAGTGCTGCTTGAGCAGATCGACGATGTTGACCACGTTGCCGATCGAACCGGCCATCTTGGTCTGTCCCATCTTGAGCAACCCGTTGTGCATCCAGTAGCGGGAGAACGTCTGATCGGTGAACGATTCCGACTGGGCCAGTTCGTTCTCGTGATGCGGGAACTGCAAATCGAGTCCGCCGCCGTGGATGTCGAGGGTCTTGCCCAGCAGTTTCATGCTCATGGCCGAGCATTCGATGTGCCAGCCGGGCCGGCCCCGTCCCCACGGACTGTCCCAGGCCGGCTCGCCGGGTTTCGATCCCTTCCACAGCGCGAAGTCGCCCGGATTGCGCTTCTTGTCGCTGACTTCGATGCGCGCCCCCGCCTCCAACTGCTCCGGATCGCGGTTGCACAGCTTGCCGTAATCCGCATCGCTGGTCACGTCGAAATAAACGTCGCCGCCGGAGGGATAAGCGTGGCCCTTGTCGATCAGGGCGCGCATGATGTCGATCATCTCGGCGATGTGCTCGGTGGCGCGCGGCAGGTGATCGATGCCGGTGACGTTGAGCTTTTGGAGGCAGTCGAGGTAATCGCACGTCATGCGCTCGGCCAACTCCTTGACCGTGGTTCCCAACTCGCGGGCGCGGATGATGAGTTTGTCGTCCACGTCGGTGATGTTGACGACCCACGTCACCTGATAGCCGAGGTAGCTGAGGAAACGCTTGACCGTGTCGAAGATGACCGGCCCGACCATGTGGCCGATGTGGCTGGGTTTGTAGACGGTCGGCCCGCAGACGTACATGCGCACCTTGCCCGGCTCGACGGGGTGAAACTCCTCCTTCTGGCGGGTCAGTGTGTTATAGACGCGCAGGGCCATAGCGATTCCTTCATGGCAATTGTTTTTGCCAGCCCGCAGCGCCAGCAAGGGCCTACCCTTGCTGGCGCTGCGGGCTGGTGGCTTGTTCGATTAGTACAACCACCTGGCAACTCATCGCCTCGGCGCGGCCGATGACGCCGACGCGTTCGCCGGTCTTGGCCTTGACGTTGACCGCGGCGGCGTCGAGTCCGAGCAGGTCCGCGAGGTTGTCGCGGATGGCGGCCTTGACCGGACCGAGCTTCGGTTCCTGGGCGAACACGATGACATCGACATTGACAACGCGCCAGCCGCGCTGGTTCAGACGGGTCAGCGTCTCGCGCAGAAACAGCCGCGAATCGGCGTCCTTCCAGGCGGGATCGGTGTCGGGATAGGCGTCGCCGATGTCGCCCAAGCCGGCGGCGCCGAGCAGGGCGTCGGTCAGGGCGTGCAGCACCACGTCGGCGTCGCTGTGTCCGGCGAGGCCGCGCGGATGCTCGACGCGGACGCCGCCCAGAAGCAGCGGCCGGCCTTCGGTCAGGCGGTGCGTATCGTGTCCGATGCCGACGCGAACAGTCGTCATGGCGTGGATTGTAACGAGAAATCCGAAATCCGAAATCCGAAATCCGAAGGAAATCCCAAACCCAAATCAGAAAAGAAGAAACGTGCGCGATCCCGTTTTGGATTTGGCGTTTGCGAATTCGGATTTCATTCGGATTTCGGATTTCGGATTTCGGATTTCTCGGCGCGCTGCAGCGCCTCGGCGGCGGCTTCGCGGACCATCGGCTCGGAGTCTTGCAAGAGTTGCGTCAGAGCGACCACGGCATCGGCGACGCGGCGGTTTTTGCCCAGCGTCAAGGCGGCATGCCGGCGGACGTTGGGATTGGGATCGCGCAGCGCCTCGATCAGACGCGGCACCGCGCGCGATCCCATCTTGGCCAGGGCGGCGGCCGTCACCGCTCGATTCTTGACGTCGTCCTCGCGCAACGCCTCGATAAGAGCGGGGATGGCGCTGGCGGCGGTTGGGCCGATATCGCCCAGGGCGGCGGCGGCATGGCGGCGCACGATGACGCTCGCATCGCGCAGCGATTGAATGAGATCGTTGGCCGCCAACCGCGCTTCCGGCCCCATATCGCCCAGGGCGACGACGGCCCGGCGGCGGACGGCCTCGTTTTCGTCTTGAAGCGCTTGAATGAGGGCGGGTATGGCCACGCGCGCCTCGGCGCCGATCTCGCCGAGTCCGATCGCCGCGACGCGGCGGACCTCCGGCAGCGGATCCTTCAGTGCCTCGATGAGGGCGGACAGGGCGGCACGCGCGCGCGGACCCAGCGAGGCCAGAATGGTGACCGCGTGCAAGCGTTTGGAACCATCGCGATCCTTCAATCGCTCGATCCACAGGCTCAGGTCGGGGTCGTCTCCAGGGCGGGTGGTCGCCAAGACTATCTCCTTGCGCGGCGGGGCGGAAAATCGACGAAGAGAGAACCGCCGCCCGCGCACGCCGTCTTGTATTGTAGACCGCAATCGTTCCTCATGCGGGGGACAAAACAGATTTTCGACCGCTCCTCAAAGACACAATTGGTACGTCACAGCTCGAAACTATTGGTACGGGAACGGCTCGGCTTGGTCCGCTCGCGCTGAGCCGAATGCGCCGCATTTCCCGATTTTGCTCTTTGGCGTGACTCCGTTCGTGAACTAGAATCGAAGAAAGGCCCACGTTCGGTCCTCGATTTCCGGCGCCGGTCCGGCTCCGCGAACGAAGGACCAACGTCGCGGCCGCCGGGGAACACGCATGGAGAAGGCAACGGAAACCTGGGTCACCGCGCCGGATCGGTTGATCTCGTCCACGCGCCGCGACGCCTGCGTCGTCCACATTTATCCGACCGGGCCGGGCATGGGGGCGCGCTACGCCCTGACCGACAGTCCCGTCGTCCTGGGCCGCGGCAACGACTGCGACATTCGCATCAACGATCACTCCGTCTCGCGGCGGCACGCCCGCGTCCAGCCGGGCGCCGACGGCTACTATGCCGTCGATCTGCAAAGCACCAACGGCACGTTCGTCAACGACGTGCCCGCCTCTATCTGCAAGCTCAAGGACGGCGATTATCTCCGCATCGGCAATTGCATCTATCGCTTCCTCGCCGGCGGCAACGTCGAGGCCGAGTATCACGAGGAAATTTACCGCCTCACTATCATCGACGCCCTGACCGAGATCCACAACAAGCGCTATCTGGTCGAGTTCCTCGACCGCGAGCTGTCGCGCTCGGAGCGCTATCGCCGGCCGCTGTCGATCATCCTGTTCGACCTCGACCATTTCAAAGCGATCAACGACGACCTGGGGCACCTCGGCGGCGATTTCACGCTGCGCGAGTTGGCCGCTTGCGTCAAGACGTGCATCCGCAAGGAAGAGTTGTTCGCGCGCTACGGCGGCGAGGAATTCATCATCGTTCTGCCGGAGACGAAACTCGAAGGCGCTCTCGTCGTCGCGGAGCGACTGCGAAGCATGGTCGAAAAGCACGCTTTCCAGTACGAGGGCAAGCCATTTCCGCTGACGGTGAGCGTCGGCGTCGCCGCCACCAACGGCGACCGTCCGCTGGCCCCCTCCGACCTGATCGGCGAGGCAGACGAGAAACTCTTCGAGGCCAAGCACCAGGGCCGTAACCGCGTCGTCGCCTAAGAAGCACGAACTTTTTGCCGACTAGCCCGGAGCGCCAGCGACGGGCGCTCTGGCCCGTCGCTGGCGCTCCGGGCTAGTCGTTCATTCGATCTCCCTCGTGAACATCCCATGAAAAACCGCAGTCCCTCTTGACGGGTCCGCGCCCCCTTTCTACTCTTGGTATTACCTCGTATAACCAGGTATGACCGGGTAAGACCAGGAGGACGAAGGCCATGAAACGGCGCTCGGCCCGGAAGGCGTTCACGCTGATCGAACTGCTGGTGGTGATCGCGATTATCGGCATCCTGGTCGGCTTGCTTCTGCCGGCCGTGCAGAAGGTCCGCGAGGCCGCCTCGCGAATGAGTTGCACAAACAAACTGAAGCAACTCGGATTGGCTCTGCATTCGTATCACGATCGCACGGGATCGTTCCCGCCGGGCTACCTCGACGGCAACCCCAATCCCAGCTCCGACGCCGGCTTCGATCAGGGACCGGGTTGGGGGTGGGCCGCGTTCCTGCTGCCGGACCTGGAGCAGACCAACGTCTTCAACCGCATCGACTTCACGCAGCCGGTGGCCGTCAGCCCGGTCCGCGCGACGTTCCTGCCAATCTTCTGGTGTCCGTCGGATCGGCAATTACAGACTTTTTCGGTATACAATTCAGGTCCGTCGCCGTCCGCCCTGGCCACGCTCGCCCAGGGCAATTACATCGCTTGCAACGGCATGTACGAGACCGACCCCTACGCCGGCATGAATACCGGCGCCTTCCTGCGCAACAGCCGTTTCCGCGTTGCCGACATCACCGACGGGCTGAGCAACACCATCTTCCTCGGCGAGCGCAACAGCGGCCACGCTCCCGCGACGTGGACGGGCGCGGTGCGGGGCGGCAGCGTGCCGGCGCTGGCCTCGCCGGACCCCATCGGCAACGAGACGCAAGCCCAGGCGCTCGTCCTGGGGCACGGCAACCGCGACCATCCTCCCAGCTTGCCCGGACTGTGGGATCCGGACGTTTTCTACAGCAACCACACTGGCGGCGCGAACTTCCTGTTCGGCGACGGCTCGGTACATTTCCTGCCAACGGCCATCAATGGACTTACTTATGAAAACCTGTGCAGCCGCGCGGACGGCAATCCCCTCGGCGATTATTGACGGCGGCGGAAGGCTATCCGTCAGGTCGCGCTTTTCCGGGACCGCGCTTGTGTTCGCTCTGCTCGCCTGCGCCGGCTGCGGCAAGGGATCGACCGCGCATTGGATCGAACAGTTGAAGGCGGCGGATTCGAGAACGCGGATTGAGGTCGTCCATACCTTGCAGGAGCGGAAGACGGACGCGGCGGAGGTGGTGCCGGCGCTGACGGCGACGCTTCAGGACGACAACACCTACGTCCGCCGCGACGCGGCGCGGGCCTTGGGATCGTTCGGCGCGGAAGCGACCAGTGCCATTCCCGCGCTTCAGGCGGCGCGGCGCGACCGCGAACCGAGCGTCCGCAAGGCCGCCGACATCGCCCTGTCGCGCATCGACCCCCAATTCGGCAATTCGTCGCCGATGCGCCAGGGGCGCGGAAAATAACGGCGAACTCGACAGCGGCGCTTGTCGTTCGTAAGATGCTGGTTGCGCCATCCGCGAACGTGCAGAGCGTCCCTCCCATGCGTGCCTTCACGCGGCTCAAACTCTGGCGAAGGTTGCGATACCGCCTGGCTGTCACCGGCGTGTGTCTGGCCTATCTGCTCGCCGCGCTCGACGTTCCGCTGCCCGCTTTCATTCACAAAGATTCCAGCCAGCCTTTCCCGTGCCAGGACCATCCGTGCGGCTGCCGGACGGCCGAGCAGTGCTGGTCGCACTGCTGCTGTTTCACGCCGGAAGAACGCTGGGCGTGGGCGCGGTCGCACGGCGTCGAACCGCCGGCCTACGCCGAAAAGCCCGTTGACAAGTCGGTCGAGGAACCGGCGGACCAGGGCTGGAACACCGTCAAACTGCGCGACCGCGAACAACAGAAGACAAAGCCGGCGACAAAAAGTTGCTGCCGCAAGCAAACGAAACGCGCCGCCTGCTGTCAAAAGTCCTCGGATCGCCCCACGAAGCAATCCGCGGGCAAGAGCGGGGGGATTCGTTGGGGTTCGGTCCTGGCCGCCTGGCAGTGCCAGGGATTCCGTACGCTGTGGGTCAGCATCGGCGCGGTCCTGCCCGTCGCTCCGTCGGCCGCGTGGTCTCCCGACTGTCCTCCCCCTTCACGTTTCACGCTTACGGACGCGCACGCCTCCGCCCTCCGTACACCTCCTCCCGCTCCCCCTCCACGGTTGTTTCCTGTTTGATCCTCGTTGATGCCTCCCTCCGAGAAGGTATTGCACACACCGACGCACGGTAGCGGACTTCGTCCGTTCGCCGTCGCGCATCCCACGATCCGCGCGGCTGCCGCGCCGGCGATTTCGTGGCGCGCCGTCGAGTGTGCCGACGAACTTTCAGGGATTCTCCACACCGAAAGGATTAGACCGTGACGAACCGCCGTGGTTTCACCCTCATTGAATTGCTGGTCGTGATCGCCATCATCGGCGTGCTGATCGGCTTGCTCCTGCCGGCCGTGCAGAAAGTGCGCGAGAGCGCCAGCCGCCTCAAGTGCAAGAACAACCTCAAGCAGATCGGCCTCGCTCTGCACGGCTACCACGACCGCAACAACGGCTTTCCGCCCGGATATTTCAGCAACGTCAACCCCGACAATTCCGACGCCGGTCCCGGCTGGGGCTGGGCCGCCTTCCTGCTCGACGATCTCGAACAGACCAACCTGAAACGCCAGATCCGTTTCGACCTGCAAATCTCCGACCCCGCCAACACGGCCGCGCGGACGATGCCGCTGTCCGTCTTCGTCTGCCCCTCGGAAATGCGGATCGGAACCTTTACCGTGGTCGATGCCGGCGGCAACGCTCTTTGCGACGTGGCGCGGGGCAATTACGTGGGGATGAACGGCGTCCTCGGCGTCAGTTCCGATGCCGGAGACAACAACGGCGCCTTCCTCCGTAATCGCGCCATGCGCATCGCCGACATCAGCGACGGCCTGAGCAACACCTTGTTCGTCGGCGAGCGCTGCACGAGCATGTCAAGCTCGACGTGGACGGGCGCCGTGACGAGCGGCGTGGTGCCGGCCGTGCGCTATCCCGCCCCAGCGGACCAACTGGCCAACGCCGAGGCGGCGCCCGCGCTGGTGCTGTCGCACGGCAGCCGCGACCACATCCCGAACAACGCGATCGTCTTCGATGCCGACGCGACGGCCAGTTTTCACGTTTCCGGGGTCAACTTCCTCTTCGGCGACGGCTCGGTTCATTCCGTCACCAACAGCATCAACGGACTGGTTTACGAAGGGCTGTTGACCCGCGCCGGCGGCGAACCCGTCACGGGAGACGATTACTGAGATGATTCTTGGGAGACCCGGCAAGGTGGGATTCTCTTACCCCATCGCCACGTGCGGGCGGCGGCAACGCCACACGCCCACGGCGACGGCCAGAGCGGCGCCCAGCCCGGCGAGGACCAGGGCGGAAGGCTCCGGCGCGGAACCCGCGCCGCCAGGGACGGAAGACGTGTGAATAGATGTCGATGCCCCGAGGGGTTGAGGGGAAACCAGGGGATCCCAGACCGTCGCGTAGATGGTCGGCACGTGGGACGAGCCGGGAGGAGCCAGCCAGATCGCGCTGGGCAGCCGGACATGGTAAATGTGGTTGCCCAAGCGGATACTTTCGAGGGGCGTACTGAAGCGCTCGATGAGATAGGCACTGTGGGAGGACAGAGTGCCGATGACGGTGCCGTGGAACGTTAGGTTGCCGGAAAGGTGCTCGGCCCGGTCCGTCAGGTGCATGGTGAGGGAAAAGGTCTTGTAGAAGTGGTCCGGACGCCGCGCCGAGGCGGAACTGCTGGTGGTCACCGCCATGGCCAGGTCCCTGGACCCGCCGATCCCGCCGCGGCCCAGCGCCATGGCGACGGTGCCGGTGCCGCTGGCCAACACGGGAGCGGGACTGATGCTCCAGTGATAGGAATAATTGAGGAAGCCCGCCTGCGCGGCGCCGCCGCCGAGCAGGAACCCCAAAACGAGCATTCCTGAAAGCCGAACCGACGAGATGTGCATGCCGGCATCCTTTCCGGAGGGAGAATGTGCCCTGCTCAGGACGAGCAGTGGAGCCGAAATGTAGCGGAGCGAACCTATCGCTGTCAATGCCGCTTGGCGGTCAGCGCGAACCCTCCGCTGCGGGGCGGAGTTGCTTGATCCGTTGGAGGCGCCGCAGGGATGCCTCCGCCTCTCGCGTCAAACGCGCTGCCGGCTCTCCGCCGGCCAACCCCTCCAGCAGTTCTCGCGCCTCCCGTGTGCCGATGTATTCCAAAACTTCAAGCGACCGCAATGCGCGGAATTGCTCCGGCGTCGTTTTGTTCTCGCCCAACCTCTCCAGCAATTGCTCGACGCGTCGGCGGACTTCCAAGGTCGGCCGGTTTCGCAGTACGTCGTTCAAGGCCGTTTCGGCCGACTCGCCCATTCGCTCCAGATCGCGCATGGCCTTTTCGCGCACGGCGAATTCGCTGCTGTCCAGGTCGGCGATCCGTTGCGCGATCCGCCGGGCGTCGCCGTGCGGCACCGGGCGTAACCGTGCTTGCAAAAGCGGCACGCTCGGCCCGCCGATGCGGACCAACTGACGGATCGCCCGGAAGGCGCGGCGGGCATCGTCGCTCTGCAAATCCTTCCACAGCGCCTCGCCGTCCTTGGTGATCGTCTCTTGCGTCCCCTCGGTCCGCAGCAAGTCCCAGACCAGGATGGTCGTGTCGTCGCTGCCCGAAACGAGCGTCTTACCGTCGGCGGCGAAGGCAAGGCAATTGATCGTGGCGAGATGGCCCTCGAAGTGATGGCGTTCCTCGCGAGTGGCGAGTTCCCAGAGCCGGATGCGTGGCTGGTTGCCGCTCTCCACCGTCGCGATCGTCCGTCCGTCCTGAGAGAACGCGATACACCGACGCTGCCTGCGTTCTCCGAGTTTGGTTATCTGGATGCTGGTCTTGACATCCCAGAGGCGGACGCCCTCATGCGAACCGCTCGTGACCACCGTTCGCCCATCGGGGGAGAACGCTACATCGGTGAGCCAACCCACTTCTCCGCGCAAACGGTGCAACTCCTTACCTGTGACGGCATCGAGCAGGTAAGCGGTGCAAAGGGAATCGGCGGCAGCCAGGATCTTGCCGTTGGGAGAGAACGCCAGCATTTGCACCCAAGCTCCCGGCGCCTTGAATTGCCGGAGCAATCGCCGCTGGGACAGCTGCCACAAATAGATCGTGTTGTCTCTTCCCGCGACAGCCAGCATTTTGCCGTCCGCCGACACGGCCGGACAACCGAGAGGCTGGCGCGCGCTGAGATCGGGAAGCGATTCCCCCGTGGCGAGATCGGCGAAACAAACGCGATGCTCATCCGGCCAAACGAGCGTCTTCCCATCCGGCGAAAGGACGAGGGCGTCAATGCGGCGAGTGGACAGATAATGCTGCCGGATTTCCTTGCCCGCTTGCAGATCCCAGACTCGAATCGTCTTGTCGTCCGCGCGCGACGCCAAGGTTCTGCCGTCGGGCGAGAGGGCGATCGACTCGACCACATCATCGTGTCCGGGCAGCGCACGCTTCTTCTTTCCTGTGCTCACGTCATAAAAGGAGATCTTGCGATCGGCCGCGGCCAGCAGCTTTCCGTCGGGGGAAAAGGCGATCCGGTGGGCGGAGCCGGGACGCCTGTGCAGCGCGTGCAATTGTCGGCCCGTGGCGACGTCCCAGAGAAAGATGACGGGAACGTCGTGGAAGATCACTTCCGATTTTCCTCCGGGGCGTTCGATGCTCGTTTCGTCGCTGCCCAAGGAGGCAAGACGTTTGCCGTCAGGGGAGAAGACGACCCTGTTGGCCGATCCAACGTGGCCGCGCAGTTGACGCCGTTTCGTGCCGGTGGCGAAGTCCCATAAGACGATCTTGCCATCCTCTCCAGCGGACGCCAGGGTCTTGCCGGCCGGATCGAAGGCGACGGAATAGGCGGCTTTGTCGTGAGCTGGCCATTGCCGGAGTTCTTTGCCCGACTCTATGCCCCAGACGCGAATGGCTCCTTGTTCGCCCGGAGCAACCAACTGCTTGCTGTCCGGGGTGAGGGCGAGGGATCGTATCCATCGCTCGCAGCCGAGGATTTGCCGTCGTTCTTTTCCGGAGGCCACGTCCCAAATACGGATGGTCTGATTGAACCCCGCCGAAACCAGCAATTTGCCATCGGGTGAAAAGGTCAGGGCGCTGACGCCGCCCGGCTGTCTCGGCGTCTTGTGGAGCAATCGTCCCGACGGCATCTCATACCAGGTGATGGTGGGGTTCAAGGTGCCTCCGCCGACTGCCAGGATTTTGCCGTCGGTGGAATAGGCCATTGCTTTCGCGTCGGTTCGATTCGGGAACCGCCGGATCTCCCGGCCGTTGACTGCGTCCAACACGCGGACATCGTCAGGGCCGCCGGAAACAAGCGTTTTCCCGTCGGGAGAGAAGGCGAAACAGTAAACCCCGACACGCTGCCAGAAGCGAGTAGTGCCGAGGCGAGCGAAAGCCGCGAACGGCAGCGGATCCCCCAGCGAGTCGATGCGCTCCTTCTTCGCCGCATCGACGGTCTCTCCGCAAGCCTCGGCTGGCTTACCACCGAGGACCAGGAGCGCTAGCGTGACGAAAAGGGAAAGCAATGTTTTTGTGCGGAGCATCTCGACGGACTCCTTTCCGAAAAGATCGCTATTTCTTGTTGGCCGGCCGCGTCTCCGAAGGCTTGAGTTTCTCGATCCACTCGCGCATCACCCGGACGGCCTCATCATCGACGACCGAGGTCGCCAGCGGCGGCATGTGGCCCTTGTCGCGATGGCTGAGGCGGCGCAGCAGCACCGAGCGTTCAGGATGTCCCGGCGCGATCAGCCGAGCGTCGGACAGGCCGAACGTATCGTGGACCGGCTTGATATCGACGACCCGCATCTTGTCGAGCTTCGTCGTGAACTCCAGCTCCATCTGCGCGTTGCCCCCGCCGGCCTCGACGTGACACTGAGCGCAGTTGGCGTGCAGATACGAGCGGGCGCGCAGGGCCACGTCCTGTTTCGGATCGTAGGGGTCGGACAGGCGGCGATACTTTTCGGGACGGAACGTCAAGAGCGGCGAGACGACCGGACCGCGCTGCAAGCGCGTCGCGGTCATCCGGTCGAGGCGTTCGTTGATCCGCTTCTCGCTCAGCCCCTCGGCCTCGAACTCGCGGCGCAGGGCGTTCTTGGTGTCCTCCATCCAGTTGACGCGCAAGACGCCGAGGTGCTCCAGGACGCGCAATTGGTTGTCCCGGACGCCGCTGTAATCGTGGACCTTGTTCATCTGCACTTCGGTCAGACCGAGGACGTAGTTGGCGGCCCGGCTGTGACAGACCATGCACTCGGTGCGGCTGGGGTAGTGCCAGGTTTGTTTGCGCACGCCGGCGGGATTGTCCGCCGTCGGTTTGACGCGGATGGAAAAGTCTCGATCCAGCCCTTTGCTCTCCACCAGCGTGCCGTCGGTCTGCTCGTCGTTCCACTGATAGGAATAGCCGAACCATTCGCCCTGCTGATTGGTCAGGAAACGCGTCTCGATCCAGCGCCGCGAAGCGGGATTGCCTTGCTCCATCTCCAGGGCGAACGACTTCACCAGCACCGTTTTATCGGGGAAGTTCCAACCGCGCGAAGTGGTGAAATCGATGTGCGAATCGTCGCCCGGCAGGGCGATCCAGCGCTCCTTGTGCGCGCCGTCGGACCACAGCGGCGCGTTGACCGAGTACGGAATCAGGGCCGGTTCCATGACGTGGCCCTTCACCGAGCGGAACAGGCCGCTGTCGCTGAGCTTGCGCGGGAAGTTCGACGGCGGCGGATCCTTCGGCGTCGGCTCCAGCGTGTACAGACCACCCTTGTCCTGGCTGTGGTGGTCGGTAATGAGGATCTCGCCGCCGGCATCGACGCCGAAGCTGGTGATTTGCATCCGCGTATCGGCGATTTCCTTGTGCCAGACGATGCGCTTGCCGTCGTGCCGGACGCCCCAGATTTTGCCGGTCGAATAATCGCCGTACAGATATACGCCTTGCAATTCGGGGTATTTCGATCCGTAATAGACGATACCGCCGGTGAGTGAGCGCGCCTCGGAGTGCGGATGCTCGACGGTCGGCTTGACGAACGGCGTCGGCCCGGCCTTTCGATTGGGGTAGAACGGATGGCTCCCCTCCATCACGCTCCAGCCGTAATTTGCGCCCTTCTCAATGAGGAACGCCTGCTCCCACAGATCCTGACCGTTGTTGCCGACCCAGATGTGGCCGGTCTTGGCATCGGTCGTCATGCGCCACGGGTTGCGCAGACCATACGCCCACGTCTCCGGCCGCACGTCCTTTTGACCGACGAACGGATTGTCCTTCGGCACCGAGTAGGGCTTGCCGGGGGCCGGACGATCGACGTCGAGGCGCAGCACCTTGGCCGTCAGCTTGCTCATGTCCTGGCCGACGATGTGCGTGTCGGAGTCGGAGGTTCCGTCGCCGGAGGTGACGTACAACATGCCGTCCTTGCCGAACGTCAGAGCGCCGCCGTTGTGGCCGTCGGAGGGCCATTCGATAATTAGCGTCTCGGACGTGGGATCGAGCTTGTACGGCGATTGGCGGTCCATCGTGTAGCGGAGGACGCGCGTCTTCTTTTTCCCGGACGGAGCGGAGGAAGGGCCGTTCATGCCGACGTAGACATATCCATTTTTCTTGAAGTTCGGATGGAACTTGATGTCGTACGCGACGCCGTCGTATTCGAGGAGCTTCTCGGTCTGGCCGGCGCTGGGATTGCCCTTGGTGCGCAGAACGACGGTCGGAGCGTAGGGCGAGCCTTGGGTGATGAGCAGGAGGCGATCGCTGCCGGGTTGGTGCGTGACGAAGACGGGGAAGTTGAGTTTCAGGTTGGGATAAACCCGCTTGACGCGGTAGGGCGGCGGCGGCTCCGGGGAGCCGGCGACGCGCGAGGTGGTCAGCGCCACACGCCGCTCGATGCCGTACGGCTTGGCCGCGCCCTTCTTCGGAGGGCCGACGAACCGCAGCGTGGCGTAATCCTCGTGGTGATGGAAATCGGGGTGCGGTTGCGATTTCAGCGGGGCACAGGTGGACAGCTCCGGTCCCTCGAAATCGACCGAGTAATCGTAGCGGCACAGGGCGAACTTCCAGCGTTCGTCGGGGTTGGGACGGCCGCCGGTGCGGAGGAAGTCGCGCCAGGGGATGCGCACCTCGACCGTCCAGCCCTCATCGCGGTCCTGCCAGCGGTTGAGGGTGCCGCGCAGCTTGATCTTGGCGTCGATGTGGAAGTCGCCGTCGCTCTTGAAGCGCTGATAGCCGCCGGCGCCGCGGCGCGGCAGAAACATATCCATGATCGTGCCCGCGGCGTTGATCTGGAACTCGTAGTAGCCCGGCTTGTCGGCGGCCGGCTTGAAGAACAACTCGAACACGTCGTTGTCCCACGTTTGGCCGTCGTGTTCCTTGACATCGGCGTAGAGGTCGGCGTCCTCCATGTCGGCGGCGAAATAGAGATACTCGCGGTCCCACAAAAGCCGTGCCTTCGTCGCTGTGCGCGCCGCCCGCGCCTTGTCGCCCAGCCAGGGCAGATAAAACGCGTCGATGAGTTGCGCCTGCTTCCAGGCCAGCTCGTCGGTCTTGCCGTCCAGCGTGATGGGCGTGTCGGCCCAGCGGCATTCAAACTCCGTCGCGGGAGCCTCGAACGCCTTGGGGGCATCGGCGGACGTTTCGCGCCGGCCGTCGAGCAACATCAAGGAGGCACCGCCCAGCACGAGCAGGGCCGGAAGAAGACCGCGCGCGCTCCGAAACGGCGCGGAAGAGAAGCGAGGTTGGATGGTCATGCAACTCACCTGCGTCTGCGGAAGGAAGCCGGCCCGTCGCAGCCGACACTCTTCTACTTTTCAGGACAGACGCCTTTTCGGCAAGCGCGTTTTTTCGTGGGGGATGTTTTCTCGCTCCTTACCGCTCGCGGATGATCGCGGGTCGGTTCGCCTTCGGGAACAATAGGTTCTTTTCTGCTCCCTCGCCGGAAGGTACGATAGAGATCCCATGAAGCGCGTGCAACGATTCGTCCCTTTTCTGGCACTGCTGGTCCTGGCCGTCCTGCAAGAAGGCTGCCAGCGCTCCAGCCTCGATCCGATCGACGAGACGGCTCCATCCGAACCGGCCTGGTTTGTCGATTGGACCGAGGACGCGGGGTTGGCATTCCAGCACGACGCCGGCCCGTTGCCGGGCGCATACTTCATGCCGCAGATGATCGGCTCCGGGGCGGCCCTCTTCGACTTCAACGGCGACGATCGGCTCGACATCTACCTGCTTCAGAACGGCGGTCCAAAAGGAGCGCGCAACCGCCTCTACGAGCAACTGCCCGACGGGCGCTTCCGCGACGTCAGCGCCGGTTCGGGACTCGACATCGCCGGATACAACATGGGCGCGGCAATCGGCGACGTCAACAATGACGGCCGGCCCGACGTGCTCGTCACTCAGTTCGGCGGCGTCAAATTGTTTCTCAATGAGGGGCACGGCAAATTCAAGGAAGCGACCGCGAATTCCGGCCTGCGCAATGCGGCCTGGGGCAGTTCGGCGGCGTTCTTCGATTTCGACCGCGATGGTTGGCTCGATCTCGTCGTCGTCAACTATGTGGAATACGATCCGACGCTGGCGTGCAACACGCTCAGCGGCGCGCCGGACTACTGCGCGCCGCGGTCGTTCAAGGGCCATGTCGCCCGCCTGTTCCGCAACCGGGGCGCCGCCGAGGGGTCGCGCTTCGAGGACGTGACGCTGGCGTCGGGGCTGGGCCGGCTGGCGGGTCCGGGCCTCGGTGTGCTGTGCGTCGATTTCGACGGCGACGGCTGGCCGGACATCTTCATCGCCAACGACGGCGAGCCGAATCGACTGTGGATGAACCGGCACGACGGCACGTTTCGGGAAGAGGCGATCCCGCGCGGCGTGGCCTACAACGTCATGGGCCAGGCCGAGGCCGGCATGGGCGTCGCTGCCGGCGACGTGGACGGCGACGGCCTGTTCGATCTGTACGTCACGCACCTGGAGGAGGAGAACAACCGTCTGTGGCGGCAGGGGCCGCGCGGCCTGTTCCAGGACCGCACGGCCGCTCTCGGCCTGGTGCAATCGCGCTGGCACGGCACCGGCTTCGGCGCCGTGATGGGCGATTTCAACCTCGACGGCGCCCTCGATCTGGCCCTCGTGAACGGTCGCGTCCGCAAGGGACCGCCGGCCGGCGCAGAGGAGTTGGGACCGCACTGGAGCTTGTACGCCCAGCGGAACCAGGTGTTTGCCAACGACGGGGCCGGTCGGTTCCGCGATGTTTCGCTGTGTAACCCCGCGCTGTGCGGCAAGGCCAACGTGGCGCGCGGCCTGGCGCTGGGCGACATCGACAACGACGGCCGGCTGGATCTGCTGGTGACGACGGTCGCCGGCCCGGCTCGTCTGTATCGCAACGTCGCGCCGGGGGACCGTCACTGGCTGCGCGTCCGCGCCGTGGATCCCGAGCGCGGCGAACGCGACGCCCTCGGCGCCGAGATACGCGTGCGCGCCGGCGGAAAGACGCAAATGCGCTGGATCAACCCGGCCACGAGTTACCTGTGCAGCAACGACGCGCGGGCGCACTTCGGTCTGGGCGAAGCCGAGCGCGTGGATGAAATCGTCGTGCAGTGGCCCGACGGCAGCCGCGAGCGGTTCCCTGGACGGCCGGCGGATCGACCGGCGGTGCTGCGCAAGGGCGACGGCAAAAAACTAGGAGCGGACGAGCGAAAAGATTGAAGCGAGGAGGCGAATGCGAGCGATGTCGCGGCGGGTGGTCCTTGTGGTGGTCGTCCTTATGGGGCTGGGCGCGGCCGCTGGGGTGGGCTGGTATCTCTGGCGGAAGGCCCATGCGCCGTCGCCGCCGGAGATCGCCCACGAGGGAGTGGACCCCGAACTCGCCGACGCCATCGAGTCCGCCCGGCGGCAGGTGATGAGCGATCCCTACTCCGCGCCTGCCTGGGGAGATCTGGGCAAGCTCCTCCGCGCCGCTCGGATTATTCCGCAGGCCGCCGACTGTTTCGCCCAGGCCGAACGGCTCGATCCGAAAAACCCGCGTTGGCCGTATCTACAAGGAGAAGCGTTTCGGCTGACCGATGTGAGCGCCGCCGTGCCGCCCCTGGAGCGCGCCGCCGCCCTGGCCGCACACGCGGACGAGGTGGCGCCTCATTTGCGCTTGGCCGAGGTGCTGCTGGCGCTGGGGCGCGAGGGAGAGGCGGAGACGCACCTGCGCCGCGCGCTCGAATTGGAACCGAGCGATCCATCGGTCCATTACAACCTCGGCGTGCTGGCGCTGGCGCGCGACGATCTATCCGAAAGCCTCGCCCATTTGAAGCGCTGCGAACACAGTCCGTTCACGCGGAAGAAGGCGAGCATTCAGCTGGCCGCCGTCTATCGACGGATGGGTCGCGCCGACGAGTCCGAGAAATACGGCCGGCGGGCCGACGCGTTGCCGCCCGACACGAACTGGCTCGATCCCTACCTCGGGGATGCGCCGACCGTGGGCCGACCCGCGCGTTTCAAGCGCGCCGAGCAACTGGAGCAGCAGAAGGACCATCGAGCGGCGGCGGAGATACTCGACGAACTGGCTCGCGAGCGCCCCGAGTACCGCGTTTACGTGGAACTGGCGCGAAACCTTGGAATACTGGGCGATTTCGCCGCGTCCGATCGGGCGCTGCGCTCGGCCATTGCCCTGGAGCCGGATCGCTTTCAGGCCTACCACGACCGAAGCCGGCTTTTGTGGATGTGGGCCGAGAAGGACGGACGAACGGACAGCGCGCGGGCCAGGGCGCGCTATGAGGAGGCCGCGGAGTGCGCCCGCGAGGCCATCGCACGCCAGCCGGATGACGCGTCGGCGCACATCAGCCTGGGACTGTGCCTGCGGCGGCTGGGCAAGCGGCCCGAAGCGCTTACCGCCTTTGGCACGGCGGCGGAGCAAAGTCCCGACCTGGCCGAAGCGTATTTGAACCTGGGTGAGACGCTGGCCGAGGACGGTCAAGTCGCCAAGGCGCGCGCGTGCCTGGAACGCGCCGTGCAGCTGGCGTCTCCCGACGATCCGCGCCCCCGCGCCGCTTTGGCGAAGCTGAAAAAGAACTGAGAGGCGCCAACTTTTAGCCGCCGGCCCGCAGCGCAAGCAAGGGAGTCCCTTGCTTGCGCTGCGGGCCGGCGGGCAAAAGAACGATCAGGGCGTGTTGCGCAGCAAATCTTGATAGCGCTTCCTCCACGTATCCAGATCCTTGGGCCGCAGCGCCTCGATCCGCGCGAATTCCGCGCGGGCGTCCGCCTTTTTGCCGTCGTGGAGGAGACAGCTGATCCAGAGCAGGCGCGCTTCCGGGTTGGCCGGCTCCAGGCGCAGCCAGTCCTGGCATTGGGAGCGAAGCTCGTCCCAGAGGCGCCGCCGGGCCAACTGGAAGGCCAGGCCGCGCCGATAAGTCGGTATCCAGGGATTCATGGTCGCCGCCCGGCGCCAGCAGGAGAGGGCCGTGTCGAATTGTTGCAGGTCTTCGGCCAGAGAGGCGGCGGCGGCCAGGGCACGCTCGTGCTTCGGAGCTTGTTTCAGCACCTCGTCGAACGCCGCCAGCGCTCCTCTCTTGTTGCCGGTCAGCATGAGCGCCCACCCCTTCGCCATCCAGCCCTCCAGGTCGTCCGGATGTTCCTCCAGCGCCGGGCCAAGCAGAACGAGAGCCTGGGAGCCGGCCCGATTCGGCGGAGCGTGGCCCTGACTGGCCGCCTTCACCACTGCCACCGCCAGATCGCGCGCCAACGCCCGGTCCCGGCTCTCGATTCCTTCGCTACCGAAGCGCGTCAAGAGCGAACCGCCGCCCGGAGCCGCTTCGACGCTTCCCTCCGAGGGACCGGGACGGCGGGGAATGCGGTGATCGGTGGCCGCCGTGTGAGCGACGTCCGTGGTGCCGAAGCGGGGCATGTGACAGTCGATGCAGCTGTCCTCCTTGCTTTGTTGCCGGCGCGTCGTCTCCGGCAGGGAGCAGCCGTGTTCGCGATGGCACTCCAGACACCGCGTGCGGTAATGGGCGACACGCTGCTCCGCCGCCGGCTTGACGTGGGGATCGTGACACGAGATGCAGCCGAGCTTCTTTTCTCCCGCGCTGGCCCGGAAGCAACGGCTGAGATGCATCTGCTCGAAATGGCTGATGGCCTTGCCGCCCATGCCTCCCTTGCCGGAACCGACGAACACGGACCAGAACTCCTCCACGGGCAAGCCCGGCCGGAAGTCGTACAACTCCCGCCCGCGCCGCAACACTCGTTCCAGCCCTTGCAGGTGACACTGGGCGCAGACCGCGTCGCGCAGGGCGGAGTCGGGCAGTCGCTTCGCGCCGGGGCTAACGATATCGAACGGGTCCGCGCTTTCGATGTGTCGCTCGCCGGGTCCGTGGCAGCGCTCGCAGCCGATGGCGTGGCCGGAGAAGATCGGCTTGTCGTAGCGGTTCTGATAACCCGGCGTGGGATGCGCTCGGTTGGCGTGACAGAACAAACAGTCGCCCCCGATGGGGCGTTGCGTCACACGCAGGACAGTGAATCCCGGAGACAGATCCCAAATCTTCTTCTGGGAGTACCAGCTGATGGCGGTCTGGAATAGGTAGCCGTCCTGGTCCGTGACGTAAGAATAACCCCGCGATCCGGAACCGATGGCGTAATGGACCTCCGGGCCGTATTCGACGACCGTCGCGCCGGACTCGTCCAGCAGAGCGCGGAGGTGCCGGATCTGTTCTCCTTTTCGCTCGACCCGAAAGCGCGAGTCCAGGGCCATGAAGGGGTTGTTGTGTTTGTTATCGTAGGGTTGCCGAGGCGCGAGTTGAGCGATGGGCACAAGGGAACGTCCCATGGGATGCCGATGGAAAGTCTCGGTTTCCTTCGTGTGGCAGCCGGCGCACTGCTCGTCGCCGACGTAGTGAACGTCGGGATGGATGTTGCGGAAGGGGCCGGTGTACGCCAGGCGTGGATCGCGCGGCTGCGTCTCCGCGGGTTCGGACTCTCTCGGCTCCTCGCGCGACCACACCCGCCAACTCCACCAAAAGGCGACGGTCCCAAGCCCCAGAAGCAAGAAGCCGCCCAGGAAGACGAGGAGCGGCCCACGTCTTCCCGCTCCGGTCTTCGGGGCGGCCGTGTCCTCGCGGGGAGTTTGCTTCTCCCGGTCGTCAAGCCGCGGATTGGAGTCCATCTTCACTCCCAGAATGACATGGAATAATGGACAAGACCTCATGGCGTTCCGCTGCCGTCGTCTATTATCCGCCGCGCTCCAAGCGGATTCAACAAGCGGATGGCGGACTTGGAGCGCCAGGCCCCGCGCTCGGGAACAGTGGAATCGGCGACGGCTGCCCGGTTGCGACGGCGGAGGGGGCGGGTACAATGGCGGATGTCGCGGAGGTCGTTGCGCGCGCGGAGGATTGGGCCGATCATGATTACCTGCGCCTGTGGTGCTCGCTTCGAGGTGGACGATACGCTGGCCGGACAGGAGGTTCTTTGCCCCGATTGCCAGCAGCCGCTCAAGACGCCGGCCGTGGATCGGCCGCCGCAGCTGACCAGCGGCTGGGCGCTGGCCAGCGTCGTGCTCGCCCTCGTCGGCGCCTTCACCGTCTTCGGTTCGCTGGTCGCCGTGCTGCTGGGCGTCATCGCCCTGGTCAGCATCTCGCGGAACCGCCGGCAGGTCAGCGGAACCGGCTTCGCCGTCTTCGGCATCTGCCTGGGCCTCCTGTTCACCGGGCTGACCCTCTTCGCACTCAACACCGCCGATGTGTTCGGCCTGGAAACCTGGCTGCGCGAACGCACCCTGTCGAAGCAGGTCGATACCAGCGGGCCGTTGGAGGTGGTTGTCGGCGTCAAGGGGTTCGCCATCACGCGGCCAACCGAGAAATGGGGGCAGGTGCGCGGCAACCAGAGCGAAGATCCGGCCGTCGCCTTTTTGCAAAAGAACCTGGCCCTGCTGCTGATGCAGGTGACGCATCATGCCTTCGTCGATGTGCGGACGATGCCAGCCGTCGCTGGCCGCACGTTCGACCAGTGTCAGACCGAGATCCTCGCCGAGTTCGAGAACACCCTCAAGCACGCCAATTTTGATGACGACGACGACGAGTTCCGGCAGGTCAACCACGCCCGCTTGGTGGCGAGCCGGCAACTGGGGATGAAGGACGGCGCGGAAGGACGAGAGCTGGAAGTGGACATCCGTTGCGCTCGGCAGTCGTGGCGCTTTCTCATCCGCTTGTATCGTCGCGGCAACGGACCTTTCTACGTCGTCCGCGCCTACACGCCCAAGCGCAATGTGGGCCGAATCCAGGACGAATTGCAAACGGCGCTGGACAGCTTCCGCCTTCTGCCGCGTTGATCCCACGGATATTGGAATGCGAACCTGTCACTTTCATGACGACCGGCCGGGGGTGGGCATCTGCATGCGCTGCCGGGTGGTGATCTGCGCGGCGTGCTGTACGCGGCTGGGCGGGATCAATCACTGCCACGCCTGCCTCAAGGTGCTGGGCGTCCGGCGCGAGGAGGCGAGCCCGGGCAAACTGTGGGCGTTGACAGCGGCGCTGCTGCTGGGCGCGGGTTGGTTGATGCTGCTCGGCCTGTGCTGGGCCGTCAGCGGCAAGATGGCGCCGTAGAAGTAGGTGCCGCGAGCCGAGCGGCACTGCTGCGTAGCCGAAGTCGTCAGACTTCGGGGGGACGAACTGAAGTCTGACGACTTCAGCTACAGCGGGTCCGGCTCGGCTCGCCGGACCTACCGAAGCGGAAGAAAGGCGGAAGCGCGCGTGGAGATTCGACCGCGGACGACGGGAGAGATCCTGGACGACGCCTGGCGGCTCGCCCTGGCCGATGCTCCTCTGCTTCTGCTGTACACGGCGTTGTTTTTGGTTCCCGTCTTCACCATCCTGTTGTTGTTGCTGGCGGTGCCCGCCCCCGCCGGTTTCGCGCAGATCGCGCTGCCGATCGCGGCCATGTTGGTGTTGCCGCTGACGGGGTTGGCGTCCGGCGCCTGTCAGGAACTCTTCCGCCGGCGCATCGCGGGAGAGACGGTGTCCCTCCGCGACGGCGTGATGCCGGCCCTGCGCTACGGTCTGGAGCACCTGGCCGCGCGGGCGGCGCTGCTGAGCGTCACGCTCGCCGGACCCGTGATTGTCCTGTGCAGCCTGCACCCCTCGACTTCCGCAGTCTTCAAGGTGCTGGGCTTTCTGTTCGGCTGCGTGCTAACGCTGGTTCTGAGCTTGCCGATCTGGGCGGCCAACACTTCGCTGCACGCGCTGATCGCGGAGGGACGTGCGCGCACCGGGACACTGTTCCGCGAGCTGCGCGGCGACGCGGCAGCGGCGGCGCTGAAGGCCGCCGCCGTCGTCGCCTGTCGTCTGCCTCTGCTATTGCTGCTCGCCGTTCAGTTGCACCTGCTCGCTCTCTCCATTCTGTGGGTGGCCGACAATCTCGCCGGGCTTGACACGGCCCTGCTCAGTGCCGAGCTGACGTTTGGATCGAACCCGGTCTACACGATGGCCCTTTTTCTGCTGAGTTGGCTGCTGCTGACACCGTTCTTCGAGGCGGGCAACTTCCTTCTGCACACCGACGTCCGCACACGCCGGGAAGGGCTGGATCTGCAATTCCGCGTGCAGCGGGTCTTTTCGGCGCTGGCCCGAATCAACGAAGATAAATTCAACCGCCAAGACGCCAAGGACGCCAAGAAAAAGACAGAGAGAAGAGCAAAATCCGAGAGCGCTTTATCTTTCCTCTTCCTTTTCCTTGGCGTCCTTGGCGTCTTGGCGGTTAATCCTCAATCGAGGGCGGATGAGGAACAACGCGAAGCGGTGCGCGAGGTGCGTCGGGGGATCGAGACGATTCGCGCGGAAGTGAAAACGGCCGAGCCGTATCCAGGCGGACAGCGCTGGGTCGGCCGGCTGCGCGAACTGGGCGAGAAGCTGGCCGACGCCGGAGAGGGCGATGCGAAGCGGCTGCGCTGGTACGACAAAGCCATCGCCGACTTCGGCGAGCGCAAACGCGAGGACGCCCTGCGCGTGCTCGACGACCTGCATCGGCGCGTGTCGCTGCTGGAGGATGCGCTGGCCGCACCGCCGCGCGACGGCGCGGAGAAAGGGCGGTCGCCGAAGGAGGTCAAATCACTGCTGCGCGGCACGGAGGTACGCAAGCACGAGCGGCCCCGCCGGCAGCAGCGAATCGAGGACGATCGCAAGGAGATCAAGCGCGTCGAGGTGCGCCGCGAAGATGCCAAGGGAGAGGACCATCAAAACCCGGCTGATGGCGGAGGAGGCGGCGGCGGAGGGGGCGGTGGTTCTGGGGCCCGGATGCCGTCGGTGAGTTCGGGTGGTTTCTCGTTCCTGGGTTGGGTGCTGTTGGCGGGGTTGGGACTGGCGATCCTGGCAGCCGCGCTGTATCTGTTTCTATCGTCGCGCCGCGGGGCGCGGACGCCGAAGCCATCGGCCGTGATGGGCAAGGAGGCGCTGCCGCCGGAGAACGAGGCCAAGCAGGTGCTTGAGGAATCACCGAGCGAGTTGTGGCGTCAGGCCGACAAGCTGGCCGGCGACGGCCGGTTCCGCGAGGCGGTGCGCATCTTGTATCTCGCTGTGCTGGCGCTCTTGCACCGGCAGCAGTTCATCCGCTTCGAGGCGACGCGCACCAATGGCGAATACGTTCGCCAGGTCCACCTGTCCGAGATCGCGCCGCCCGAGTTGCACGAACCGTTCCACGAACTGACGGACCTCTTCGAGGCGAAGTGGTACGGCGAGCGCGCCTGCGAGTCCGCCGACTACCGCGCCTGTCACAAACTGGCGGAGGAGATACAAAATCAGTCCGCAGTCCGCAGTTCGTAGTCCGCAGCAAAATGCCTCAACCTCCTTTGCTGCTGACTGCTGACTGCTGACTGCTGCCTGTTGACTGCTGACTAATGAAATTTGCCTGCTGGCTTCTGGTTGTGTCATTGCTGGGCGTCTTCGGCGTCGTGGCGGCGTACTTGCTGCGCGAACGCAGTCGGGCGGGGCTGGACATGCCGGCCTACTCGGTTTACTCCGAAGCGAGCGACGGACTGGGTGAGGCGGCCAACGTGCTGCGCGGGTTGGGCTTGACGCCGGTGGCGGTGACGCGGCCCATCCAGCAAGGACAACACGAGGGATTGCTGATCCTGACCGAGCCGCCGCGGCGCAAACGGTTCGGTGGTGGATCGAAGGACATCTCCGACGGCGACGCGCGGGCGCTGCTGCGCTGGGTGGAGCAGGGCAACACGCTGCTGTTGATGAGCCGCAAGAACACCGCTCTGCACGAGGCGCTCAACATCGTCCTCAACGAGGACACGCGAAAAGACGAGGAGCATTTCACGCCGGTGGACCTCGGCGAAGCGGGCGGCTATACCGAAGGCATCGAGCACCTCAGCGTCGGCTCGCGCTCCACGGTGCGCGCCGAGGGCGGTCTGCCCCTGTGGTGGATTGGCGATCAACCGGGGGCCGTGCTGCTGCGGCGCAAAAAAGGGCATGTGCTGGTCGTGGCCGATGCTCGCATGTTGACGCAGGAAGGACTGGTCCGCTCCGACGGCGAGCCGCGCGAGGACAACGTGGTGTTCCTGGCCAACGTGGCGGCGCTGAACGCGCGCGGCGGCAAGGTGTACTTCGACGAGTATCACCACGGACTGCACTCCGGCGGTGGCTTCTGGGGTTACCTCGGCTATCACGGCGAAAAGGCCACCCTGCTGCTGGTTCTCGCCGTCCTGCTCGTCGCGGGGTGGACGTGGGTTGTGCGGCTGGGTCCTGCCGTGCCGACGCCGAAAACGTCCGCCGCCGACGCGGTCGATTACGCCTCGGCGCTGGCTCGGCTGTATCAGCGGACCGGAACGCGGCGACTGCTGGCACGGACGCTGATACGGAGCTTCCTGGGCGCGCTGACGCGGCATTTGCGTCTGCGCCGCAACGCGCTGCCGGCGGAGATCCTGGCTGCCTGGCGGCTGCACGATTCCGGCCCGTCGATGGTGCGTTTGCAGGGGTTGCTGCGCGGCGTCGGCGAACTGCGGCGAGGCGAAGTGTCCGAACGGCAATTGTTGGCATGGGCGCAGGCGTTCGGCCAGTTCACGAGTGAGATCCAAGTGAGCGGGGCAAAGCAGAGCAAGCGAAAAACGAAGTAATCATCGACAAGCCCGGAGCGCCAGCGACGGGTTGAAGCGCCCGTCGCTGGCGCTCCGGGCTTGTGGGAGGAACATTGCATGCACGCTGAGGAGACCGCGGCGGTCCCGGAATGGGTGGAAGCGCTGCTGAACCGGGCCGAGCGCGTGGTCGTGGGACAGCGCGACAGCCTCGAATTGATGCTGCTGGCGCTGTTGTGTGGCGGACACATCCTTCTGGAAGGCGTGCCGGGCACCGCCAAGACGCTCATGGCCCGCACCTTGGCCCGGCTGCTCGCCCTGGACTGCAAGCGCGTACAGTTCACGCCCGATCTGATGCCCTCCGACATCCTCGGCACCAACGTCTTCAACTTGCAGAGCAGCCAGTTCGAGTTCCGCGCCGGACCCGTTTTCACCGATATCGTCGTCGCCGATGAGATCAACCGCACGCCGCCCAAGACACAATCGGCCCTTTTGGAAGTCATGGAGGAAAAGACCGTCACCCTCGATGGCATCAGCCATCCACTTTCCGAGTTCTTCACGGTGGTGGCGACCCAAAACCCCATCGAGTACGAGGGCACCTACCGCTTGCCGGAGGCGCAGCTCGATCGTTTCCTGCTGAAGCTGAATATCGAGTACCCGCCGGCGGACGAGGAGGACCGCATTTTGAGGCTGTACCAAGGCCGCGGCACCTTGTCGGCCCCGCTGGACATCCTCACACCACCCGGCGAAGTGCTAAGTGAACCGAATGGTCGGGTGGGGCTGACCCGCGAGCAGATCCAGCGCGCCCGCCAGGGAACCGGCAAGATCGTCGCCAAGCCGGAAATCTGTACGTACATCGGCCGGATCGTCCGCATGACGCGCGAGATGGACAAGGTGCTGATGGGTGCCTCGTCGCGCGCCGCCGTCCACCTGCTGCAAGCGGCCAAGGTGCGGGCGCTGATGAGCGGCCGAGGCTTCATCACGCCCGACGACGTCAAGCGCATTTGCCGTCCCGTGCTGCGCCATCGTCTGACGCTCCAGCCGGACGCCTACGTCGAGGGATTTACCACCGATGACATCCTCAATACCGTGCTGGAGCGCGTGGAGGTGCCGCGCTGACGGGCGCGCGGCGTCCTGAAATCGAATTCGCGCCCGTAATTTCGTTGCACATCGCCGAAAACCGCTTATCATCGAATCAGATCCAGGTTAATTGCCGCCGACGCCGTCCCTATCGAACGAGTCTGTTCGCGCCGCGGCACCCGCAACAACGACGGATTTCGGAGAAGAGCGCGTATCACTTTTTGGGCCACGGGCCAACCGGGGTTCGCCGGTCGGCCGTCCGTTCGTGGGTGGCCCGTGTTGTTCAACTTTGGCGGGGGTTTTAGATCAATGGACCATGCCAACCTGATCGTCGGTATCGGTGGGGCCGCGGGCGATGGGGTCGCCTCGGCCGGCAACACGCTCGCGCTCGCCGTGGCTCGGCAAGGGCAGGGCGTTTACGCGTACAACAGTTATCAGTCCGTGATACGCGGCGGACATTCCTGGCTGCGCCTGCGCGTGTCGGCGCACAAACCTCTCAATCACGGCGACCAGATCGACGGATTGATCGCCTTGAATCAG
>DATBGU010000155.1:0-10463 GCA_036557825.1 Gemmataceae bacterium
GTCGCTGTCCGCCCTGCACCTGGCCTGCCTGGAACTGACGGCGGGACGGGCCGACATGGTGCTGACCGGCGGCGTCGATACGTTCAATGACATTTTCATGTACATGTGTTTCAGCAAGACGCCGGCCCTGTCGCCGACCGGGGACGCCCGCCCCTTCGACGCCTCCGCCGACGGCACTATCCTCGGCGAAGGCGTGGGCATGGTCGTGCTGAAACGCCTCGACGATGCACGGCGCGACGGCGATCGGATTTACGCGATCGTGCGCGGTCTGGGTTCGTCCAGCGACGGCCGGGGCAACGCCATTTACGCTCCGCGCGCCGCCGGGCAAATCGAGGCGGTGCGCGAGGCGTACCGCGTGGCCGACGTCGGGCCGGATACCATCGAGATGGTCGAGGCGCACGGCACCGGCACGCGCGTCGGCGACGCCACCGAGGTGGCTGCACTCAATGAGGTCTATCGCGAGGCCGAGCGGGGCGGACCCTGGTGCGCGCTCGGTTCGGTGAAATCGCAGATCGGCCATACCAAGGCGGCGGCCGGTGTGGCGGGGCTTCTCAAGGCCGTGGCCGCGCTGCATCACAAGGTGCTGCCGCCGACGATCAAGGTCAAGGAGCCAATCGAACCGCTGCAAGCCGGCGATAGTCCGTTCTACGTCAACACGCAAGCGCGGCCGTGGTTGCCGTCCGCCGGTCATCCGCGCCGCGCCGCCGTCAGCGCCTTCGGTTTTGGCGGCAGCAATTTTCATTGCGTCGTGGAGGAGGCGAGTCCGCACAAGGAAACCATCGACTGGGACGGCGAGACGCAAATCCTCGCCTTCACCGGAGCGAGGCCGGCGCACCTCGAACAGCAATTGAGCCAGTGGCCGCAAAACCTCGAATGGCCGGCCCTCCGCGCCCGCGCCGTCCAGACGCGGCTCTCGTGGGATGCGACGGCCGATTGCCGGTTGCTCCTCATCGTTCAGCGACAGCGAACGGACCTGACGCGCTTGCTGGAGAATGCCCGTTCGCTGCTGGCCAGCCTGGGCGAAAAGAAAACATTCCGCAGTCCCGAAGGCATCTTCTTCGGCCGGGGCCCGCGCGCGGGCAAGGTGGCTGTGCTCTTTCCCGGACAGGGAGCGCAGTATCCGGGCATGTTGCGCGAGCTGGCCTGTCAGTTCCCGGCCCTGCACGATACGTTGGCCCAGGCATGCCAGCCCGACGCGCCAGCAAGGGATGGCGGGCGGGACGCCCGCGCTCCGGAGCGCGGGCGTCCCGCCCGCCATCTCATCGACCGCATTTATCCGCCTATCTCCTTCACCGCCGAGCGGCGCCGCGCCAACGAAGAAGCGCTGCGAGCGACCGATGTCGCCCAACCCGCTCTTGGTGCGGTTTCGCTGGGTGCCTGGCGCATTCTCGAACAGTTCGGCGTCCGCGCCGCCGCCGCCGCCGGCCACAGCTACGGCGAACTGACGGCCCTGTGCGCCGCGGGACGGCTGAAACCGGATGAGTTCTTCAACCTGTCGCGCCTGCGCGGCCGGCTCATGGCCCATGCGGCCGGCGATGGCGGAGCCATGCTCGCCGTGCAGGCGGCCCCGGAGACGATCCGCGACGTTCTCCGCGCCGAGAACTTGGACCTCGTTCTGGCCAACAAGAACGCCCCGCAGCAAACTGTGCTGTCGGGACCGATGGCCGCCATCGAGCGCGCGGAGGCTGCCTTCGCCTCGCGGCAGGTCCGCGCCCAGCGGCTGACCGTCTCAGCGGCCTTCCACAGCTCGCTTGTCGCCGCCGCCGCCGAGCCGTTCCGTGCCGCCCTCGCGGACGTGGAACTTCATCCCGCCGCGATGCCCGTCTTCGCCAACAGCACCGCCGAGGCATATCCCGACGATCTCGCCGCCGCTCGCGATCTTCTCGCCGGACAGTTGGCGCGGCCGGTCGAGTTCGTGCGCCAGATCGAACGCCTTCACGAATCCGGCATCCGCACCTTCCTCGAAGTCGGGCCCGGCCATCGCCTATCGGGCCTGGTGTCCGCCATCCTGCAAGGACGTGAGCACGAAGCGCTGGCGCTGGATAGTTCCAACGGCCAGCGCTCCGGCGTGTACGATCTGGCGTGCTGTCTGGCGCACCTGGCCGCGCTGGGCCACGAGATCAAACTCGCGGCCTGGGATGCCGATGCGCCGATGCCGGAGACGCCGGCCGATTCACCGAAGCGAACGCTGTCGGTGCCGATCTGTGGCGCCAACTACGTCAAACCGAAACGTACCGACTTGGCGAGCGGGGGGCGTCAGCCTCCTGTTCGAGCACAACAGGGGACTGACGCCCCCCGCTCGCCCGTCGATCCTTCCACGACTGAGTCTCGACCTATAACGAACGGAACTCCCACCCCGACGATGAATGGACCCAACCTTCCCGCCGCGACCCTCCAACCGGCCTCGCCCGCATCAGCCGGAACCGCTCTCGCCCAGGCACTGAACCTGACCCGGGACAGTCTGACCGCTCTGCAACGTATGCAGGATCAGACGGCGCAACTGCATCGCCAGTTTCTAGACGGCCAGGACTCCGCCCAACGCACCGTGCAGTTCCTGGTCGAACAGCAACAGCGGCTGTTGCAAGCCTCGCTCGGCCTGCCGGTCGGACCCGCCCTCCTCGCGGCCCCGCTTCCCGCTCCGGCTGCTCCGCCGATCGCCGCGCTTCCCGTCGCGCCGCCACCGCCACGGATCGCAACTCCAGCGCCCTCCCCTATTGCCGCTACTGTCCCTCCCACTCCGCCGGCAGGCACGACGCGGAGTATCGAAGACGTGCGTTCCCGCGCTCCGCGTGGGAACGCACGCATCGAATCCATCTTGCTGGAAGTAATCGCGGAGAAGACGGGTTATCCGACGGAGATGCTGGAGTTGGACATGGCGTTGGATGCCGACCTGGGCATCGACTCCATCAAGCGCGTCGAGATCCTGTCGGCCCTGCAAGAACGCCTGTCCGAAGCGCCGGTCATCAAGCCCGAACACCTCGGCACCCTGCACAACCTCCGGCAAATCGCCGCTTTCCTCGCCGGCGGCGAGAAAGTGATTTCTGCCTCATCCCCTCCTCACGTTCCCGACGCTCCGCGTCGCGGCCCTAATGAGGAGCAGGTTCGCACGATCCTTTTAGAGGTGATCGCGGAGAAGACGGGTTATCCGACGGAGATGCTGGAGTTGGACATGGCGTTGGATGCCGATCTGGGCATCGACTCCATCAAGCGCGTCGAGATCCTGTCGGCCCTGCAAGAACGCCTGTCCGAAGCGCCGGTCATCAAACCCGAACACCTCGGCACCCTGCACAACCTCCGGCAAATCGCCGCTTTCCTCGCCGGCGCGACGCGGAGCGTCGAAGACGTGCGTTCCCACGCGGAGCGTGGGAACGAGAAACACTCGTCTCGGAATGGAGACTCGAAAACGGTTCCTGACACCTTTTCGAGCGTCGAGCGGAGCATCCTGCGGTCGGTCCCGTTGGCGAATGCGTCCACTCGGCAGGCGGTTCGACTCCAGCCGGGCGCGGAAATCTGGATCGCGTCCGACGATGCTGTACTGTCGCCGGCACTGGATCAACGTCTGCGCACGCTTGGCTATCGCCCGCACTGTGTATCCATCGCCTCGCTTCGTGAACTGCATCACCCGGCCGCGCTCGGCGCTCTCGTGATCGTGGCGAATCGGCAGCCCGAAGACGATGCGTTCCTGAAACACGCCCTTTTCGGCGTGCAGCGCGTCGGGCCGGCTCTGCGGAGCGCCGGTCAGCAGGGCGGCGCGCTGTTCGTCACGGTCTCGCGCCTGGACGGCGCGTTCGGCCTGGTGGATCTCGACGCTGGACGCGACCCGCTCGACGGTGGACTCGCCGGGTTGGTCAAGACGGCGGGGCACGAGTGGCCGGACGTGCATTGCAAGGCCATCGATCTGGCCGACGATTTCCGCGATGCGGACGAAGCCGCCGCCGCGATCGTCGAGGAGATGTTTCGCGATGGTCCCGCCGAGGTGGGGCTGGCGCGCGGCCGACAGCGCACTCTGGAGGGCGTTTTGCAGCCGCTGACCGCCGGAACGGCGTCCCCGTTCCAATCGGGCGATGCGATCGTGCTGTCCGGCGGCGCGCGCGGCGTGACTGCCGAGGTCGCCGTCGCTCTGGCGCGAGTATTCCGGCCAACGCTGATTTTGCTCGGCCGCACACCGGAACCCGCGAAGGAGCCGGACTGGTTGGCCCCCCTGACCAGCGAAGCCGAGATCAAGCGCGAATTGGGCAATCGTGCCAACGGCAGCGCTTCGTTGAAGCTGATCGGCGAGCAATATCGTCTGCTGTCCGCCCATCGCGAGATCCGGCGGACGCTGGCGCGCATCGAAGCAGCCGGCGCTCGCGCCCTCTATCGCAGCGTGGACATCCGTGACGCGGACGCCGTCAAGACCGTGCTGACAATGGCATGTCAGCAGTTGAACGCTCCGGTTCGCGGTATCATCCACGGCGCCGGTGTGCTCGCCGATGCCCGTATCGAGGACAAGACGCTCGAACAGTTTGAGCGCGTCTACGCCACCAAGGTTGCCGGCCTGCGATCGTTGCTGCGGACGGTCGAGGCGGAGGAACTCCGCGCCCTGGTACTGTTCTCGTCCTCCACGGGGCGCTTCGGCCGCGCCGGGCAGGTCGATTACGCCATCGCCAACGAGGTGCTCAACAAACTGGCCCAACAGCAGGCCCGCCGCCTGCCGCGCTGCCGCGTCGTCTCCGTCAACTGGGGTCCGTGGGATGGCGGCATGGTTAGTCCCGCTCTCAAGAAGGTTTTCGAGGCGGAAGGCATCGGCCTGATTCCGCTGGAATCCGGGGCGAATTATCTCGTCGAGGAGTTGCGCTCGCCGCCGACGGACGTCGTTGAGGTCGTTGTGCTCGCCGCGAGCGCCGGTAGTAGGTGCCGCGAGCCGAGCGGCACTCCCCCGGTCCGGCTCGGCTCGCCGGACCTACCGCCGCCGTCGTTGCCTAGCGCTTTCGATCGCGTGCTGGATCGAACTACTCATCCGGTATTGGAATCGCACGTCCTCGATGGCCGGCCCGTGCTGCCTACCGTGCTGATCCTCGAATGGCTGGCTCACGGAGCGCTGCATCAGAACCCCGGTTTGCTGTTTCACGGCTGCAACGATCTCCGCATTCTGCACGGCGTCATTCTCGACAGCGACACAGTCCCAACCTTGCGCATCCATGCCGGCAAGGCCGTCAAGCGCGATGGCGTTTTCATCGTCCCGGTCGAACTGCGCGGCATCCGTTCCGATGGCCGCGAGGTTCTGCACGCCCGCGCCGAGATCGTGCTGGCGAATCAGTTGCCGCCCCCACCTGCCGCCGCCGCCGCTCCGAATTGCCGGCCGTACATGCGCGGCCCGCAGGAGGTGTATCAAAACCTGCTGTTCCACGGTCCCGACCTGCATGGCATCGAGCGGATCGAGGGCTGCGGCGAGCGCGGCATCGTCGCCCGAGTGAGCAGCGCCCCGCCGCCGAACGAGTGGATACAACGCCCACTGCGCCAGCGCTGGCTCGCCGACCCTCTCGCCCTGGATTGCAGCTTTCAGATGATGGTCGTCTGGAGCCAGGAACTCCACGGCGCGCCCTCGCTGCCCTGTCATATCGCTTGCTATCGGCAGTATCAGCGCGCCTTTCCCGCAGCCGGCGTCCGCGTCGTGGTCCGGGTAACGCGCGACAGCGACTTGCACGCGCTGGCCGACATCGACTATCTCGACGAGCGCGGCCAGGTCGTCGCCCGGTTGGAAGGCTATGAGTGCGTCATCGACCCGGCCCTGCGACGCGTCTTCGCTCGACAATCCCTCACCTCCGCCACCGCACCTTGATCGGAGAAGCCGCGCATGGGCGTTGCGACCCACAATAGCCGCCCGCCCTCTCGCGCCAGAGAGGGCGAACGGATCGCCATTGTCGCGATGGGCGGCCTTTTCCCTTCCGCGCCTGGACCCGAACATCTGTGGAAGCAGGTTCTCACCGGCGTGGATGCGGCCCGCGAAGTTCCGCCTGGCCGTTGGTTGCTCGATCCGCACGACGCCTACGATCCCGCCATCTCCCGCCCCGATCGCGTCTACTCGCTGCGCGGCTATTTCCTCGACGACATCCCGCTGGACCCGTCCGGTCTCGATCTCCCCGCCGATCTGTTGATCGAACTCGATCCGGTTTTTCACCTGGCCCTGCACGCCGGCCGACAGGCGTTCGCGTCCGGCGTGACGGGCGGTCTGGACCGTCGCCGCGTCGGTGTCATCCTCGGCAACATCGCGCTGCCGACCGAGCGCGTCTCGGAGTTGGCCCGTGCGTACCTGGGGCGCACGTTCCTGGAACGACTGGGCGAGCGGGGGGCGTCAGCCCCCTGTTACGTTCAACAGGGGGCTGACGCCCCTCGCTCGCCGCTCAACCGCCATGTTCCCGGCCTCGTCGCCGGGGTGTTGGCGAGGGCGCTCGGCCTGGGCGGCGGCAGCTGCACCCTCGATGCCGCCTGCGCCTCGTCGCTGTACGCGCTGAAACTCGCTGTGGACGAACTGCGGGCCGGTCGCGCCGACGCCATGCTAGCCGGTGGTGTGTCGCGTCCCGATTGCCTGTACACGCAGATGGGATTCTCGCAGCTGCGCGCCCTGTCGCCGAGCGGGCGCTGCTCGCCCTTCGACGCCCGCGCCGACGGCCTGGTGGTCGGCGAGGGCGCCGGCATCTTTCTGCTGAAGCGACTGGATGACGCCGTGCGCCACGGAGACCGAATTCTTGGGGTGATTGCGGGGATTGGCTTGTCCAACGACGTGGACGGCAATTTGCTGGCCCCCAGCACCGAGGGGCAGTTGCGGGCCATGCGCGCCGCCTACCGCGAGGCCGGCTGGGAGCCGGCCGACGTCGATCTGATCGAATGCCACGCCACCGGCACGCCGGTCGGCGATTCCGTGGAGTTTCAGAGTCTCAAATCCTTGTGGGGTCCGGACGGTTGGCGTCCCGGTCAGTGCGCGATCGGCTCCGTGAAATCGACGGTGGGTCATTTGCTGACCGCCGCCGGTGCGGCGGGCGTCGTCAAGGTTTTGTCCGCTTTTGCCGCGCAGATGTTGCCGCCGACCGCCAATTTCGCAACAGGGGCACCGGGCCTCGATTTTGAAAGCTCTCCTTTCCGCATCCTCAACCGCGCTCAGCCCTGGCAGCGGCGCGACGAACGCACGCCGCGCCGCGCCGCCGTCAGTGCTTTCGGTTTCGGCGGTATCAATGCGCATGTACTGTTGGAAGAGTGGGTTCACAAGCCCGGAGCGCCAGCGACGGGCCCTTCTCCCGTCGCTGGCGCTCCGGGCTTGTCGAGTGACACGCCCTCTGTAGCCATCGTCGGCATGGCCGCCCACTTCGGTCCTTGGAAATCGCTGCACGCCTTCCAGCATTGCGTTCTCGGTGGTGACAATCAGGTGTCACCGTCGCCGCCGCCGCACTGGTGGGGCGTGCCGGACAGCGCCTGGTTTCGCGATCAGGGGTTTGACGCCCGCTCCTTCGCCGGCTATTACATCGACCCGCAAGTGACGATCACGGCCGACCGCTTCCGCATCCCGCCGCGCGAATTGCAGGAGACATTGCCGCAACAATTGCTCATGCTGCAAGTCGCCGCCGAGGCCATCGACGCGGCCGGACTGCCCGAAGAGGCTCAGCCGCGAACAGGGGTCTTTATCGGACTCGGACTCGATCTGAACACGACCAACTTCCATTTCCGCTGGTCGCTCGATCCGGCGCTGCGCGATGCCGCCGGTCCACCGCTGACCGCGAGCCGGACGATGGGTTCGCTCGGCAGCATCGTCGCCAGCCGCATCGCGCGCGAGTTCCATCTCGGCGGACCGAGCTTCACGATCAGTAGCGAGGAAAGCTCGGGGCTACGCGCTCTCGAAGCGGCCGTTCGCGCCTTGCAGAAGGGCGAGATTGATCGAGCCATCGCCGGGGCGGTCGATCTGGCCGGCGATGTCCGCGCCGTGCTGGCGACCCATCGGCACCGGCCGTTCTCCGCCTCCGGGCGAGCCTCTCCGTTCGACGCGGCCGCCGACGGCACGCTGCCGGGCGAAGGAGCCGCCGCTGTCGTCCTCAAGCGACTCGACGATGCGGTACGCGACGGCGACACCATCCACGCGATCATCAAGGGCATTGGCGTCGCCGGTGGGGGGGGCGTCGCGGATGTCGCCCCAGAGTCGGCCGCTTATCAGAACGCGCTGGAACGGGCCTACGCGGAAGCTGGCGCCGATCCCGCCTCGGTCGCCTACGTCGAGACGCACGGCAGCGGCGATCCCGAAGAGGATCTCGGCGAGTCGCTGGCCCTTGCTTCTTTCTTCGGCTCGCATCCCGTCCCGCATCCCTTGGTGCTGGGCAGTGCCAAGGCCGACGTTGGCCACGCCGGCGCCGCCGCTGGGTTCGCCTCGCTCATCAAAGTGTGCTTGTGTCTGGATCAGCAAATTCTGCCGCCGCTCTGTAACCTCACCTCGGAGCGCGGCGAACTCGCGGAGTCGGTGGGCCGGTTCTTGTTGCCGCGTGCGCCGCAATACTGGCTGCGCGATCGTGCGACTGGGCCGCGGCGCGCCGGTCTGAGTTCCTTCAGCGTGGATGGCAATTGCATCCACGTCGTGCTCGAAGCCTGGGAGCCGGCCGCCTGCGTCGATCGCCCGGATCGCCTGCATCCACTGGGCAAACACACCGAGGCGCTCTTCGTCGCCGAGGGCCGCGACGCCCGCGCCCTCCTTGATGGGTTGGGACGCCTGCGCAGCCGGCTGGGAGCGCTGCCGGACGCATCGCTGGAAACACTGGCCCGCGACTGGTACGAGAAAAACCCGCTGGTCCCGACTCTGCCGCAGGCGGTGGCGCTGGTGGCGCGCGACCGCCTGGAACTGGTCGAGCAGATCGACGCCGCCCAGCGCGGTCTGCGCGACGATCCCGCACGGCCTTTCGTACTGCGGCCGGCGCTCCGCGATCGCGTGTTCCACGCGCCGGTGCCGCTAGGCCGCACCGGCCGCATCGCTGCCGTCTTCCCCGGCTCCGGCAACGACTATCCCGGCATGGGCCGCGACCTTTCCGTTTGTTGGCCGGAACTCCTCCGTCGTCAGGATTCCGAAAATGGCTACTTGCGGAGTCAATATCTCCCTCATGTCTTCTGGACCGATCGTCCTAACGTCGCACCCTCCGTGCGCGATCGCATCTTCGGTCAGGTCACGCTGGGCAGTCTGCTGTCCGACGTGGTGCGCCGCTTCGGCGTCCGTGTCGATGCGGCGATCGGCAACAGTCTCGGCGAATCGGCGGCCCTGTTCGCGCTTCGCGCCTGGGCCGACCGCGACGCCATGCTGCACGCCATGAACGCCTCGCCGCTGTTCGTGCGCGATCTGACCGGAGCCTGCGAGGCGGCGCGCCAGGCGTGGCGCTTGCCGCCCGACGCCGCCGTGGACTGGCTAACGGGCATCGTGGACCGCGGACCGGGTGCGGTGCGCGGCGCCTGCGCCGGCTTGCGGCGGGCATATCTGCTCATCATCAACACGCCGCGGGAATGCGTCCTCGGCGGCGAACTCGGCGAAGTCCAGAAGGTCGTTGAGCGCCTGGGATGCAACTTCCTGCCTTTGCCGGAAACTTCAACCGTGCATTGTCCGGTGGTCCGCACCGTCGCGGATGCGTATCGCCAACTGCACCGCTTGCCGACGACTCCGCCGTCCGGCGTGCGCTTCTACAGTGCGGCCCTGGCACGCTCGTTTGAAGTGAACCTCGACAGCGCCGCCGACGCGATCCTGGGACAAGCGCTGGACACCGTCGATTTCCCCGCCGTCATCGAATCGGCCTACCGCGACGGTGTCCGCATTTTCCTGGAGATGGGTCCGGGCGCATCCTGCACGCGGATGATCGACGCCATCCTCAGCGACCGCCCGCATCGCACCCGCTCCGCTTCCGTCGCCGGCGTGGACGGTGTTTCGCTGGTCTTGCGGCTTCTGGCGCAGTTGTGCGCCGAGCGTGTGCCGCTGGATCTGTCGCCGCTGTACGGTCCCCATACCGCCCTTCGTGCCGCTGCGCCGCCGGCCGAGCGACGCCTGCTGAGCGTCCCGGTGGGCGGCTCCTCGTTCATCGTTCCACCTCCGCAATCGTCGCCGCGCGAGACGGAGACGCCTGCGGAGCCGATGCCCATTGCTCCCGTCCGTCCAGAGCCTTGTCCGCCCGATCTCGTACCGGTTCCGCAGGCGATCCCCAGTCCAGGGCCGCGCTTGGCACCTGCGATGGAACCGTGCGCTTCGCCTCACACCGCGAGGGCGGGGATGGAATTGATCTCGCTCATTACCGAAACGGTGACGGCGCGTCAGGCCACGAGCGAGGCGCACGCGGCCTATCTGCGTCTGTCCGCGACGCTCCAGCGAGGCCTGATGGACAATCTGCAATTTCAGGCCCGGCTGTCCGACTGCATTCTGGCGAGCGGAGGGCGTCAGCCCCCTGTTACGGAAGCGAAGCAACAGGGGGCTG
>DATBGU010000156.1:0-16499 GCA_036557825.1 Gemmataceae bacterium
TGGTTGCATGGCTTTGGGCGGTTACGGCGTCGGCTCGATCGCCTCTCGGAGATTCAGGAGGCATTCCTCCGTTTAGGTTGCTCGTTAATTTGTTTGAGGTTCTTGACCCCATAACAATTTCATTTTTTCCGAACGCTCTTACTTTCGGATCGAAATACGTCGTCATGCGTTCAGCTAGGGTTTTGCGATCAATGCCCACTAACACATCATCACGGCTAGTCTTGACTCCAGGGAACGATACTGGGAACAAATCCGGTAATAATGGCCAGTCGAGGTAGCCGATGTTTATTTCAAACGGCCGAAATGGGAGTCCCAATGGGATTTCTGGTTTCACGACCTCGTACAGTTTCGGCCCAAAATACTCCAAACTCGCCAGCAGCTCCGTTCGTTTCGTCTGCCCCCACAGGTGGCGGAAGTGAACCGTCGCCGGCCCCTTGTGTTTCGGCCGGCGCAACAGCAGCGTTACGGCCGTGCCGACCTGGATGCCCTCGCGGTTTTGTTCAGTGGAGAATACACTCGGATCGGGCTTGCCATCCGGCGTCATCTTGCCGGTGCGGTATTTGTCGCCGTTGAGACAGTCGATCCACACGGCGTCGAACTCATTCAAATAGCGTTCGCGCATGCCGGGAAAGGACAATCCATCCAGCCACGAATAATTCGAGATGAAGCAGACGACACCGTGGCGCGGCTCGCGCTCGACGATGCAGCGCTCGGCCATGCGGAAGAAACGGACGTACAAATCATTCAACCCCTGCCCCTGCGGTTTGGGAGCGTGCTGCGTGGTACGGTAGGCGTCAGACAAATCGCGTTCCTCGGCGACGCCGACTCCAGCGAAGCCGTTGTACGGCGGATTGCCCAGCACCACCAACAGCGGCTTGCGCTGCTTGACCGCCTCGGCCTTGTCGCGTTCCTCCTCCATTTCCGGGAACAGCAAGTGCTGCTTTGGCCCCTTGGGCGGCTGCCAATCGGTAAGGGCGTTGGTCAAAAAGACGCCGGCACGTTCGTGCTTGGCTTCTTCCAGAGGCACGCCCTCGGTTTGCAAGAACAGCCCGAGTTGCAGATGGGCGACAACAAACGGCGCGGGTAGGATCTCGAAACCGAAGATGCGTTCCATGGCGGCGGCCTTCAGCTTGCCGCCCAAGAGCGCCTCCTCGCCCCTATCCTTGAGCGTGGTGGCGATGGTCCGCAGCACCTCGACCAGATAAGCGCCGGTGCCGCAACAGGGATCGAGAACGTACACATCGGGATCGGCCAAGCCGTCGGGCCGGCCCAGGTCCTCGCGCAGCACGGTATCGACGCGAGCCGTCATGTAGCGCACTATCTCCGGCGGCGTGTACCAGACACCCAATTGCTTGCGCAGCTCCGGGTCGAACGCTTCCAGAAACGGCTCGTAGAAATACTGCACGGCCTCGGCGTCCTGGAACTTGGCGAAGAAGGCATCGCGGTCCACACGGTTAAGCACGCCGGCCGTCCACTCCAGCACTTCCAGCAATTCCCATTCGCCCAGCTGCACCGGATCGGACAGCTCGCGGAACAGCTTGCGCAGGATGGGGACGTGCAGATATTTGGATGCTTTCTCCCAATCGAAGCGCCGTCCGGCCGGCGGCGCGGAGCGGTGCCACAGCACCCAGGCGGAGAAAATGCCGTAAAAGAGCGTTTGCACCAGCGTGGAGCGGAAGAAGCGTTCGCCCTGCTTGGGGTCTTTTTTCGTGCCTTCAAAAGTGATGCCGAGCGCTTCTTCGAGCGCCTTGCGGACGGTGTCCAGGGCGGGCAGGTCGGCGTCGGCCATGCGGGCGCGGGCGTCGCGAGCATAGCTGGCGAGGAACCAGGCCACGTCCTTGGGATCGGCCAGCGGCGCGGCGTGCAGCATGACGCGGCGCAGATAATCGAGAAAGCGTTCGCCCTGGGCGGCGGCCAGCGCGGCCGGATGAGCGGCGGTCTTCCAGAATGCCTTTTCGTCGCCGGCCAGGCGGTAGGTTTCCAGCTTGACCGGCCGGCCATTATCGTCCTGGCCGAGCAATACGAAATCGCGGTAATTGGTGACGAGGACTTGATGATACTTCTTCCAGTATTGACTGACTTGTTCGCTGTCGGCCGTGACCCAGGCGTCGTCCTTGGTCCCCTTGCACTCGATGGCGCCGCGGGCGGGCGGTTGACCGTCGAGCGGGACATCGGCCCCGCGCTGAAATTGGTCGGGCGTGAACAGGCCACCATCGGGCATGCCGGCGCCCTGGTTCTTCAAGTTGATGACGCAGCGGACGCGCGGCTTGAGGGTCTGGCCGACGGCGTTGAGCAGATTGGCCAAGGGCGGATAGTACGAGGTTTCCTTGACGGCGGCGCCGGTAGAGCGGATGTCGTGCAATTCGTGCAGATAGGTTTGCAGCGGGTGCATCGGGCTGTCCAGAGGGAGCGTCGTTGCGGGGAGGACTTCGCATAACTATAACGCCGCCGTGCCCTCTTCGCCAGCAGCGCAGCTCCGTTGCCCGCGTCACGGCGCCTTGTGAATCTCTTCCAAAATCATCTGTTCCACGATCTCCGGCCGGGCCGCCCCCTTGGTTTCGCGCATGACGGCGCCCTTGATGGCTTGCGCCGCTTTGGTCTTGCCAGCCTTGAAGTCGGCGACCGCCTTCGGATTGCCGGCGATGGCTCGTCGTACCGTCTCGACGAGCGCCCCGGAGTCCACCGCCTTGATACCCAGTTGAGCGATGGCCGTTTTCGCATCGACTCCGGCGTCGATCATGCGGCTGTATACTTCCTCCGCCGCCTGCTTGTTCAGGCCCGCCGATTTCTGTTCCACGATCAGCCCAGCCAACCGTTCGGGAATGAGTTGGGACGCCGACCGGAACGTCTGGTAATCCTCCTTCTTCTCCTTTAGCGTGGCGAGCAGTTTATTCGTCATCCAGTTGCAGGCCGCCTTGGCGTCGCCGCAGCGCTTGGCGACTTCCTCGAAGTCGGCGACGAACGCGCGGCCCTGCTGCGTCAGCACGCCGACGTCATACGGCGATAGTCCGTACTGCTCGACCAGTCGCCGGCGCTGCACCGAGGGCAACTCGCCCATCGCGGCCCTCGCGCGCTCCAGCCAGGCGGCATCGACGACCACCGGCGCCAGATCCGGCTCCGGGAAATAGCGATAGTCCGACGCCTCTTCCTTGCGGCGCTGGATGTTCGTCACGCCGCGGTTCTCATCCCAGCCGGCCGTCGCCTTGGATACCTGTCCCAGACGATACGTCGGATCGCGTAACGCTTCCTCGTACTGGCGCTGGGCCTCGTACTTCATGGCCCGCTCGACGGCGCGGAAGCTGTTGAGGTTCTTGACCTCGACAATCGGCGTCTTGATGACCGAACCGTCGGCCTGCGAAATGTGGACGTTGACATTGGCATCGCAGCGCAGGCTGCCCTCCTGCATCTCGCAGTCGGACACGCCAATCTCACGCAGAAGCAGACGGATTTCTTCCAGATACGCCTTCGCCTCTTCCGGCGACGACAGTTCCGGCTGGCTGACGATCTCCAACAGCGGCGTACCGGTGCGGTTGAGATCGACGAGGCTATCCTTGCCGGTGCCCTGCTCGTCGTGCAGCATTTTGCCGGCGTCCTCTTCGAGATGGGCGCGGATGATGCCGATTCGCTTGGCGCCGTCCGGCGTTTGGATTTCCAACCACCCATCGTGGCTGAAAGGCAGATCGTACTGGCTGATCTGATAGTTCTTCGGTAGGTCGGGATAGTAGTAGTTCTTGCGGTCCCACTTGGTGAACGCGGCGATTCGGCAGTTCAGCGCCAGGGCGGCGCGCAGGGCGAGGTCGAAGGCGCGGCGGTTCATCACCGGCAGCACGCCCGGCATGCCGATGCACACCGGGCACGTCGCCGAGTTGGGCGGAAGGCCGAATTGTGTACTGCACCCACAAAACAGCTTCGTCTTAGTGAGTAACTGGACGTGGACTTCCAGACCGATAACAATGCGATAAGGGAGGTCCGCCATAACTGGCCTCGGGTCGTTGTGAGGCGAACGGCCGGCGTCAGCCGGCTGGTTTGGCCCCAACCAGCCGGCTGACGCCGGCCGTTCGCTTGCTGTGGTGAATTATATTGGACTTGCCATGAAACAACTCACCATCGTCGTCAAGCCGTTTCGCGCCGCGGCGGTGCTGCGCGCCATCGCCGAGCTTGATGTGGCGTCGGTCGTGGTTCGCGAGGCCAAGGGCTACAGCCGGCAAAAGGGCTATCTCGACCGCTATCTCGGCAGCGAGTACAGCATCGCCTTTTTGCCCAAGATCGAAATCAGCGTTTGTGTCAGCGACGAGCGCGCCGAGGAGGCGGCCGGCCACATCGTCCGCGCCGCCCGCACCGGACGCATCGGCGACGGCAAGATCTTCGTCGTGCCGGTGGCCTGGCCCGATCCGCTGGAGTTCTGAACGACGTACTTTTCTTTTTGCCCGTGTCCGACCGTCGGCTACACTCATGCGGACGGCGGTTTGTCGTTCGCGAGGCTCCAGGGTCCGTGTACGTCCCGTCTCCGCTCGGCAATGACGCTCATCCGCGCTCAAGGAGCACCTCATGAACGACGAGTCCGATTATGATCCGGCCCCGACCAAAGGCGTTAGCGTGCTGGGAATCATCTCCCTGGTCATGGGGATCCTCGGCTCCGTCATCAGCTTGGTCCCGTGCATCGGCATGTTCGTGGGAGGTCCGGTGGCGGGCATTGGATTGTTGCTGGGCGTGATCGGCTTGATCGTCTCGCTGACGGGCAAACAGAGCGGCGTCGGTTTCCCCATCGCGGGGTCGGCCGTCAGCCTGCTGGGGCTGTGCATCGCCGGAGCCTGGCTGGCCATCACAACGCTGTGGGTCAAAAATATCGGCGAGGAGGTCCAGGCCCAAGCGGAAAAAAGGGAACAGGAGCGACAGGCGATCCGCACAGGCCCGGCGATCAAGATGACGGCCGCTGCGTTATACAAGGAATACGACGCCAACGCCCTCGCTGCGGATAGCAAGTACAAAGGGAAAGTGTTGGAGGTCACGGGACGGATAGAGGGTGTCAATGCTGAGGGCTTCACCGCAACGGTGGAATTGAAGACGGACGCTGAGGGCGACACGGTCGATTGCACGTTCGCGCTGGAGCAACAGCATGAACTTGTGAACTTGAAGCCGGGACAGCAGGTGACGATTCGCGGCAGAGGCACGGGCCGAGAGGGGAGCGACTCGCCCACACTCGAAAGTTGCATCCTCATGAAATAAGTCGTCGGCGCTGGAGGACGTCCCCGCGCTCTAACGCATCTGCTGCGCGAACCAAATGCGCAGGTCCGCGAAGTTGGCCGGTTTCAAGGCCTGGATGCGAGCGAACTCGGCGCGTGCCGCGTCCTTATTGCCTTCGCGGATCAGACAGGTGATCCAGATTTTGCGGGCCTCGACGTTCCTCGGGTCCAGGCGAATCCAGTCCGGACAATGCTCGCGCGCCTCGTCCCAGCGCTTGGCGAACGCCAGCAGGCGGGTGAGGTTCATGCGATACATCGCCATCTCCGGATTGACCGCGATCGCGCGCCGCCAATAATCCAGGCTCTCCTCCAACCGGCCCATGTTCTGCGTCAACGAGGCCGCGCCCACAAGGGCGGACTCTTCCTCCGGCGCCAGCCGCAGCACGCTCCGGTAAGCGGCCAGCGCCGGCTCAGAACGGCCTTGCCCCATCAACACACGTCCTTTGGCAAGCAGGGCCGGTATGTCTTCCGGGTCGTTGCGCAGCGCCGCGTCCAGGAGCGCCGCCGCGTCCGGGCCGCGTGCTTGCGCGCGACCCTTGTATTTCGACATCGACCTCGCCAGGGCAATGCCGAGATCGCGATTCATCTCCACGTCATCCGCGTCCAGGTGATCGGAGTGGAAGGGAAACAGCGGCGGAGACGCGCTCGAATGCCGCGGGATGTCCCGCGGCGGCGATTTGAAACGGACGATGCGGTGATCGGTGGCGGCGGTGTGAGCGATGTCCGCGGCGGTGAAGCGCGGCATGTGGCAGGCGATGCAGCTATCGTCGGGTTGCTGCTTGCGGCGGGCTGACTCCGCGAGCGAGCAGGGATGGTCCTCATGACAGTTCATGCAGCGGGCGCGGTAGTAAGTCGCGCGCTCGGCGGGGCCGACGTGGACGTGGGGATCGTGGCAGGAGATGCAGAGCAACTTTTTGTCCTTGCTCTTGCCGCTCAGATAGCAGCGGCTTTCATGCATCTGTTCGACGTGCGTGACGGCGCGAGGTTCGCCGCCCGGCTCGGCCGCGGAGACGAACACCGTCCAGAAGTCCTCCAACGGCAGCCCCGGACGAAAATCGTAGAGGCCGCGACCGCGGCGCAGGACACGTTCCTCGCCTTCGAGATGGCACTGCTCGCAGACGGCATCGCGCAGTTTGGGGGTCGGAAGTCGCTTCGGATTGACGATGTCGGTCTTCTCCTGCGTTTCGGCGTGCCGCTCACCGGGTCCGTGACAGCGCTCGCAGCCGATGGCATGGCCGGTGAAGATCGGTTCGTCGAATCGGTTGAGCGTGCCTTCCCGATGGTTGGCCCGATTGGCGTGGCAGTAGAGGCAGGCGGCGTCCACCGGCCGTCCGTTCAGCATTTCCTCACTGAAACCGGGCGAGAGGTTCCAAAAGTGCTTTTGGCTGAACCAGCTGATCGGCGTCTGAACGACGAAGCCGTCGCGGCTGCTGAGATACGAGCGACCGTGCGAGCCGGAACCGATGACAAACTGGACCGGCAACTCGGTGCGGATCGGCGGTTGGTCCGGCACATCGGCGAAGGTCACGTCATGCAAAAGGAGCGGGCCACTCCGCTCGATCCGGAAACGAGCGCCCAGCGCCGTGAAGGGATTGTTGTGGGCCGCGTCGTACACTTCGCGGTCCGCCGCCTTCTCGATGGGATGCAACGAACACCCCATCGGATGACGACGGTACGAGGCGGCGATGTCGGCGTGGCAGGGAGTGCAAGCGGTATCGCCGATGTAGGCGACATCGGAGCGGATGTTGCCGAGGGGGCCGGGGTAGAGCGAGCGCGGGTCGGGCGGCAGATGGCGCGCGGGACGCGGCGAGTCCGGTTCCACGCGGCGCGGACGAAAGGCGAGAGTCGCGCCCACCGCTCCGCCCGCGACGACAAGCATCGCGAGGAGGAGGACGACCGTCCGCCGGCGGCAGCCGCGAACCACGGCGGAAGCCGGCGGAGGGGTATCCGCTATGGAGGCGTCGGGAGCCTGGCCCTGAGACATGGCGTCGCTCATGTCGGCGGCGAGGACAACAGTTTTGAGTAATGCTCGGCCATGGGCCGCGCGGTGAAATCGAGTCCGGCCCCGGAAGCGGCGCTCTCCGCCGATCGGTAGAGTTCCAGAGCACGCTCCATGAATTGCCGGGCCAAGTCCGTATCCCCGCGTTCCAGCGCCAGCAGGCCGCGCAGGACGGTGAAGTTGGCAATCTGCCGCAATCGGTTTACGAGCTCCTGAACGAGGTTACTGAAGATCAGGGAATGCTGGGCCATCTGAGCGGCATGGAGGGGGGACAGGGTCTGCAAACGTTTCTCCAGCACACGGCCTCCGATCCCCAGGGCGATGGCTTGACGCATCGGCGTCTCGATGCCGAAGAGGGCGACGGGTTTGTCGTAGGTGGCGATCAGCTCGGCCAACTCGGCATCGGCCTGGTCGTAGTCGCCGCAGGCCGACGCCAGCCCCAGGCGATCCAGGAAGTAGGTTTCGTCGCCGAGCGTTTCGCGGTGGTCGGGCGACATCCACTCGCGCACCTCGCGGACGCGGCCGGTCGAGAGCAACAGGTGCAGTTCCAGCTGTACCCCGCGCGCCCCAAACGAAGCCGCGTCGGCATCGAGCAGGAGGTCGAGCGCCTTGCCCCCCAGACCCATCTGGACCGCGGCCTGGGCCCGATCGATGATCTTCAGGTTGGCGGAACGGACGTCGAGCTTATCCAGGTTGCGCGCTTGGTCCTCTTCCAGGTTCTTGACATCCTCCTTCAGACGCGCGATGCGTGCGTCCCACTCCTTGACACGCTCGTTGGCGGGGCGTCCCTTCGCCAGTGTGAGGCGGAGGACGTTGCGCAGATGCTGTAATCGCAGATCCCACAGACCCATTTCCTGATAGACCAGGACCAGACTGTTATGAGCAGGGATCAGATCGGGTTGCCGCAGCAGCGCCTGGTTGAGCGCGGTCACGGCCTGGACCGCGCGCATTCGGCCCAGGACCGGCGTCCGCGCCTTCCAGACGCGCTCGCGGGTGTTCCGCTCCAGGCGCAGATAGGCCTCGCCCAGGATGAGGTAGGCATACGCGTCATCGGGGTTGTCGCGCAGGGCGCGGCGGGCGGCGCGGATGGCCAACCACAGATATTCGGGGGGGGCATCGTCGAACTGCTGGAAGAACTTTTGCCGCAACGCCAGCGCCACGTACTCCAGCTGGGGCGACTTGGGATCGATCTTGATCGAAGCCTCCGATTGCGCGGTCTGGAAGCAAAACAGATCGAGAGCCTGGTGTACGCGGACAGGGACCGTTCGTCCGCCGGCGGCGATGGCGCCCGCGAGGCGGCTGGCCTCCCAGGCCATGCCGCGCTCCTGGTGCGCGGGGGCGCGGAGCGTTTCAAAGTGCTGCAACAGAAGGGCGGCCTCTTCGCGGTCGGGTCCGGCCGAGCGGGTGGTGACGAAGGCTTTCCACCACGCCGGCTCTTCCGGTCCCCGGCCCGGCCACTCGCGCGGCGCCTTGCGCTGCTCCGCCGGTTGATAAGCCTCCTTCCACAGAGACAAATGAAGGCGTTCCAGCGAGGCCACCTCGTGTTTGGGATCGCGCCAGCCGAACAACGCGGTGCGGCCCGTCAGCGAGAGTGGGAACCACTCCGTCGCGTTCGCGGCCAGCCGCTGGTAGACGGTCTGGATGCGCTCGTGATTGCTGTCGTACACGATGACGTGATTGATACGGTGGGCACGGAGGATGCTCCGCCAATCCGCCTTTGCGTCCAGGCCGGTGAGCAGGGCGCGGCGAACCGTCACGTAATCCGCCGCCTCCTCCGGGGAGACGCGCAGCCGGGAATCGACGACACCCTTCTCGGCGGGACAGAACCAGGCGAAGTAGTTGGCCTCCTCGGGGGAGAAGTTGAAGCCGCGGTCCTCCGCGCCCAGCGAACCCTCCGCGCGCCAGTCGTTGAGACGTTGAGCCGCCTCCACGACGGAGGGATCGGGAAGGACGATCCAGCGGCGCATCTCGTACGGCGGCGTCTGCAACCAACCGGGCCAGGCCGCGACGAGCAAGCCGAGAAGCAGAAGGATGGCCCCCGCCCGACCCAATCGCGCCAGCAGAAACTGGTCGTGCGTCGACCAACTCGTGCGCGTCCGCCGCGCGAAGTCCTGCACGTTCAGAGCGAGGATGGGACCGGCTATCACGGCAAAGAAGGGCACCGCGCGCACGCTCCAGGCGCTGAGGGCGAAGAACCCCAACCACACCGGCAAACGCCAGCTGCGGCGGGCGCCGGGATCGGGCGGCCAGATCACGATGCCGCGGCGGACCAGCCACCCCGGCAAACGCCAGTTGCGCCAGGCGTCCCGGTTCAGCGCGAAGGACAGCCCGCTCAGGACCGCCAGAGCCAGATACGCCACGCCGGGTACGCTCCAGGCCGCGCCCACGGTGTAATATCTTTCATTGAAGGGGGAGATGAACAGCGTTTTCAGAACGGGATCCTGCTGGAGCGCCCGCGCCGTCGCCGACAGGCCCAACTCCGCCGGCAGGGTGAAACCGTGGATGTGAAACGGCGTCAGCACGCAGGCGAGCAACCCCGCGCCGAGCAGCATAGCCAGGCCGGCCAAGTCGGCTTTGGTTCGCTCGCTGCCGCCGGCAACGACGGCCACGACCTCGCCCAAGAGACAAAGCGCAACCGTGACAGGACCGAGCAGGAACCAGTCATCGAGGTTGGCCCACAGCGCGAACAGCAGGCAGAGCGGTGCGTAGGCCGCCAGCCAGCCCGCTTGCGTCTCGGCTCGTAATCGGCGAGCGCGGTCGAGCAAGAACAAGGTGACGGCGAGCAACAGTGCGGAAATCAGGGCCGGTTGCAGCAGTAGCCGGCCGCTCAGCGCCAACAGCGCCAGCGCGGTACAGACGGCCGGCCAGCCCAAGCCGCGTTCGCGCGTGCCCAGGCGCACCATCAGACCGGCGAGAAGGGCGACAAGGCCGGCTTTGACAACCACCAGCGCCGCGCCGCCGAGCGACTGAAACAGTCCATAGGCGATCAGATCGAACAGCCACGAATGAGCGACCCACGAACCGGCGTCGTGTCCGAAGGGATCGCCCTGAAAGCGGTAGCCGCCTTCGACGAGGGCGCGACCGGTGGCCAGGTGCAGCCACAGATCGCTGTTGCGGGCGGCGGTGGAGGCGAGCAGAAAAGCGAGCAGGACGACAAAAGCGCCCAGCAGCAGATCGGCCCTCGCCAGTCCCGGCAGCTCTGGCGGCGGAGTGCACACAGGGAGGGGCAGGTGCTCCGGGGGCAGGGCCACCGCGGAGGATCCGTCGGCGCCCCCGGAGGATTCTTGCAGCGACGTGGAGGGAGGGGAGTTCGCGGAATTCATGGATGGTGACTTCTAGAAGAGGAAAAGAAGAATTACATGGATTATTCCATCTATACCTGCATCCCGGAGGCTGTCAAGCGACGTATCGCCTTGCCTCTTTTCCTTTTTTTCGGGACAACCGCGTTCGGCCGGCATCATGGTTAATGATGGGACCGGAGCAACTCAGCCGACTGGTGGACGAACACGCGGCGGCACTGGTGCTGTACGCGCGGCAGTGGTGTGTTGCGCCGGAAGACGTGGTGCAGGAGGCGTTTGTCAAGTTGGCGTCGCGGCACCGACCGCCGGACAACCTCGCCGGCTGGCTGTATCGCGTCGTCCGCAACGGCGCCCTCGCGACGGCACGGGCGGAACGGCGCCGCCTCCGTCACGAAACGACCGCCGCCCAGCGAGCACCAAACTGGTTCGCCCCGACCGAGGCCGCGCGGCTCGACGGCGAAATCGCCACGGCGGCGTTGCAAGGGTTGCCCCTCGAACAACGGGAGACGCTCGTCGCGCATCTCTGGGGCGGTTTGACGTTTGAACAGATTGGCGAATTGACCGGGGTCTCGTCGAGCACCGCGCATCGGCGTTATCTCGCCGGTCTGTCCGCGTTGCGGGAAAGGTTGCGTGTGCCATGTCCGAAAGACCCGAAGAGTTGGAGCTGACGACACTGGAATCGACCCTGCGCGACCTGCGGCCGCGTCCAGAGGCGCTGGACCGCGCCGCGCTGATGTACCGCGCCGGACGAGCGTCTGTCCGCGGCTGGGCGTGGCCGGTGGCGACGACGATTGCCGCGGCGCTGGCGATGACGCTCGGCGTGTTGCTGTTGCTCCGCCCCACTCCGCCCGTCGTCGAGCGCGTCGTCTACCTGCCTTCGCCGCCGGCGCAGCCGGAACCGCCGGAGAGGAGGCCGGAGGAGAGTGTTCCTCCGCTCGCGGACGATGCGGGCCGAGGGGGATGGTCTCATTATGTTCACTTGCAAGAGCAAGTCTTGACTCACGGCCTGGATGGCTTGCCGGCATCCCCTCGCGCTCCAGACGAACAGACTCCGAGCATCGAATCTCTGCTGCGCTCTTTTTGACGAGCGCGGATGTCTTTATGCGTTGATTTTCAGGAGTGCTTGTCATGGTGCGTGCTTCGTTGACGTTGATTCTTGTGACGGCCGCCGTGAGTGCGGCCCAGGCTGCCCCGGTCCCTGCGGATGCTCCCAAGGTGATTCGGCTCGCCCCGCAATCCACCGCCAAACAGGCCTCCGCATTCCGCTATCGGCTGCTGCCCGATCCGCTCGACCGCACGCCCGGTAACGCCGCGCCGCTGTGGCGTTTCGCCGCGGATGCGGCGCGGAACGCGAAACGGCGACTGAGTCCGAAGGAAGATGTGTGGGCGGGCGAAACGCCTCTTCAACGACTGCCGCGAAAGGAAGTCGCGGACTTTCTCGCTCACTACAACGCCGCTTTTCGCCTGGCCCGTCAAGCGGCCTGCCGGACGCATTGCGACTGGGAGATACCGCCGCTGACCCTGCAATCGCTTACGGAGGGATTCTTCCCCCTCGCCCTCGTCCAGAGTTGCCGGGAACTCGCCCAGTTGCTCGTCATCCGCTTCCGTCTTCAACTCGTCGAAGGACGGTTCGACGAGGCGGCGGAGACCCTGCAAACCGGCTTCGCCCTTGCCCAACATCTTCGCGAAAGCGATTCGTTCATCCAGCACCTTGTCGGCATCGCCGTCGCCGCGATCATGTTCAGCCATGTCGAGGAGTGGATGCAAACGCCCGGCTCGCCGAACCTCTACTGGGCGCTGACGGCGTTGCCGCGACCGCTGGAGAGCCTGCGCCGACCCTTCGAGCATGAGTTTGGCACGTTCTATCGCTCGTTCCCGCGACTGCGGCGGCTGCGCCGAGAGACGTTCACGGCCGGGCAGGTCGAAGATTTGACCAAAGAAGTCTTCGAGAACGTGAGCAAGGCGATGGGCGACATTGACCCCAAGAAGGCCGAAGCATTCCGCAAACTGGGCGAGTCGATCCGGAAAGGGGAGCAGTATCCGCAAGCCCGCCAGCACTTGCTCGATTTGGGACGGACGGCCAAGGAACTCGATGCCATGCCCAAGAACCAGGTGGTCCTCCTGTGGCACCTCGATCAGTACGATCGAGTGAGAGACGACGTATTCAAGGCACTGGCGCTGCCGCCGTGGCAAGGAAGCCCGCTAATGGATGAGGCGACGAAAGAACTCAGTGCGGCCGGCAATCCTGTCATCTCCTTACTGATGCCGGCCGCCGCCAAGGTTTACAAGGCGCACCTGCGAAGCGAGAGAGAGTTGGCCGGGTTGCGCTGCGTCGAAGCGCTACGCCTGTATGCGGCGGCACACGAGGGCAAGCCGCCGGCAAAGTGGAGCGACATCACCGCCGTGCCGCTGCCGATCAATCCAGTTACCGGCAAGGGGTTCGAGGACTACTACCAGATGAAGGAAGGACGTGCCCTACTGGACGTGCCGGCGCAGCCCTTCTTCGTTGGCCGCCGTTATGAACTGGCACCGCCCCGCTGAAGAGCAACTCATCGCATACGGCGAGGGCCGCGCGACCGTCTCGGCCGTACGATGCGGCGGGATGGTTACGCAGCCCTCGCGCGCTTCCACTTGGATCGCTTCTGCTTTCCTCCTTCCGTCTGTAAAATAACCACGACACCGTCCGCTATCCGCCAAAGACGAAAGCCATGCGGACAGCGGTTGTTCCTCCGAAGCGAGAATGGCATGATTTGGTTCGCCTGCAAGCAATGCGGCAAGCGTCACGGCCGAGGGGAGCATTTGTCCGGCACGCTGGTCTTTTGCGAGTGCGGCCACGGCAACCGTGTGCCGTGGTCGAGCACGGTGCCCGAACCGGAGCCGGAAGCGGCCCGCCCCGCGCCGCCTTCGCCGCCGCGCCCGCGTCCTCCGAGGCCGCCGCTCGACGACGACTTGCCCGAACCCGAGTTGCTGCGGCCGCGGCGCTCGCGCGAACGTCGCCGCCCGAACCCAGCATATTGCCTCAACCACGAAGAGACGGCGAAGGAAGCGACTTGCGAAGTCTGCCACTGTTCCTTCTGCGCCGCCTGCGTCGTCGCCATCCAGGGACAGACGCTGTGCGGCCCGTGCAAGAATTTCCGCGTTCGCGGCCTGAGCCAACCGGCGCGGCTGGCTCCGCTGTCCATCGTCGCGTTCGTCCTCGCGCTGGTCACCATCGTCGCCAGCCTGATCTTGACCTTCATCGCCCTGGGGGTGGAGATCGCTGTGGAGAAGGGCATCTTTCCGGCCCTGGTCAGCTGCCTGATCGCCCTGGCCTTGGCAGGGGGCGAACTGGTCATCGGTTGGCTGGCACTGCGGCAGATAGACCGGCAGCCCACACTGGGCGGCCGCGCACTGGCCATGACCGGCGCGATCGCCGGTGCGACGGGGATCGTCTGGTCGTTGGCCGTCGCCGTGTTCAGCATCGCCAAGGAGTATCAGGGCTAGACCATGAACCGTTGCCCTTCCTGCGATTATCCTCTGCCGCACGACCGCGAACGGATCGGCGCGCGGTGTCCGAACTGCCGCGATCCACTGTACGAGCCGCCCGGCCGCATCAGCCGGCCCGCGCGCGAGGGCGAAGGTGCCTGCGCCGTCCACGCCGGGCGGGAGACGGTCGGCACCTGCGGCCGTTGCGGCAATTTCTTCTGCGAGATATGCCGCACGCGCTGGCGCGATCAGATCGTGTGCGCCGCCTGTGTCGAACGCGCTTTGGCCTCGCGCGAGGCGACGCCCGAACAGGCCCGCGCCCACTTGCGCCAGGCGGTCCTCGGTCTTCTGCTGGGCATCGGCGCCTGGGGTATGTTTCTGCTGTGGGTGCTCCTGGCCGCCGCTGCCGTCGCCGACAAAAACGCCTTCCTGGTTCTGCTCGCCCTCATTCCGATGCTCGGCTCGGTCCCTCTGGGCGTGCTCGGCATCGGACAGGCCGCCGCCGCCCTCCGCGCCCGCGGCCACCACATGATCGTGGCCACCAGCGGCCTCCTCATCAGCGGGCTGTTCGTTGGCTCCTTCATCGGTTGGTTCGTATTCCAGTTGTGGTTCCTGTGAGAGACGTTTTCCGCCCCGCGAGGTAGGGCGTCCCGACCTTTAGGTGAGGAGATGCTACGCATGCTTTGGGAGATCGAGATCCAGCCCAAGGGCCACGATGCCGAGCGCGCGCGCGTCGCGGAGGAATACGATCTGCTCACGCACGGCAGCGACGGGGCGGAATGGATCACGGCCACTTCTCGCGGCTATCTCATCGAGGGCGAGGTATCGCGGCCGCAGGCCAAGCGCCTCGCCGAGGATCTGCTCGTCGATCCCCTCGTCGAAACCGGACGGCTCGGCACGCTCAACGAGCATCAGCGGGCCGACCACCTCGCCACCGTGCTTCTCAAACCCGGCGTCATGGACCCGACGGCGCTAAGCGTCGTCGAAGCAGCCCGCGATCTCGGCATGAACGTGCAAACGGTGCGCACCTTTCGCCGCTACTTCGGGCCGCCCCTGACTTCCGATGCGCAGGGCGTGCTTTTCCGCAAGGTGCTCGCCAACGAGGCCATCGAGCAGGTCGTCGCCGGCCCGCTGGCCCTCGAACATCTCGACATCGGCTCCGCGTATTCGTTTCAACTCGTCACCGTGCCGCTGCGCGACCTCAAGGACGCCGCCCTGGAGAAACTCAGCCGCGACGGTCAACTGTCGCTGAGCCTCGCCGAGATGCGGACCATCCAGGCCCATTTCCGCGAACAGGGCCGCGATCCGACCGATGTCGAGCTGGAGACGCTGGCGCAGACGTGGTCGGAGCACTGCTCGCACAAAACGCTCAAGGGCCGCATCGAGTTCGTCGGTGACGACGGCAGCGTCCGGTATTTTGACAACCTCCTCAAGGAGACGATCTTCGGCGCGACGCAGGAAATTCGCCGACGTCTGGGCGCCGAGGATTGGTGCGTCAGCGTCTTCACCGACAATGCCGGCGTCGTACGGTTCAACGACCGCTATCACATCTGTTTCAAGGTGGAAACACATAATCATCCGTCGGCGATCGAGCCGTACGGCGGAGCGAATACAGGACTAGGTGGCGTCATTCGTGATCCGCTCGGCACCGGTCTGGGTGCGAAACCGATCTGCAACACCGATGTGTTCTGCTTCGCGCCCCCGGACACGCCGCCGGAGTCGCTGCCGCCGGGCGTGCTGCATCCGCGGAAGGTGATGAAGGGCGTCGTCGCCGGTGTTCGCGATTATGGTAATCGCATGGGTATTCCCACGGTCAACGGCGCGGTGTGCTTCGACGAGCGTTACCTGGGCAATCCGCTGGTTTACTGCGGCACGGTCGGCCTGATTCCCGTGGACCGCTGCCGCAAGGAGCCGCGCGACGGCGACCTGATTGTCGCGGTCGGCGGCCGCACCGGCCGCGACGGCATCCACGGCGCGACGTTCTCCTCAGTGGAGTTGACCTCCGAGTCGGAGCGCGTCAGCGGCGGCGCGGTGCAGATTGGCAATGCCATCGCCGAGAAGAAGATGCTCGATGTGCTGCAGCAAGCGCGCGACCTGGGGCTGTATCACGCCATCACCGATTGCGGGGCCGGCGGCTTCAGTTCCGCCGTCGGCGAGATGGCCGAGGGGCTTGGGGCCAGCGTCCAACTCGATCGGGCGCCGCTGAAATACGCCGGTCTATCGTACACGGAGATATGGATCTCCGAGGCGCAGGAGCGCATGGTGTTGGCGGTGGCGCCGAACCAGTGGCCGAAACTGCAAAAGCTGTGCGCCGGCGAGGACGTGGAAGCGACGGTGCTGGGCCGTTTCGAGGCGACGGGACGATTGCGGTTGTCCTATCAGGGGCAGCAGGTGGCCGACCTCGACATGCGCTTTTTGCACGAGGGACGTCCGCCGGTCGTGCGCCGGGCGAGCGGGGGGCGTAAGCCCCCTGTTGTCCGCAACAGGGGGCTT
>DATBGU010000157.1:0-6047 GCA_036557825.1 Gemmataceae bacterium
GTCTCGCCCGCCGTTGGGTCGAGGACCGGCGGGCGAGACGCCCGCGCTCCCCAGCGCCCAATCGAAGGATGCCGATCTGGCCGAGCAACTGGCCCGGCTGGATACGCGAATCCTGCCCCACGACGACGATCCGGCGCGCCGCCCTTCCGGCATGGTCGGCCGGTCGATCCGCAGCCGCTTCCGAGCGGTCAACGAACGCGAGACGCGCGCCTGGAACGCCCTCAAGACGCGCGCCGACTGGGAGAAATATCGCGATGTCCGCATCCGGGCACTGCGCGAATCGCTCGGCTCGTTTCCGCCGGTGCCGCGCGACTTGCAGCTGCGCATCACGCGCACTCTGCGCGGTGAGAAATATCGGATCGACAATATCGTTTTCGTGAGCCGGCCGGGCCTGGTCGTGACGGCCAATCTCTATTCTCCCGAACCGGCGGCGAAGTCGATGCCGGGCATTCTGATTTGCCATAGCCATCACAATCCCAAGACGCAGGGCGAATTGCAAGATATGGGCGTTTTGTGGGCGCGGGCGGGCTGCGTGGTGCTGGTCATGGATCAACTCGGCCACGGCGAGCGCCGCCAGCACCCGTTCGCGGACGCGGCTTCGTATCCGAAACCGTTCCGCGTCAGTCGCCAAGATTATTTCTTCCGCGCCAACACCGGCCTGCAATTGCAAGCGATAGGCGACAGTTTGATCGGCTGGATGGTTTGGGATCTGATGCGCGGCGTGGACGTGCTGCTGTCGCGGCCGGGGATCGACGGCAAGCGGATCGCGCTACTGGGCGCGGTGGCCGGCGGCGGCGATCCGGCCGCGGTGACAGCGGCGCTCGATCCGCGCATCGCCGCCGTCGTTCCCTTCAACTTCGGCGGTCCGCAGCCGGAGACGACGTATCCCCTGCCGCCCGGCGCCGAGCGCGCGTTCAACTACGCCGGCAGTGGCAGCTGGGAATCGACGCGCAATCTGCGCCTCTCGGCCCGCGACGGCTTTCTGCCCTGGGTGATCGTCGGCGCGGCCGCGCCGCGCGGGCTGGTCTACGGACACGAGTTCTCCTGGGATCGCGAGCATGATCCGGTGTGGGCGCGCCTGGAAAAAATCTACGGCTGGTATGATGCCGCGGACCACCTGGCGTCGGTCCACGGTCGGGGCAAAGTGACCGGCCAACCGCCGGAGGCCACACACTGCAACAACATCGGACCCGTTCACCGCGAGGGCATTCACGCTGCGTTCAAACGCTGGTTCGACATCGAGCCGCCCATCAAGGAACCGAAGGATCGCCGTTCCGTCGCGGAGCTGACGTGCCTGACGCCCGCGCTCGCTCGGGAAATGAAGAGTCAATCGCTGCAAGCGCTCGCGGCGGCGCTGGGCGCCGAGCGAGCGTCGGCAGTGCGGCAGCGGCTGGCGAAACGAGACGCGGCCGAGCGTCGGCGGCAACTTCGGCGCGACTGGACCCGGTTGCTCGGCACGGTGGACCCGCCGGCCGAGGTGAAGGCGACCAGTCAGGGCAAGCAGCGCGTCGGCAGCGTGCAAATCGAACGGCTGACTCTGGAGGTCGAGCCGGGCATTCTCGTACCGATGCTGCTGATGACGCCGCCGCACAAGGCCGAGGAGCGTCCGCCGATCGTCGTGGCGCTCGCTCAGGGGAGCAAGCAGGCGTTTTTGAAGCATCGGGCGGCGGCCGTGGCGGGATTGCTGCAAGCGGGCGTCGCCGTGTGCTTGCCGGACGTGCGCGGCACTGGCGAGACGCGCCCCGACGCCGGCCGAAACCGCAACAGTTCGGCGACGGCCTATGCCGCTTCCGAATGGATGCTCGGCGAAACGCTCGTCGGCGCGCGCTTGCGCGACCTGCGGGCTGTGTTGCATCATCTTCGCGGCCGCAAGGATGTCGCCGTGGATCGCATGGCCTTGTGGGGTGAATCGTTCGCGGCGGTCAATCCGCCGGAGAGCAACCTCGCCGTGCCGCTCGACGCGGAGCCAACTCCCGAACCAGCCGAACCGTTGGGCGGTCTGCTCGCCCTGTTCGGCGCACTCTTCGAGGACGACATCAAGGCCGTCTGTATCGATGGCGGATTGGCGGGGTATCAAACATTGTTGTCGAGTCCCTTCCTTTACGTGCCGGCCGACAGCACGGTGCCGGGCGCATTGACCGCCGGCGATTTGTGCGACGTGACGGCGGCGCTGGCTCCGCGACCGGTGCGGCTGACGGGGTTGGTGGATGGACTCAACCGCACCCTGTCGGCCGATGCTCTGCGGGCGACTTACGAACCGGCGCGGACGGCGTATCAATCCGCCGGCGCGGCGAAACACCTGCGGATCGAGCCGGCCGCGCCGTCCGACGAACCCGCCTGGCGATGGTTGCTCAACCAAGTGCGGCGACCGTGATAACAGATTAAAAAAAGTCTTGCCCAAACGGTTTTCTTGTTGACAAGGGGTTGTCGCGGTTTTACTGTAAGGCAAATTCTGTCTGCTCTCGCAGGGCAGATCAATCGGGCTAGGGAAGCCCTGGCGAGGTGCGAGCGATCACCTACCAGGGCTTTTTTTCGTCCGCGCCATCTCACAAAGAGGCGGCGCGGATGCATCGCATTGGACCATCTCTTTTGCTCGGGTGATGTTTCGCTGAATCGGCGATTACAGACGTTCCCTCTTGAGATTGCAGCACGTACAAGGGTGTATCGCCCACTGGACGCAGTTCGAATGCAGGAGGTGACTCATGCGACAACAGACGACCTCTCCTCCCCTCCGAATCCTGGTCGTGGACGATTACCCGGATCTGACGGCGTCGATGGCGACCCTGCTGCGCCGGTGGGGCCACGACGTACAAACCGCCCTCGACGGGCCGGAAGCTCTCCGGGTCGCCGCCGCGTACCATCCCGATGTCGTCCTTCTGGATGTGAGCTTGCCGGGCATGGATGGCTATCAGGTCGCGCGGCGTTTGCGCGACGATCCCAGTCAGCCGCGGACGTTCGTGGTCAGCGTCACGGGTTACGGCGACGAGGGCGAAGCCCAGCGTTCGCGGGCAGCCGGCTGCGATAGCCACCTGATCAAGCCCGTGGACCCCGACATTCTGGAACATCTGCTCGCCGATCAGAAGGCGGCCCACGAACACAACGAGGCGGGGACCGAACCGAAGCCGGCGCCGCGCCGCGACGTGGGCGAGATGGCGGAGAGCCGGCTTCGCGGCCACTCCTATTTGGCGCTTCGGCACGTCTCCTGTGTGTACCGCGACGGCGTACTGACCCTGCGCGGGTGTTTACCGACCTACTACCTCAAACAGCTGGCGCAGACGGCCGTCGCCCCGATTGACGGCGTCGAACGGATCGACAACGAAATCGAGGTCATCGGCTCCTTGCGCGCCTTGACGAATTGATAAAGTTCTCGCGTATCCGATTCCCCGTGATTTGCCGGATTTCGCCATCCTGCCTCTGAGGGCGGGACTGCTCTGGCATTTTCGCCGGGGGTGTTGCAAGATACCGTCCCGGAGCGCGGGCGTCCCGCCCGCAGGTCAACAAGCGGGCGGGACGCCCGCGCTCCGGGTAGCGTTCCCCTTCTGACCGCGACGGCACCCACGACCCGTACCCTTGTCCCGAGGACCCCCTTGATGCCCTTTGTCGCACGGATGCTCATTCGTTGGATCGGGATCGCCTTGGCCCTGGCCGTAATCGCGCCGGATGCGGGACACCGATTGCAAGCCGCGCCGCCGCCCCAGGAGCGAATCGTCTATCTCGCCCGCGATCTGCCGGACGAGAACCTGATCGTTCTGGGCGCCGCCCTGGCCGCGTGGCGCGAGGACAGCGTGCTGCTGCTCGATTCCTCGAAAGCGTCTCCGTATCTGAAAGCGTTCCTGACGGCCTACCGGCCGACGCGCGTGATCCCCGTGGGAGGAAATCTCGGCGACGCCGACGAGTTGGAGCGCCGCCTGGGGATCAAGACGGACGCTCCGGTGGCGTGGATGCGCGGCCCGGCCACGGCGCTGTGGCGTTCCCTGTTCAAACGGGCCGACGAGGTGGTGGTCTGTCCGGCGCAGCCGCGCGGCACGCTGCTGCAAGCGGCCTGTCTCGCGGGACTGCTGCGTGCGCCGCTGTACGTGACTCACGGCCGCGCCGGCGAAGTCGAGAAGCTCCGCAAGAAACTCGGCGAATGGCGGACGCGGCGCGTTTACCTCGCCGGCAAGGCCGAGAAGCTGAACGACCAACTCGGCGATGTCGAACGCACACCGCTCAGCAATGAAAGCGCCGTCGCCCTGGCGTATCAAAAACAATTGAACCGACAGGGACGCATCGAAACGATCGTCCTCGGCAACCCGACCGATACACGCGACGACCTGGGCGGCACATCAGCGCTGACGCCGTGGATCGCGGTGCGCAAACGGGCCGCTCTGCTGCTGACGAACGCGGAAGGCGGCAACGTCGCCGAGATCGTCGAGCGCGCCCAGCGCCGCGAGGCGCTGCGGCACGCCGACGTGCTGCTGATCGTGGCGAACCTGCGCGCGATCCCCGTCTGGCAGCGGCCCAATCCGATTCCGGGCGACAAGGATCCGCACATCGAGATGGAGCCGCTGACACCGACCGGCAATCGGCCGTTCACCTTCGCCACCGGGCGGCTGTTCCACGAGGACCGCGCCGTCGTGCCGCTGATGCTGGCGCGTTCGCGCCTGACGGCCGAATCGCGCGGGCCGCGCAAGGCGCTGGTGGCGAGCAATTCCGGCGGCAGTTTGCCTCTGCTCGAAACCTTCTCGCGCAACACCATCGAGGGGCTGCGCAACGCCGGCTACGAAACGACCACGCTCTTGGGCAACAAGGTCAGCCGCGAGGAGGTGCGCCGGCTGCTGCCTCGACAAGACCTGTTTCTGTGGGAGGGACACTCCGGCACGCTGATGAACGATTACGAGTTTCCGACCTGGGACGATTCGCTGCCGGGCACGTTCGTGTTCTTGCAGAGTTGCCTGTCGCTGACGGAAGCGCGCGTCGGTTCACTGCTGAGTCGCGGGGCCGTCGCCGTGGTCGGCTCCTCAACGCGGACCTACTCCGGTTCGGGCGGAGCTTGCTCGCTGTCCTTTTTCAACGCGCTGCTCTACGAGGACCGTCCCGTCGGCGAGGCGCTGCGGCAGGCGAAGAATTTCCTTCTCGCGTACTCGCTGCTCAAGGAGAAGCGCCTGGGCAAGAACGCGACGCGCACCGGGGCCAACGTCCGCTCCGCCTGGGCGTTCACGCTGTGGGGCGATCCGACGTTGAAACTGGCGCGGCCGGAGCGCTCCGAAACCGAGCCGCGTCCGCCCTTCGTTCGCCCCGAAGTACGAGGCAATACGATCGTCGTATCGCTGCCGAAAGAGGCGGAGAAGGTGGTGCGGTCGGACAAGTATCAGGTCACGCTGCCGCCCAACGGCCGCTTCGCCGGCCTGGTGCGCAAGGAAAAAGTGGACGACCGCCGGCCGCTCGTCCCGCTGGTGTTCGCCGAGGTCCACCTGCCGCGCGGCAAGCCGGGACTGACGCCGCGCCTCAGCGGGCGGCTGCCGTCCAATCGCTGGGTGTTCTGCTGGGATGAGCGCCGCCGCTGCGGGTATCTGCTGGCGACTCCCCGAGCGGAGGACACCGGGGAGTTGCGTTTCCATATCCGCTGGGAATCGGTGGAGGCCGCCGCTTACGGCTTAGGGACTCGACGCTAAGCCGCAAGCGGCCCACTCGACGCCTCCAGGAAGAGAGAAAGGCAAACCGATGTCAAGGACGACGCTGTGTGCGTTGACGGCCGGCGTGCTGGCGCTGCTGTCGGTGGCGGTCATGGTGGTCCGCCAGCAGGTGATGGGCGACGAGCTGCGCCGGCCGCACGGACCGGGCGCATGGAAGCTGACGCTGGCGGTGCGCGGCACCAGTTTGGGCAGCGCTCGCCTGGTGACGGCCATGCCGCTGGATCTCGATCACCAACAGGTTTTTGACGACTCCTATGCCAGCGAGCAATTGTTCAACAAAGCGCCGGAGGCGCGCCATCCGGAGCGGCGCGTGGTCAACTGGTCGCAGCGCGGCGCCGCTCCGGACGGTCCCTTCCGCGCGCGCTGCGAGTT
>DATBGU010000158.1:0-5148 GCA_036557825.1 Gemmataceae bacterium
CCAGATGTTGCAGGACCGCGGCCATAATCAGGTCGCGCTTGCCGGCCAGGATCCCGGAGCCTTGCGGACCGCCGATCGCCTTGCCCCCGCTGAACGCCACCAGGTCGGCGCCCGTCTCAAACAGTGAACGCAGGTGGCGGCGCGGGGGCAGTTCGCCCGCGGCGTCCACCAGCACCGGCAGCCCGCGGCGGTGGGCCGCCTCGACCACCTCGCGCAGCGGCGGCCGCGAATCCGGGGCGTGGACGTAGAGCACACCCGCGGTGTCCGCGGTGAAGGCCGCCTCGTACTCCCACGTCTCGGTGCGGCGCACGCCCGCGTTGGCCACGACCTCGTTGAAGCCGACCTCGACCAGCCGGGCGCCCGCAGCCCGCACGGCGTGGTCGTAGCCGTTGCGCTGCTCGCGGGCCACGACGAACTCGTGCGGAAAGCCGCTGCAATCGGGCAAGCGATCCATCCGGCCCAAATCCTGACCTGTAAGGATCGCAGCCGCACCCAGCGTCAGCGCCGCGGCAGCGCCGCTGGTGACCAAACCGGCTTCGGCCCCGGTGACTTCAGCGATGACGCGCGACGCCCCCGCCTGCAACTCGTCAAGCGGTATCCAGTCGCCGGCGGCCGCGACGAAGGCTTCCAGGACGGCCGCCGGCATGGGCGCGCCACCCAGCCGCGTCACCGCACCGGATGCGTTGATGATCGGCCGCAGCCCCAACTCGTGATAGACACCCATGCCCGTCCCTCCGGTCGCGAAGGTGTTCTACAGAATGGCAACGCCGTTTTCCCTACCGTCAACTATCCTGAGTCCAGCAGCCGCATCGCCGGGAGGCACCGTGCCGCATGACCTCGTCTCGAACTTTACCTTCGGGCCAAGACGTGCCGCCCGCGCGGCGGGAAGCACCGACCCATGCCCGCCTGGTCGTCCTGGCCTTCCTCTGCTTGTTGTCGTTTGTGCTTTACCTGGATCGTGTCTGCATGGGCCAGGCGGTGGGGCCGATCCAGGACGAGTTGGGCCTTTCCAACACGCAGATGGGCATGGTGTTGATGGCCTTCACCCTGGCCTACGGCCTGTTTGAGATCCCCACCGGACGCTGGGGAGACCGCTTCGGCTCGCGCGCCGTGCTGACGCGTATCGTCCTCTGGTGGTCGGCCTTCACGGCGTTGACAGGCGCCTGCACCGGGGTGGGCACACTCTTGGCCGTGCGTTTCCTCTTTGGGGCAGGCGAGGCGGGCGCCTACCCGAACGTCGCTCGGGTAATGGCCCGCTGGTTCCCTCCCAGCGAGCGTGGCCGAGTGCAGGGACTGTTCATGGCCTCCTCGCTGGCGGGCGGGATGGCGGCGCCGGTGCTGGCCGGCTATGTGATCGGTGTCTGGGGTTGGCGTGGAATGTTCGGTGCGTTCGGCGTGATCGGCCTCGCCTGGGCAGCGGCGTTCGCGGCCTGGTTCCGCGAGGATCCAGCCGCCCACCCAGCCGTCAACGCTGCTGAACGTGCGCTGATCGGCGCGGCGCCCCCGCCGCCCAGTCACGCCCACGTTCCCTGGCGCGCGGCCCTGACCAACCGCAACATCTGGCTCCTGGGCACCATCATCTCCTGCGGCGCGGCTACCTCGTACCTGTATTACTCCTGGTATCCGAAGTACCTGCAAGCGGCTCGCGACGTGGGTCAGATCGAGTCCGGCTGGCTGGTGGCGTTGGTGCTGGCGGGCGGGGTAGCCGGCATGATGGGCGGCGGCATCCTGGGGGACCGGTTTATTCGCCGCAGCGCCGACGGCGGCCGTGCCCGTCGCCGCCTTGGCACGGGTGCCTTCGTGGTGGCTGCTACCCTTCTGCTGGCCAGTACCGCCTGTGATTCGGCGCTGACATCGACGATGCTGGCCGCCAGTTCGTGCTTGGCGATGGCCTGCCAGCAGTCCGCCTGGTGGTCGAGCGCCAGCGAGATCGGCGGTCGGAACCTGGGCGCGCTTTTCGGCCTGTTGAACATGATGGGCATGCCCGGCGCGATGGCGTCGCAATTCTTCTTTGGCGCCTGGGCAGACTGGCGGCAGGCGCAAGGATTCACTGGCCGCGCGCAGTGGGATGCCGGCTTGTTCGCTTACGCCGGGCTGCTGCTGCTTGGCGCCGTCTGCTGGGGGTTCGTGGACACGTCGCGTTCGATCGGTGAGGAGCAGCATCGTGCCGCGGATAAACCGTGACCTCATCAGCCACGTCTTCGACCTCCACCTAGAGTCCGTGCTCCGCGTGGGCGGCCAAGTGTTCCAGGTCGAAACCGAGGACCCGCGCAACGGCCTGACGCGGATGCATTCCTTTGCATCGTCGATCGCGACGTCGTATTCGGCCACCGCAGAGAAGACTGCTCCCGGCCTGGCGTGCTAACTCGCGTGGAAAAACCGTTCGGGGCGGCCCCTATTGGGTTCCCTGTCGAGTTGAGACCGCTCAAGCAATGCTCGTAAGACATGGAATTGTGCGAGTGCATTATTGCTTTTCGCGTGCTGGGCGGAGTAGCAGTAGAGCAGTGAAAGTGCGAAGGTCCGCTTCGCTAACTTGCTCCGGCGTTTCGGACCGAAGCACGGGAAGTCGTACCTGACATGGTGCCACGCTGGTAGGCCTTCACCGGCACCGGCGGAAACGCACGAGGCCCAGCCTTTCCTGTGACAGGCCGGACCTCGTGGCTTGACTGCGTCTGCCCATTGGGCTGCTTACGCGATTTCCATCATTACAAAGGGGGCCATGATTCATTTGGGAATCGTGAACCCTTTCTTGCTGGCCTGATCGCGGAGAGCGCCGCGCACCGCTTCATCGAACGCCTTGTCGCCGAGTTTGTCGTTCTTTTTCATCTCTTCTTTGATAAAGGCGCTTCGCATCTTGCTCACCTTCACGATCTCCTTCTGGATGCCCTCGCGCTCGGCCAGCTTCTTCTTCACCAGAACGACCCGTTCTTCCGGCTTGAGCTTCTTCAGCTCATCGCAGAGCTCATCCTCGGGAATCTTCGTGATGTCGAGCTTCGGATCGTCCTTCAGCCGATCGACCAGGTCCCAGTCGGAGCTGCGGTACAACGGGCTTGCCTTGGAGAGCGCACGAGCCGGGGCCGCCCCCTGGGCCTTCTGGGCGTTGGAGTCCTGCTCGACCTGGTTGCGTGCCTTGAACTCGCGAACGTCCTTCTTGCCATACGCCACGTAAGTCTTGTTGAGCTTCGCACTCAATTCCTCGAGCTTCTTGTCGTGCGGCGTGGCGATGGCGACCGTGCCTAGCTTCATGTCGATTCTGGCGAACCGTCCCTCGGCCTTTTTGGCGAGGTTCTCCCACCCCGCCATCTCACCAGGCACCGCTCTGGGCCAGGTGCAGTAGACGGTGTTGATGATCACGTCCTTCTCGAGGGCCAGCTTCGCCACCGATTCGAGAGTTACTTCCTTGTCCTGGTCGACGGGCTCGTTGCCGCACACGAAGATCAATTTGAGTGCCTTCTTGTCCTCCGACCATTTCTGTTCGACGAGGGCATCTCGGCAGACGCGAGCCACGTACTCGGTGCCGCCGTGGATGGTCAGCCCGTTCAGCTTCTGGTAGACGGTGTCGAGGTCGTCCGTCAGATCGACCTCCTTGCGAACCCAACCCTTGTTCCGATCGTAGGTGGTGTGGCCATAGCTGTAGAGACCCACTCGCAGCCGAGGCGTCGGTTTGACGGTGCCGAGGTCGTTTACGATGTCCCATAGCTTCGCCTTGGCCGAGCCGATCAATTGGTTCATCGAGCTAGACACGTCAAGACAGAGAACGACATCGACAACGGGAGCGGGTTTCTCCTCGGCGCCAACCGGACCAGCCACGAGGACAGCGGTCAGGACAGCGAGGATCGTCGCGAAACGTAGCATGAGGTTCTCCTTACTGGAGAATGTTCTCGCCAGTGGCGAGGCCCGTTTTCATTCCAGGTCATTTTATCGACTCGGGAAGAAAGGCTGTGTAACAAGCTGGTAACGGGAGCCTCCTTTGACCACTTGAGCTATTCTTCAGCGAAGCGATGTTTCAGCTCCTCCGCAACAGCACGACTGAGATTCCCCGAGGAGAACTTCAGGGACGTGAAGCCGGTCAAGTGTGGTGAATCCAGCAAAGCGCAGGCAGCCACGTTACCAAGCAGATTATCCCGGAGGTTGAGCCGCCGCAGGTTCTTGAGGTCCGGCGAACCAGACAGAGGCTGGTCGAAGCCGCAGACGGATCAGCTCAGCCCAATGTCTGTCGGCGTTGCGTGCTTCGGTCTGATTGCCCGCAGGGTGTCGGACCGAATTGGTTCATGGCTGCGCCATGCGTCGGCGGGCGAGCCGGCGCGCGGTGCGGGCCGCTCGGAGCCGGGAGCCCGACGCCGTGCGGCTCAAGATGCAAGTCCCCGCCGACGCGCTCGTGATTGCTACTTCTTGCAGACGAGCTTCAGCCCGCAGCACATCTCCTTCGCGGGAGCACCGTTCTCCCAGCCGATACCCTTTAGCTCAATCCGGTCATCGCCGACGAGGGTAAGGGTCGCTTCAGGCATGTGCTGGTCTTTCGCGGGGTTGAGGTTGGTGCCGCTTGTTGAACCCCTTCGTGCTGGCGATCATCGGGCCAAGACAGAGGTCTTGTCACGCCGGAAGAACCGCACCAGCCGCCGGACCGTCCACACGACCACCAGCAAGACCAAGGCGAACGCCAACACGGGAAGCAGGATCGCCAGCACCGCGAGTGTCCCCGAGACAGCGTCCTCCACGAAGCTCACCACCGGGTTCATCAGGCCGCCCGTCGTCACCGTCGCCGCCGGGCGAACCGCCGCCCGCGCGCCGTGGGTACCGCCGGCCAGAACCAGACCGCAGATGGCCGCCAGGACGGGATGCACGCCGCCGGCCGAACTGTCGGCCGCTAGGGCCAAGAGGATCCCCGCGGTCGGGTGGATGACGAGCCCGGCCACATGCAGCGCGTGGTCCAGGCCGGGGATCTTGTCCGCAACGAAGTCGAGCACGGCCAGAATCGCGATCCCAATCAGCACCGCGGGGTGGCGGAGGAGGTCGTAGGGCGGGTTGAGCGTTACGAGGTCCGTGTAGCGTGCCAACAGGCCGACGATCAAGAGTGGGACGTAGGCATTGAGTCCCGCGGCCGTGGCAAGTCCGAAGGTGGAGAACAGGCCGAAGGGCATGGTCACG
>DATBGU010000159.1:0-7644 GCA_036557825.1 Gemmataceae bacterium
CGCCAACGAACGCAATCCCCATCAGCCCCCCAAGCGGGTGACGTGGGGCGAGGGCACCGACGATGAAATGGGCAGCCTGCGCTATGAGGTGGTAGCGGCCGACGAGAAGGACGCGCCGGCGTTGCGGGCAGCCTTCAAGGAGCACGTGGGCGGCACGCTCCGCGCCGCGATCCAGCGCGGCGACAAGATCGACCTGAAACAGTTCGGCCTCGAACTCGATAAGAAGCCCACCAAACAAGGCGAGCCGAGTCCCACGCCGCCCGCAAAGGGCCCGCCGCAGGCTCGGCACGTAACCGTGGAAAACCTGCAAGGGGAGAAAGTGCAGCCGCTCCGCACCGGAGAGGCGAAAGCCAGCGTGTTGTTCTTCCTCACGCCTGACTGCCCGATTTCCAACAGCTACGCCCCGGAGATCAACGCGATCGTCGCGGAAAACGCGGACAAGGCCCTACAGTTCCATGTCGTCTACGTCGATCCCGATCTGAAGGTAGAGCAAGCCCGCAAGCACGCCGCTTCGTTCGGCTATCGCTGCCCCGTACTGCTGGACCCCAAGCACCAGCTGGTGGCCGCTACGGGTGTGACGACCACTCCGGAAGTGGCCGTGGTGACGGCGGATGGCACTATCGCTTATCGAGGCCGAATCGATGATCTGTATCCGCGAATTGGTGTCAAGCGCCGGACGCCTACACGGCGCGACCTGCGGGAAGCTTTGGCGGCCGTGCGGGCCGGCCGGCAGGTGCCGACGGCTCGGACGACAGCGATCGGCTGCTCGATCCCCGACCTGCCGGAGTAATAGCTAAGCGGCGCCGCGAACTGCGGCCAGACTCATCGTAGCCGAACCGCTGGGTTTTTCAGATACGCCATTGAGTAATCCCGTTCTTGTCAGCATCTGGAACGATGGCCGTGGCTGGTTGTTGCTGTGTTGGGGCAACGAAGCGAAGGGAGTTCCATTCGCTTCGTTGCTCTGGGGCAACGGCTCCCATTACGCTGTGGACGAGAAGAAATGCCAGCGTCCGATCTGATCCAGGAGGATCTGCCGGCCATTTTGTTTTGCGGGATGTACCGCAAAACGACTCTCGACCTGCGGTATTACTGCTGTTTAACGAGTAGAGAAATTCCCTCAGAGAAAGGAGTGTCGTAACTGCTGACCTCCTGCCCGGCGAGGTTTGCTGCCAGTGGACACCGAAACGGCAGTGGCCGCCCCTTCTTAAACGAAGCGTGGCCAGGATACACTTGTCTCCCTCGACCCGTGAACGCTTACTCTGCATCACCCACCGATCATGCGCTCCCAGGTGGTGATGCGTGTGCCGCACTTGCGACACGCGCGGCGGCGGATGATCTTGCCGCCAGGGGCAGCGCGAGTGTAGAGCACGCGGAAGCGGTAGCCCCCGCAGTTCCAGCAGCGCAGTCCGGCGTGGCCCACCGGTTGTTTTGGAGACTCGCGCATCGCTTACCTCCTGCCGGCCACGGGCGAAACCCCGCAGCTCGGAATGATCGCTCAACCACAAAGGGTGTATTTGGTGAGTTGCTGCCATAGAACCCGCTGCTTGCGCCAGTCCAGGATCGAGGCGATCGGCTGCAGTTGCTGCAGGATGATCGGGTCGCGGTCGCATTCGGTCCGCGGCAGGAACAGGATGCTTTCCTGGAGATCGGGGGCCAAGTTCAGAAGGTTCATGATCTGGCTCACCCTCGCCCTGGTTACGTGGCCCAGCACGGCCACCTCCGAGTAGCTCATCAGTTCGCCGTTCCGTACCTGTTCTTCGATTCGCAGGGCCAGGGCCAGCAGGCGTGCGACGCGCGGCACCCGCCCCGGTTCCCGTGTCACCGGCTCCGGTTTGGGTCCGGGTTCCAGGCGCCGGCGGTTCCCGCGGCCGAGACCACGGAGGTGAACCAGACACGCGATCGTGATCGTGTTGCTCATGTGGTTTCTCCCTGAGTAAGCTGGGCCAATTCGTCGGCCAGCGTTTTGATGCCGGAAGGATGAAAGGTGATCGTTACCTGGCCCGCGGCCCCGTCATAGTCCACACGCTGAACCAGTAGCTGCACGATGCGGGCCTGCTCGCGTGGGGTCAGCGTCTCCCACACCGGGTCGAAGGCCGACAGAACCGAAGCCACCTCGTCTTCGCTCACCCTCGCCCCGTCGAGGGCGTGAATCTCCTCGTTGATCTCCATGGTGCGCCGCTCCGCGAGGCGGATACGCTCTTGCAAGTCAGCCAACCGGGTGATGTCCGGCGTGCTGCCGTTGTTGGCGCCTGCTGCCACCAGCGTGCGAATCTCGGCATTCCAGCGCTCCACGCTGCGTTCGAGACCGCCGCGTTCGGCTGTCAATTCCTCGACGCGGGCTTGGCCCTGGGCGCAGGCCGCGGCGAACGTCGCGTCCCGCAAGGCGGGATCGTGACCGATGCTGCGAAGCTGCCGCACCACGAACTGCTCGATCTCGCCCGCGGGAATTGACTTAGACGGACAGGTGTGCCAGCCGCGTTTCTGGGCCGCAGTGCAGAAGTAATACCTGTAACGCTTCGTGCCGTTGCGGGTCGTATGCGCCGGCGTCATCGCGCAGTCGCAAGGGACGCAGCGCAGGATTCCCTTGAGCAGCGCCCCGAACTGGTTGCGGACCAGTGCTCCGCCGTTGCGACCGTTGCGGCGAAGCAAGACCTGCACACGTTGCCAAACCTCGGGGGTGATGAGAGCCTCGTGTTCGCCATCATGGTGTTCGTTCTTGTGGCGGACCTTGCCCACGTAGGTGACGTTGGTCAGCAGTTTGTGGAGACTGGTTTTCGTGAACGGTTTGCCGCCGCGTATCTGCCCCTTGCGCGTCACCCAGCGCTTGTTTACCCATCCGCGGCGGTTCAGCTCCGCGATGACGGCGACGAGACGTTCGTGTTGCAAGTACAACTCAAAGATGGCCCGCACCTGGGCCGCCTCGTCTTCGTTGATGATTAGTTTGAGGGCGCGGGGATCGATGTCGTAGCCGAGGATCGGATGGCCACCGGCCCACTTGCCCTTGCGGCGGGCGGCAGCGATCTTGTCGCGCGTGCGCTCGCCGATGATTTCGCGCTCGAACTGCGCGAAGGACAGCAGCACGTTGAGCATGAGCCGCCCCATCGACGTGGCGCTATTGATCTGCTGCGTGACGCTGACGAAGGTGACGTGGTGCCGGTCGAAGACGTCCATCATCTTGGCGAAGTCGAGCAGAGACCGACTGAGGCGATCCACTTTGTAAACGATAACGGCATCTACCCTCCCCGCCTCGATGTCGGCGAGCAAGCGCTTCAGCGCCGGCCTGTCCATGTTGCCGCCGGAGAATCCTCCGTCGTCGTAGCGGTCCGCGAGGCACTGCCAGCCCTCGGCGGCCTGGCTCTTGATGAAGGACTCGCTGCACTCGCGCTGGGCATCTAACGTGTTGAACTCCTGCTCGAGGCCCTCCTCTGTGCTCTTGCGCGTGTAGATCGCGCAGCGGACCGTCGGTCGTGCCGGGGGCACCTTGCGGGGCTTGTTCATCGGATCGCCTCCTTTTCCAGCCGAAAGAAGGCGTAGCCGTTGCAGTGGCTGCCCGTCACCACCTTGGCCACCGCGCTAAGCGACTTGTAGACCTCTCCTGCGAACTCGAACCCTTTGGCGAGAACCTTCACCTGAAGCGTCTGGCCCTTGTAGTCGCGGCTGATGATCGTGCCGGGCAGGGGCAGGGGGGCGTCGGCCTTGTCGGACAGGACTCCGGTCACGGTCCTCCCCACGGCCTCCGTCGATAGAGCCTTCACCTTCGGTGGTGTCAGGCGCAGGTCGGCGTCGTTGGCCAGCTCTTCGGCGCGTCGGCGGGCGCGTTCGGACAGGCCGCCTTCCGCCAGCGCCTGCACCCGCCAGGCGATGCGTTTGATAAGCCAGGCCCGGTTGTTGGTGTTGGTATCTTCGCCGAACGCCTCGGCGTACCGGGACCGCAGTTCCTTGACGGTCAACCGTTGGAGCGCGGCGATCTCTTTCCCGACGTTCAGTGTCATGTTTTTCTCCCGTTCTGAGACTCTCGGACATTGTCAACCCGCATGACACTGAGCCTCGATTCACGCGGTAACTCAAGGCGATTCAGAGAGGAATCTGGTAGATTTTTTGGGCCGGCGGTGGTGTCCGGGGTTCGGGGCAGGGCCGCCCGGCACCTCAGTCGCAGGATACCGGCGGCAAGGATTCCTGCGATCTCGCGGAGGCGGTCGTCGTCGGCAGTCAGATCGCAAGCTTCAGTACTGGTCCGATGCATAAGTCTTCCCCCGACCTCGTCGTGCCTCGTGAGTCAATTCCCCGCAGCCCGGCCTCTAGTCGCCGGCCCAGCTGGGGCCAATTTTGACCTCGACCTCGACCGGCACCGGGTCGATTAACGGCGCCATGGCGTCGAGCATCGCCTGCTTGACCCAGGCGGCCGCAGCGTCGGCTTGGCCGGCGTCGGCCTCGACCAGGATCTCGTCATGCACGAACGCCACGGGACGGGCACCCGGACAGGCGTCCCGCCGCTCCCACAGGAGAGCCAAGGACGTTTTCGCCGCGTCAGCTTCGGTCCCGAGCACGGGGGAGTTGAGCCGGTGCATGATCGGCGTTTTCGGGTCCAGCAGCCGGCGACGTCCCGCACGCGTGCGCGTTTCCGTTTGCGTCGCGCGCTCCGCATCGGTGTGCCGGTGCCACCGTTCCAATCCGGGGTAAGTGGCGAAGAACGTGGCCTTGTGCCGCTTGGCCTCCTCCAGTGTCATCTCGACGCCGTAGCTCTGCAGGGCGTACACCCTCAGGGTCTTTGGCCCCATGCCATAGAGCAGCCCGAACGCCACCGCCTTGGCGATCCGGCGGTCCTGCTTGGTGACCTCGTCTTCGGGCTTGGCCAACAGGGACGCCGCGGTCAGGCGGTGCAGGTCACGGTTCTCCCGGAAAGCAGCCAGCATCTTCTGCTCGCCGGCGATCTTGCAGGCGATGCGCAGGTGGGCTGCTGTGAAGTCTGCCTTGATGAGCACCTTGCCCGGTGCGGCCGCGAACGCGCGACGGTAATCCGCCTGGCGGGGAATCTGCTGGAGGTTCGGCTCCTTGCAGGAGGATCGCCCGGCCTCGTTGCCGGTCTGCACCCAATTGCCGTAGATCTTGCCGTCCGGCTCGATGAAGCGGAGGAACGATTCCCCGTAGGTGCCATCGAGCCATTTCGCATAGCGGTAGCGGCGCAGCAGGTCCGCGAGCGGATGGTCGATGCCGGCCAGCATCTCGTCCTTCGTGTTCTCGACTGGGAATCCCAGCTGATTCAAGAGAGTCTGGATCTGTGGGCCGCTGTTGAAGTTCCAGCACGCGCCGAGGCCAGGTAGGTCGCCTGGTCTTAGCGGCGCTAGATGATTGAGTTCATCCAGCAGGCAGTCGCGCGCCATGCGGGACTGCCGCGAAAGCTCCTCCCAGGCGCTGCGATCGACCGGCAGGCCGGCCGTGGCCATCCAAAGCCAGGCGGGCAGGCACCGCTGCTCAATCTCCGCCACCGGCTCCAGACTGGCTTCTTTGATTTTCTGTTTCAGTACCTCGAATAGCGGCGGCAGGACTTCCACATCCAGAGCGGCATAGCGCAGTTGGTCGTCGGTCAACGCGCCGGACCAGTCGCTCTTCTGAGCCGCCTTATCCAGCTTCTGGCCGAGGTGACGTTCGGTCAGATCGGCAAGCGTGTTGCCGTCGCGGCTGCCGGCGGTGAGCAACCGCGACAGGATCATCACGTCATGGATGGGAGCTTTCGGCTCGAACCCCAGGCCCGCCAGGAATTGCAAGTCAAAGTGAGCGTTGTGGAAGATAAGCTCACGATCGGCTAACAGCCCCCACAGCGAGCGCGGATCAACCTGGAACACGTCCACGAGGTAAGTGAATCGGCCACCGTCGTTGGTGTCGCAGTTCAGTGAGAGAAGGCGAATGCGATCAGTGCGGGGGTTGAGGCCGGTCGTTTCACTGTCCACTCCCACGAAGGCGCTTACCTCGACGGCCGCGCAAACCATGCCGAGGTCGGGGGGGTCGGTCACAAGCAGGTAGCCCCCGCTGGTACGGCCGGTTTCGGAGCTTTTGAAGCATGGAGCGTCGTCTGAACCAGCGGCTCTCGTTGACTGTGAAGACGCAGACCGGCTCCACTCAGGTCCATACTCCAAAACTCCATCGCCTGATTCACCTGCCTCTCCACCCATTCCACTCCCGGCTCGGTCCTGTGTCGGAAGGCCAGTGGTCGTACTACATACTTCAGAAGCTACGAAACCCTCTGATCCCACCGGATTTTCGCTGGAAGGGAGCGGTTTCGTAGGCGGTGGCGTAGTATTGTCGCCCGCATCGCGATCTTCGTCCTCGTCGTCTGCGTCGGGGGTTTCGTAGTTTTTGAAGCATGTAGTATCGGTTCTGAGGACGACGGCACGCGACGGACGGCCCCCCTTCGGGTTGACGTTTTCGTCCCAATCCGCGAGCTGGGCTTCAACCAGTTCGCTTAGTTCAGCTTCGGCTGCGGCAGCTTTGGGGTAGCGTGTTTTGTTGGACAGATGCAGGCGGCGGGCGGTCATCCGGCCCCCGCGTGAACGGATGAATTCGATTAATCTTCGGATGTGCCGCGCGTCCTCCGATTCAGCCAGCGCGGTATAGATGCGACGCACTTCGTAGCCGAACCATTTGGCCAGCGTGATGCCGGCCCCGATGCTGACCGGCTCGATCGGCTGACAGTCATCCTCTTTCCGCCCTACGTTGGTGACGACGTGGTGGAGAAGGGCCAGGCGCGCGGCATAGCCTTCGAGCTTGGAATAAGCCGCTGCCAGTTCCCCCTCGACATTCGCCTGGGTCTGCGCCCACTCGCCATAGAAGTGAACCCACGCCGCTTTGGCCGCGGGGGTCATGCGGATGGGGAATGGCTCCCTGTCGCCGTCTCGCCCCTTGTCCATCTGTAGATCGCGCAGGCCGTCCAGCAGATTCTCGTAAGCTTCCTGCACATCCAGATCGATCTCAGCCTCAGACCAACGCTTCCGCAGCTTGGGCGGCATCGCCATGAGGATGCGCGCGCCCAGTCCCACTTCCATGTACTCCGTCGTCAGGGAGCGCGCCAGGGCACCAGGCTGGATGCCGCCGGTGATACTCACGGCGGCGTAGGTGATGAAAAGGGTCGGTCGGTCTCCGGTCTTTCGGTCGACCTGAACCGTGCCGGCGCGGGACATCTCCAGCCAGTTGGGAAGGTCCGAGCCGCCTGCCTTACCCTTGTACCTCGTGAACGAGCCTAGCCACCCGCCCAACTCGTCGCGGCCAACCAGTAAGCCCTTGAGGTTGTCCTCCAGGAGTTGAGCCAGCTTCTCGACGGTGATATCCCCGGTAACCACGCGAGCTAGAGTCAGTTTCTCGGGAGGCTCTTCGGTGAACTCGCGTTCCTCCTTCTTGGCCTTGTGTTTGCGCTCGTTGTACGCTTCCAGGTCGGTCTGGTATTGCGCCAAGTCGGTCTTGAACTTCTTGAGGAGCCGTTTCTGGAGGCGGTACAGCGGGTTGAGGACAGCGCTGACCGCCGGGCTCTTGAGCGTGCCGCTGTCGCCGACGATTCCGGTCCAGACGACGGCCGGCTCGTGCCAGGTGCGCTTGAGCCGGATCACGCGGCTGTTGCCGATCAGTGAGGCCGCGACGCTCAACGAGGGCAGC
>DATBGU010000160.1:0-5189 GCA_036557825.1 Gemmataceae bacterium
CGCCAACGAACGCAATCCCCATCAGCCCCCCAAGCGGGTGACGTGGGGCGAGGGCACCGACGATGAAATGGGCAGCCTGCGCTATGAGGTGGTAGCGGCCGACGAGAAGGACGCGCCGGCGTTGCGGGCAGCCTTCAAGGACCATGTGCGCGGTACGGTCCGCGCGGCGATCCAGCGCGGCGACAAGATCGACCTGAAACAGTTCGGCATCGAACTCGATAAGAAGCCGGCCAAGCCAGGCGAGGCGAGTCCCACGTCGCCCCCAAAGGGTCCGCCGCAGGCCCGGCATATAACTGTGGAAGACCTTCAAGGGAAGAAAGTGCAGCCGCTCCGCACCGGGGAGGCGAAAGCCAGCGTGCTGTTCTTCCTCACGCCTGACTGCCCGATCTCCAATAGCTACGCCCCGGAGATCAACGCGATCGTCGCGGAAAACGCGGACAAGGCCCTGCAGTTCCATGTCGTCTACGTCGATCCCGATCTGAAGGTAAAGCAAGCTCGCCAGCACGCCGCTTCGTTCGGCTATCGCTGCCCCGTATTGCTGGACCCCAAGCATCAGCTGGTGGCCGCCACGGGTGTGACGACCACTCCGGAAGTGGCCGTGGTGACAGCGGATGGTACGATCGCTTATCGAGGCCGAATCGATGATCTGTATCCGCGGATTGGTGTCAAGCGTCGGGCGCCTACACGGCGCGACCTGCGGGAAGCTTTGGCGGCCGTGCGGGCCGGCCGACAGGTGCCGACGGCTCGGACGACAGCGATCGGTTGCTCGATCCCCGACCTGCCGGAGTAATAGCTAAGCGGCGCCGCGAACTGCGCCCATACCCATCGTAGCCGAAACGCTGAGTTTTTCAGATACGCCCTTGAGTAATCCCGTTCTTGTCAGTATCTGGAATCATGGGCGTGGCGGGTTGTTGCTGTGTTGGCGAAACGAAGCGAAGGGGTTCCCTTCGCTTCGTTGCTCTGGGGCAACGGCTCCCATTACGCTGTGGACGAGAAGAAATGCCAGCGGCCGATCTGATCCAGGAGGATCTGCCGGCCATTTTGTTTTGCGGGATGTACCGCAAAACGACTCTCGACCTGCGGTATTACTGCTGTTTAACGAGACATTTTCTCAGAGAAAGGAGTGTCGTAACTGCTGACCTCCTGCCCGGCGAGGTTTGCTGCCAGTGGACACCGAAACGGGAGTGGCCGCCCCTTCTGAAACGAAGCGTGGCCGGTATACACTTGTCTTCCTCGACCGATGAATGCTTACGCTGCATCACCCGCCGATCATGCGTTCCCAGGTGGTGATGCGAGTGCCGCACTTGCGACACGCGCGGCGGCGGATGATTTTGCCTCCAGCGGCAGCGCGAGTGTAGAGCACGCGGAACCGGTGGGCGCCGCAGTTCCAACAGCGCAGTCCGGCGTGGCCCACAGGTTGTTTCGGAGACTCGTGCATCGCTTACCTCCTGCCGGCCGCAGGCGGAAGCCCGCAGCTTGGACTGATCGCTCAACCACAAAACGTGTGTTTGGTGAGCTGCTGCCAAAGAACCCGCTGCTTGCGCCAGTCCAGGATCGAGGCGATCAGCTGCAGTTGCTGCAGGATGATCGCGTCACGGCCGCGTTCGGTTCGCGGCAAGAACAGGATGCTTTCCTGGAGGTCGGGGGCCAGGTTTAGAAGGTTCATGATCTGGCTTACCCGCGCCCGCGTCACGTGACCCAACTCGGCCACCTCCGAGTAACTTGTCAGTTCTCCGTTCCGCAACTGCTCGTCGATCCGCAGCGCCAGGGCCAGCAGGCGGGCGACGCGCGGCACCCGCCCCGGTTCCCGCGTTACCGGTTTCGGTCGGGGTCCAACTTCCAGGCACTGGCGGTTCCCGCGGCCGCGACCGCGGAAGTGAACCCTGCACGCGATCGTGATCGAGTTGCTCATGTAATTTCTCCCTGATGCAATTGGGCCAATTCGTCGGCCAGCGTTTTGATGCCGGAAGGTTGAAAGGTGATGGATACCTGGCCCTCGGCTCCGTCATAGTCCACACGCTGGACAAGTAGCTGCACGATGCGGGCCTGCTCGCGTGGGGTCAGGGTCTCCCACACCGGGTCGAAGGCCGATAGAGCTGAAGCGACCTCGTCTTCGCTCACCCTCGCCCCGTCGAGGGCATGGATCTCCTCATTGATCTCCGTGGTGCGCTGCTCGGCAAGGCGGATACGCTCTTGCAAGTCGGCCAACCGAGTGATGTCCGGTGTGCTGCCATTGTTGGCGCCTGCTGCCACCAGCGTGTGAATCTCGGCATGCCACCGCTCCACGCTGCGTTCCAGACCGTGGCGTTCGGACGACAATTCCTCGATGCGGGCGTGCCCCTGGGCGCAGGCCGCGGCAAACGTCTCGTTCCGCAACGCGGGGTCGTGGCCGATGACGCGAAGCTGCCGCACCACGAACTGCTCGATCTCGCCCGCGGAAATTGACTTAGACGGACAGGTGTGCCAGCCGCGTTTCTGGGCCGCGGTGCAGACGTAATAGCGGTAGCGCTTCGTGCCGTTGCGGGTCGTATGCGCCGGTGTCATCGCGCAATCGCAAGGGACGCAGCGGAGGATTCCCTTGAGCAGCGCCCCGAACTGGTTGCGGACCAGCGCCCCGCCGTTGCGGCCGTTGCGGCGGAGCAAGACCTGCGCACGTTGCCAAACCTCGGCAGAGATGAGGGCCTCGTGTTCGCCGTCATGGTGTTCGTGCTTGTGGCGGACTTTGCCCACGTAGGTGACGTTGGTCAGCAGCTTGTGGAGACTGGTTTTGGTGAAGGGTTTGCCGCCACGTACTTGCCCCTTGCGCGTCACCCAGCGCTTGTTCACCCAGCCGCGGCGGTTCAGCTCCGCGATCACGGCAAGCAGACCCTCGTGCTCCAGGTACAATTCGAAAATGGCCCGCACCTGCGCCGCCTCGTCTTCGTTGATGATCAGTTTGATGCCGCGGCGGTCGATGTCATAGCCGAGGATCGGATGGCCGCCGGCCCACTTACCCTTGCGGCGGGCAGCGGCGATCTTGTCGCGGGTGCGCTCGCCGATGATCTCGCGTTCGAACTGCGCGAAGGAGAGCAGCACGTTGAGCATCAGCCGCCCCATCGACGTGGCGCTGTTTATCTGCTGGGTGACGCTGACAAAGGCGACGTGATGTTTGTCGAAGACATCCATCATGCGAGCAAAGTCGAGCAGCGACCGGCTGAGGCGATCGACCTTGTAGACGCAGACGGCGTCCACCTTACCCGCCTCGATGTCAGCCAGCAGGTGCTGGAGCGCCGGCCGGTCCATGTTGCCTCCGGAGAAGCCGCCGTCGTCGTAGCGTTCGGGCAGGCACTGCCAGCCCTCGGCTGCCTGGCTCTTGATGAAGGACTCGCTGCACTCGCGCTGCGCGTCGAGCGTGTTGAACTCTTGCTCGAGTCCTTCTTCCGTGCTCTTTCTGGTGTAGATCGCACAGCGGACAGTCGGTCGCGCCGCGGGAGTTTTTTTGGACTTATTCATCAGATCGCCTCCTTCGCGAGCCGGAAGAACTCATAGCCGTTGCAATGAGTGCCCGTCACCACTTTCGCGACCGCGCTGAGCGACTTGTAGACCTCGCCCGCGTACTCGAATCCTTTGGCGAGAACCCTCACCTGGAGCGTCTGGCCCTTGTAGTCGCGGGTGATGATCGTGCCGGGCAGCGGCAGGCGCTCGTCGGCCTTGTCGGACAGGACTCCGGTCACGGTCCTCCCCACGGACTCCGTCGATAGGGCCTTCACCTTCGGCGGCGACAGGCGCAGGTCCGCGTCGCAGGCCAGTTCTTCGGCACGTCGGCGGGCACGTTCGGTCAGGCCGCCCTCGGCCAGCGCTTGCAACCGCCAGGCGATGCGCTTGACGAGCCAGGCCCGGTTGTTGGTGTTGGTATCTTCGCCGAACGCCTCGGCGTACCGGGACCGCAGCTCCTTGACGGTCAGCCGCTGGAGCGCTGCGATCTCTTTCCCGACGTTCAAAGTCATGTTTCTCTCCATCTTGAGGCTCTCGGACATAGTCAACCCGCATGGACACTGAGCCTCGTTTCACCCGGTAACTCAAGGCAATTCAGAGAGGAATTTGGTAGATTTTCTGCACCAGGGGAGGTGCCCGGCTGTGGGGGCAGGGCCGCCCGGCACCGCAACCGCAGAAGGCTGGCGGCGAGGAGGCCCGCGATCTCGCGGAGGCGTTCGTCGTCGGTGGGCATGCCACCGTCATCGGGTTGCTGTATCATGAGGACCTCGTTTAGAATCCCTGCGGCCTCGTCGAACCCGGCAGCGGACACTCCTCGTGTCCGCGAGCCTCCACGAAGGCGCGCAGTCGTCGCAAGCTGCCCATCAGACCCCCAAACCGGGCTCGCGCGCCTTCCGGCCCAATGGCGATGTCGAGCTCCAGCGCGGCATAGAACGTGGCAGGGTCCACAACCTGCTGCCAGGGTGCCAGGGCGAACGGTTCGTCGGGGAGACGGCCGAGGGCACGGGCGTAACGGAACCAGAGCACCAATTCCGCGAGGTCGGGTGCGAAGCCCATGACGCCCATCAGTTCCACCTTGTGGGCTTCCAGCGACTGGCGGTCGGTGGCTGTCAGGCTCCCCGCCGGTGCATCGATCATCAGCCGACCGCCAACACGGGATAGCTGGACGCCACGAACATGAAGTGTTTCGAGAAGCTGATGAGCAGTCATAACTCGAACACCTCCCGCTCGCCGGTTGATGGATTGATCCCTGGCGTTCCCTGGGGGTCCATTTCAAACCCGACCAACCCGACCACGTCGCCGCTTCCCTCGAGCTGGCAAGGGTTTATCGTGGTCGGGTCTGTGGTCGGGTTGTGGGCGTGGTCGGGTTTGTCAGTTCCCGTGGTCGGGTCCGTGGTCGGGTCGGGACCGCCGACCTGCCCATCCGAATTGCTGGTTTTCTCAGGGTTTTCGTTCAGATGGTCGGGTTGGTCGGGTCGGCTGCGCAACAGGTGGGTATGCAGGTGGAGAACACCACGCCGCTGGCCCTCCAGCACACGGCGAACCGTCAGCACTTCGCGCTTGGGATCTGTGCTGGCCAGCAGGCGCTTGTCGTTGAGACGGCGGTGCAGCGTCCGCGGGGAGATGGGGAACGATTCCCCCTGGTCCCGAGCGAGCGTCTGCACCTCGGCGAAGGAAGCTTCCGGTTCCAGGTAGACTTGTTCCAACCTGACCGA
>DATBGU010000161.1:0-3789 GCA_036557825.1 Gemmataceae bacterium
GATCGTGGCGCGGGCGCTGGAAAAGCCCATCCGTACCATCGCCGAGAACTCCGGGACCGACGGCGCCGTCATCGCCGACGAAGTGGCGCGGCAGAAGTCGGCCAACTTCGGGTATAATGCCAATACGGGCGAGTTCGTGGACATGTACAAGGCCGGTATTGTCGATCCGACCCGTGTGACGCGCTCGGCCCTGGTCAATGCCGCCAGCATCGCCGGACTCATGCTCACCACCGAGGTGATGGTCACCAAGGTCGATGAGGAGGAGCCGGGCAACAAGGTGCAAGGCGCCATTCGATAACAACAGAGGAGCATTCCGCATCGTATCGCGTGATTTATCGTTTTTTGCGTGAAACGATAAATCACGCGATACGATGCGGAATACCAATTATGCCTATGGCCAGCAAGCGGGACTATTACGAGGTCCTGGGAGTTTCGCGGGACGCCGACGAGGACACGCTCAAAAGGGCCTATCGCAAGTTGGCCATGCAGTACCACCCGGATCGCAACGTCGGCGATCACGAGGCGGAGATCAAATTCAAGGAGGCCGCCGAGGCCTACGAGATCCTCCGCGATCCGCACAAACGCCAGATCTACGACCGCTACGGCCACGCCGGACTCGAAGGAGCCGGGCTGCCCAACTTCGGCAGCGCCGACGCCGTCATGGACATTTTCGGCGACATTCTCGGCGATCTGTTCGGCGGCGGCGGGCGTCGTCGCCGGGGTCCGCAGCCCGGCCGCGATCTGCAAATGGCCATCGAGATCGAATTGCTCGAAGCGGCACGCGGTGTGAAGAAAGAAATCAAGATCCCGCGCGCCGAGACGTGCGCCGACTGCTCCGGCAGCGGCGCCAAGCCCGGCACGAGGCCGGCCACCTGCCGGCGCTGCGGCGGACACGGCGTCGTCATTCAGGGGCAGGGCTTTTTCCGCATTCAGCAGACGTGCGGCGCCTGCGGCGGACAGGGCGCGGTCATCACCGACCCCTGCCGTACCTGCCACGGACATGGGTCCGTCGAGGCGGAGCGAACGCTGACGGTGAATGTTCCGCCCGGCGTCGATAACGATGTCAGCATCCGCCTCAGCGGGGAGGGCGAGGCCGGGGAACGCGGCGCGCCGCCGGGCGATCTGTACTGCGTCATCCGCGTCCGCAAGCATCCGCTGTTCGTCCGCCACGGCCAGGATTTGCACTGCGAGGTGCCGGTGACGATCAGTCAGGCCGCGCTGGGCCGGCCCATCGAGGTGCCGGCGCTGGATGGTCAGTTCGTCACGCAAACGCTGAAGCGCGGCACGCAAAGCGGCGATGAGGTCCGCATCCACGGCAAGGGCATGCCGCACCTGCGTAGCGGCCGGCCCGGCGATTTGGTCGTTCACGTCCGCATCGTCACGCCGCGACGGTTGACCAAGCGCCAGGAAGAACTCTTCCACGAATTGGAGGAGATCGACGGGACCGAGGTGCCGCCCGAACGCAAGAGTTTTCTCGACCGCATCCGCGATTTCTTCTCCCCCGACGCCCCGGCGGACAAGACGTGATGCAACCGCGGGCACACGAGACGAGAAGCCATGATGGAACGTAAACAATCCATCCCTGAAAACGTGACGGACCAGGTTCACGACGACCTGGAAACGCTGCGCTCCCGGCTGCAATCCGCCGAGCAGAAGCGCGACGAGTACCTGGAGTTAGCCCAGCGCACGCGCGCCGACTTCGAGAACTATCAGAAGCGCATCCAGCGCGATCTCGCCACGGAGCGCCGCTTCGCCCAGGCGCCGCTGGCCTCTGAGCTGTTGGCCGCTCTGGACAATCTCGAACGCGCCACCGCCGCCGCCGAGCAGGCCGGCGAAAAAGGACCGCTCGTGCAGGGGGTGAGCATGGTCCACACGCAACTGCTCGACGCCCTGCGCCGCCACGGCGTCACCCGCATGGAGGCGCTGGGCCTGCCGTTCGATCCGAACCTTCACGAGGCGGTGATGCAGCTGCCCAGCGCGGAGCATCCGTCGATGACGGTCGTGCAGGTGCTGCAACCAGGCTACCTGATTCACGAACGGGTGCTTCGTCCCGCGCGCGTGGCCGTTTCCACGGCGACGGACAAACCTGTCTAACGCCGCTCGCGGCTTCCTCACCGCGAGCGGCCTTCTGGAGAAGAGATACGATGCCGACGTACGAATACCATTGCGATGCCTGTGATCACAATTTCGACGAATTCCAGTCGATGAGCGAGGCGCCGCTGAAGAAGTGCCCCAAGTGCAAGAAATCGAAACTGCGGCGCGTCTTCGGCACGGGGGCGGCCATTCTCTTCAAAGGCTCCGGTTTTTACGAAACCGATTACCGCAGTGAGTCGTACAAGAGCGCGGCCAAGGCGGACCAAGAGGCGGCCAAGCCGTCCGGCGACGCGAAAGGCGCGACCGGCACAAACGGCGCGGCTTCCAGCGACGGCGGGGGAAAGGGCAAGAAAAGTGAATCGAAAAGCTCCAAGTCCTGAGCGGGTTCGACCGATGATTAAGGTGTCCTGCCCGATCTGCGGTCGAAGGATGGAAGGGCAGACCCTGGCGGAATGGCCTGCGTTTCCATTCTGCTCGGCGCGCTGCCAGACCATCGACCTGGGTCGCTGGCTCGGCGAAACCTACCGCATCCCGGCCGAGGAACCGGAGGACCAACAATCCTCCGAAGAGCCGGATCTTTCCTAAGCCGGCCGACGATCGGCCGTTCCCATAGAGCAGAGGCGTGGCCCAGAGGGGCGACGCCTCTCTTTTTTTCGCCTTCTCTGATGGACCATTCGCTGCGACAATCGAAGGAGGGCGATGTTTCGGCGGTCGGGTGCGATGCGATACCTCATTGACGGCTACAACCTGCTGCACGCGATGGGTCTGCTGACCGGCAAGGTCGGTCCGCACGGTCTGGAAAAGGCCCGTCTCGCCCTGCTCGGCCGCCTGCTCGGCGATCACGGCTCGGTCGCCGCCGCCGTGACCGTGGTCTTCGACGCCGCGAACGCCCCACCGGACGCCGTGCCGGAGGAGCAATACCAGGGGCTTCACATCGTCTACGCCCTGAACGGCGAGGCCGACGATGTCATCGAGTCGCTGATCCAACGCGACGCCGCGCCCCGCAAGTTGGCGGTTGTTTCCGACGATCGCCGCATCCAGCGCGCAGCTCGACGCCGACGATGTCCGGCGCTGGGCTGCCTGGAATATCTCGATCGGATGGAGCGCCTGCGGCGCCGCAAGCCGGACGCGACGGACGCGCCCGCGAAGCCGGTGGGCGTTTCCGAGGAAGAGGCGCGGCACTGGCTGCGCGAATTCGCCGATCTCGCCAACGATCCACGGATACGCGATGCCCTGGGGCCGGATTTCCGCTCCTCGTGAGGGATGACCACCCGGAACCACGGAATCCGCATGATCCACTCGTTTGCCGCTTGGCGCGAAGGCGGTTTACGCCGTAAGGTAAAAGAAACGTGCGCCGACGCCCTTTCGTCTCCGCGTCCTCCCGCCGCCGGTCCTGGCATCGGAGGCTGACTGCCGGGAGTAGGGAATGCGGGTTCTGTCATGAGCCAGGCCGATTTCTGGTACGTTCGCTTCCCCGACGGCCGTATCCTTCGCGCCGCCAGCACCACCATTCTTCGTCACGAGATGAGCGCCGGACACATCCCGCTGGGCAGCACGGTGCGGCGCACGCCGGGTGACGAGTGGGTGTCACTGGAATGGACGCAGGAGTTCGCCGACCTCGTGGAGCAACTCGCGGCGGCACGGCGCGAGCCGGAACCGCAGCGCCGCCGCAATGCCGCGCGCGGCAATTCGCAA
>DATBGU010000162.1:0-18122 GCA_036557825.1 Gemmataceae bacterium
AGCTGGGCGAGCGAGTCGAGAGGGTCGAGATTCATGCGGTGTTGAAGGAAGGGGTTGTGGTTGGTTTCGGTTATTGGGGGAGTGGGACCGACCCTCTTCACCCACTTCCCCAGTATAACCGAACGAAAGAGCTGGAGCGAATGTCAGCAGCGAAGGAACCCCATGCGTGGGGCGAGCCGGCAGCATCCGGCGAACCGGCTGCGTAAGCTGCCGGGTAGACGCCGTGACCCGGCAGCTGACGCAGCCGGTTCGCCGAGCAGACGGAGCCTCTTACTTCGCCGGGATGTAGTTGAGCGTGTAATACGCCTCCTTGTGCAACAGCGGCAATCCTTCCGCCGAACGCACGCCCGCCGCCGTCAGGTCGTGGATGTTGCCCTCTTGCAGCTTGCTGACGTACAGCCGCACACTCTTGCCATCGGTGCCGACCTCGACGCGGTCAATCGTCGGCGACGTGGGATCGACCTCCGGGCTGCCGTAGTCGGAGCGATAAATGTACGTATACGTCTTCATCTGATACGACTTCGGATCGCCGGCCGTCTTGGCATCGATCGGCTGCGTGAACGTCAGCTCGAAGCCGTCCGGCCTGGCGTGCATTTCGTGGATCTCGAACGGCGTCTTGCCCGTCCACACCAGACGTTCGACGGCGAACGGTTTGGGGCCGCGCGAACCCCAACCGCGGTTGGTGCCGCCGACGATCAGCGAAGCGTCCGGGGCGAAGCGGATCGGCACGTTGCCCGAACCGAATCCCTGGCGAAATGGGAAGCACGCACCCTGATAGTGACCGTTGACCTTTTCCAGATAAACGCGCATCACCGTGCTGTGCGTCTGATCGGCGACGAACATCTGTTTGGGGAAGGGGCCGAACTTGCCGCCGGAGAGGTCGCACTCGACGCCGCTGGCGGACTGGCCCATCTTGCCGTAGGGGAAGAGGATTGCCGGCGGCACGTACTGCGGGATGCGCTTGGCCTCGGTCATGAAACGGCTGTTGCTCTTGGGCTTCTCCGGGGCCGGGCCGAGGTTCTTGGCCAGCGGATACCATTTGAAGCTGTCGGGGTGGCCCATGAAGCCGCCGGGCACGAGATGCTTCAGGCCGCAGGTGCCGTTCCACGGACCTTGATTGTCGGTATAGAACATGTCGCCATCGGCGTTGGCGCCGATGCCGCCGGGTGAACGGATGCCGCTGCACGTCGGGATCATTTTGCCGTCCGGCGTGATGCGCAGGCACCAGCCGCGGAACTTGCTGTCGCTGGTGAACGAACCCGTCAGGCACAACACCACCCAGATGTTGCCTTCCTTGTCGAAGCGCGAGCCGAAGGCGTACTCGTGATAATCGCCGCTGATGCCCCACTCGTCGTTGACGACCTCGAAGACGTCGGCCTTGCCGTCCTTGTTGGCGTCCTTGATGCGCGACACATCGCAGCGCTGCGTGACGTACAGCCAATCGCCCTTGGCGGCCAGGCCGAGGACTTCGTGCAGACCGTGCGCGTAGCGCGTGAACTTGGCTTTTTTGGGATCGTCGGCGAGGGCGCTCTGCACCATCCAGATTTCGCCGCGGCGCGTGCCGATGGCCAGCCGACCGTCGGGCATGAACTCCAGAGCGCCGGCCTCCAGCACTTCGCCCTTGGGCACGTCGTAGCGGAGGATTTTGTAGTAGTCGTCCTCGGTCGGCGGTTTGTCCGCGGCACGCAGGGGGGCGGCGAGGAGGAGACAGCAACAAATGAGGTATGGTCGGTTCATAATCTCTCTCATGAAAATACTCTGATGTCCGCTTGCGACTTGGCATGCGGAACGCTAGAGTTTCTGATCTTTAGACCGTCTGCGGAAATACTCCTTGAGAATGCGGACGCCGCGCCAGATTTGCTCCTGTTCCTGCCGTCGTGACTCGTTTATTTCTTCAGTCGTAATCCACGGCGCGTAGCTGGCGATAGAGAAGGTTCTGGGCCATGTTGTTTCGTCGTCGCCGTAGCTGGCCAACGATTCTTTCAAAACCGCCAGCAAGCCGGGCGGGCATGCTTGGATGAATTCTTCAAGCTCCTCCGGGGCGGTGGACTTCGCTACGAAAGAGGAGAACTCCATTTGGGTGATGAAACCCTTGTTGTAAAGCTCGACCGCCTCTACCATGTGTGGTTTCGTATTAGGCGTCTTGTCTTGGTGGTCCTTCCACCACTTTATTTGGTCCGCACGACTCATCGCCTCCCACTCATCCGGTGAGATTTCGTTCGGGCGCCAGAGCAGTCGTTCCCTTGTCATCTTGTCTCCCGCGGCATTCTGAGGCACGCGACTCCTCACCATGCGAATTCCTCGACGATGCGCGCCTTGCCGTCTTGGAAGCGCACCGGCACCAACAGTTCCATCTTGCCACCGCTCTTGCGCACCTTCGCCTCGGTGTCGAGTTTCAGCGTCCACTCGCCGTTGATGCGATATGTTCCCTTCTTGTCGGCCGGTTCGATCTTGTCGGCGAAGGTGGCGCGGAACCACAGACCGTCCACGGGTTTCTCGGCCGTCAGCGTCAGCGTGCGGCGCATCGACGGGCTCGGCTCACTCGCCACGGCATTGGGGAAGTCCTCGATGTTAACGCCGTGGCAGGAGTAGAGGAACGTCGGCCGTTCGTCCGCCGTGGTGCGGTAGCCGCGGAATTTGAAGCCGAGGTCGCGCGCCGATTTGGTCGGCCAGGCTTCGTCGTCCTTGGACAAGACAGCGAAGGCGACGCCGGCGGGCAGATGCAAGACGTTGTCGCCCAGGGGCGGCTCGTAGCCGGCGCCGCGGTCGGTCCAGTGCCGGGCGGCGTCGAGGAACGCGCCCTGCCACAGCAGGGCCAGGCGCAGGTCGTTGGCGTCGAAGGCCAGGTGCGCCTTCTCCGGATAGCCGACGCCGATGGCGCGCGAACCGGAGCCCTCCAGGAAATTGCGATAAACGATCGCTTCTTTCTCCGGTTCCAGCGGGATGAAGTGCTTTTTGAGTCCCATCGGCAGCGCGGCCTTGCCGCCGTCTTGCAGATAGACCCAGATGGACTCGATTTGCTTGGGCGTCGAGCCGCCGAGCAGGTCGGGCAGGACGGTCACGCCGTTGGTCCAGGCGGTGGGCATGCGTGTGCCGGGACGCAGTTTTTGCGGATCGAGCAGATAGCGATAGAACCAGTCGTGCTTGAGGCGCTTGGGCATCAGCAGCATGTCGATGCCCTGCACGCCCTCGGCCTTGTGGCCGGCGAAGGTGTGGCACTTGACGCAGCCGAGCGATCCGCCGCCCGACATTTGACGCGCCACCGACTTGACGCGGTTCATGGGTTCGCTGAACGTCACCTTGGCGACCGTCGCCACCGCGTCCTTGTCCAACGCGTCGAACGCCTCGACCAGTCCGGGCAGATTGCCTTCGCCGAAGCGCGGCATGTGCGTCAGCATGTACGGCCGATCGCGCGATCCCTGGTTGAAGATTTGCTTGACGTATTCCGGCCGCAGTTTGGCGCCGACGCCGGTCAGCGCCGGCGGAACGCGGCCCTCCTCACCCATCTCCGGCTGCGTGGTGGCGAAGAACGAGTTGAACGTCTGCTCGATGCCGCCGACCTTGTCGCGCTCGTGGCAGGCGTAGCAGTTGAAGGTTGTCATCGTCGCTGCGACGACCTCGGCGTGACCGGGCTTGGCCGCCGGCGCCGGCGATTTGATCGCCGAAGCGAGGGCGCTGCGCTGGGCCGGATCGAGGGCGTAATGCGGCACGCCCTTGCCCGGCTGCGCCGCGAGGCAGCCGTTCTCAGACCGGAGCTTGTTCAACGGAGTCGGATTGAGGATCGACAGCAGTTGCTTCTTGTCGATGTTCATCTGATGACAGTTGGCGCAGCCCAGGGACGCGAACAGCTCGCGGCCCTTGGCCGCCAGTTCCGGCTGAACCGGGAAGTCGTCGTCTTCCTTCGGATCGGCCGGCTTGACGGTGGGTTTCAGATTGCCTTCGGGTTTTAGCGTCACGAGCGGGGCCAGGTCCTGCCGGCCCAGGCCCGGACCTTCGATGTCCACGTGCAGCTCGACGCCGCCGCCGGCGTTGAAAACGCCGGCCGTCAGTTTGTGCGTGCCCTTCGTCAACTTGACCGCGCCGGAGGTGGTGCTGGACGGATGAACGCCGTCGTTGGCCGCGACCTGCTTGTCGTCGAGAAACAGTTTGCTGCCGTCGTCGCTGGTCAGGTGGAACCGATAATCGCCCTCGCGGTCGAGGCGCAGATAGCCCTCGAACCGCAGAGCGAAATTGCCCGCCCGTCGCGCCACGCCCACATCGAAGCCGCTCGACTGCCCCGTCGCCATCGGCTTGAGGGCGGCGAAGTTCGGCAGCTTGTCCCACGTCCCTTCGTAGTACGAGTACGTCAGGTTCGCCGCCGCCTGCACGAACGCCGCGCCTTGCAGCAGATAGTAGGCCACCTGCTTCGCCTCCTGATTTTGCAGCAGGCCGGGCATACGTCCCGACGGCCGAACCGTGTGCGGGTTCTCCAGAAAGGCCGCCAGGCCGGCGAGAGAGTACTTGGCGCGCAGATCGCCCAGTGGGATAGAAATGGCCGACAGCTTGTCGGCGTTGCCGTCGTTGTCGCGGCTGCCGTGACAGGCGACGCAACCGACCTGATGATAGAGCTGCTTGCCCGCCGCGATCGACTTGGTATCGGGACGCTGCTGCTTCACTGCGCCGGTGGAAGCGAGGAAATGGACGAGCGCCTCGACGGCCGGCCCGCGCTCCGCCTCGGCGAGTCCGGCCAGGACGTTGGGCATGGTGCTGCCCGGTTTGACCGACTGCGGATCGCGGAGGAACTTGCGGAAATAGCTGCGCCGCACGCGGCCCGCCACGTTGTCGAGGACCGGCGCTTGTTTGCGTCGCAGTTGAGCATCCTGGCCGGCGTCCGGTTTGTGGCAACTGAGGCAATTCAGCTCGCCCAGCAGCAGCCGGCCGCCCTTGATGGCGTCGGCCCCATCGGCGTGGAAGCGCTCGAAGCCAGCCACGATCGGATGGCCGTCGGACTTTGCCGGCTTGTCCGCGGCATAGGTGCTCGCCGGGGCGAGCAGAACAGACAGGATCAGGAGGGAGAAAAAGGATGGTGATGGATGATTACTTGAACAATCGAGCATGTGAACATTCTCCGCGTGAAACGCAACGGCGGGACATTGAGGCGGGAGAAACCACTCGCGGCAGGCGGGGGGCGAGGATGAAAGGATCATATCTTGACGGCCCGGCGTTCGCAAGTTTTTCGTTTCGCGGCCTCCGTGGATCGCCGCTAAAGAAAATTTTATCCGGGGGCCTGCATAGGATGGAGCAGGGCGGAATCTCGCACGAGGTGAGACATGGACAACCACGGACATCCCCTGGCTCGCTTTTCGCACTTCCTGCACCGCTACTTCATCTGGTTTCTGCTCGGCTCCTATGTCGTGGCCGCCGTCGCGCCGCAAGCCGGCCTAAAGATCAAAAACGTATCGCTGGGCCAACTTGTTCTCTTCGGCGACTCGATCCGCGTGTCGCTTCCGATGCTGCTGTTGGCGCTGCTGCTGCTCAACGCCGGACTCGGCGTGCAGACGACACAGCTGCGCCATTTGCTGCGCCGGCCCTGGATCCTCGTCGCCGGTCTGGCGGCCAACCTGCTCATCCCCATCGCCTACATCTTCGCCGTCTCGCAGACCATGCGCCTGTGGCACAACCCCGACGAGGTGCAAAACATCCTCGTCGGCCTGGCGCTGGTGGCGTCGATGCCGATCGCCGGCTCCTCGACGGCGTGGTCGCAGAACGCCAACGGCGATCTGACGCTGAGCCTGGGCCTGGTGCTGTTCTCGACGCTGCTCAGTCCGCTGACGACGCCGTTCGCGCTGCACTCGGTCGGCCTGATGACGAAGGGAGATTACTCGGAGGATCTGCACGAATTGGCCGCGTCCGGGGCGACGGGCGGCTTCCTCGCCGTGTGCGTGATTTTGCCGTCGCTGTTGGGAATTCTGGTCCGCGGCGCCGCCGGCGCGGAGCGCATCAACCGCGTCAAACCGGCGCTGAAGCTGCTCAACGCGCTGAACTTGCTGGTGCTCAATTACTCCAACGCCTCGGTATCGCTGCCGGAGTCGATCGCCAACCCGGACCCCGATTTCGTGGCCGTGATTCTGGCGATCGTCTGCGGCTTGTGCATGCTCGCGTTCGGCGCCGGCTGGGCGCTATCGCGAGTGTTCCGGGCGGACTTCGCCCAACGGACGAGCCTGATGTTCGGCCTGGGGATGAACAACAACGGCACCGGGCTTGTCCTGGCGACGATGGCGCTGGCCGATCATCCGCGCGTGATGCTGCCGATCATCTTCTACAATCTCGTGCAGCATCTGGTGGCGGGATGCGTCGATTTCCTGCTGTTTCGTCGCGGTGCCGCCTCGTGAATCACAGCAACTCCGTCAACGCTCGTCCCTCCGGCATCAAGTTGAACGGCCGGCCTTCGCGATCGATGGCTTCCAGATCGTCCACGCCCATGACGTGATACACCGTCTTGGCGATGTCCTCCGGCGCCACCGGACGATCGGCCGGATACGCGGCCACCTTGTCGGAAGCGCCGTAGACCTGACCGCCGCGCACACCGCCGCCGGCCAGCACTACGGTCATGCAGTGCGTCCAGTGATCGCGGCCGGCGCCGCCGGGACCGCCGGAGCGCGGATCGCCGACCTTCGGCTGCCGGCCCATCTCGCTGTTGACCTGCACCAGCGTCCGCGCCAGCAGGCCGCGCTCGTGCAGATCGGCCAAGAGCGCCGAGAAGCACCGATCGAACTCCGGCAGCAGGTGGCGGCGCAAACAGTTGAAATTGCTGCCGTGCGTGTCCCAGCCGCCGCCGCTCTTGCACGGCCCGGCCAGCTTCGGATCTTCCATCCAGAACACCGACACGAACGGCACTCCCGCTTCGACCAGACGGCGAGCCATCAACATGCTCATGCCGTTGACGGTTTGGCCGTAGCGATCGCGCACGGCCGGTGGTTCCCGACTGACATCGAAGGCGCCTTTGGTTTGCGTCGAGGCCAGCAAGGAGAAGGCTTTTTCTTGCTGGCGGCTGAAGGTTCGCAGCGAACCGTGACGCTCCGCCGCGGACGCTGCGGCGTCGAGCGTGGACAGCAGATGCCGGCGTGATTGCAGGCGTGCGGCGTCCACGTCGCCTTGCAGCGTCAGCGCCGGCGTGACGAACTCCAGCGGCTTGTCCAGTTTGCCGTGGACGTAGGAAGGATCGTACTCCAGGCCGAGGCGGGCGGCGAACTGGCCGGGCCGCGTGTATTCGGGAAACCCCGGCTTCTGCGGCAGCGAGATCAGCGACGGCAGATACGGATGCGGTTTGCGCTTGCTCGTCACCACCGAGCCGACGAACGGCCAATCGGTCGGCAGCGGTTTGCGGTTGTTGAGGAGCTGGCGAAAGGTCGGGTCGGGAGCGTGGCCAGTCAGGTTGTAGTAATAGCCGGCGTGATGGTCGCCGGTGCCGCGGCCGTAGTGTCCCAGCGAGTTTATCAGTGCCAGGTGATGCGCCTGCCGAGCGAGTTTCGGCAAATGTTCGCACAGGCGCACCCCGCTCGCGGAGGTGGCGATCGGCTTGAATTCGCCGCGATACTCGACGGGCGCGTCGGGTTTGAGATCCCACATGTCGAGGTGCGACGCCCCGCCCGACAGCCAGATGAGGATGGTGGACTGAGCCGGCTGCCGCCGCGCCGCCGGTTGGGACGCGGCCGCGCGCGCCAGGGAGGGTGCGTGTAGGCCGGCGAAGCCGAGTCCGCCGGCGACGAGAAACACGCGGCGATCGAGTGCGGCGCGAATGGTCGAATGGCCGGAGTGCATGATGGTTCTCTCCCCGCGTCGATGCTCCGTCCCTTGCTGAATCGTCGCATGGCGCGAAGGGGTCCGTCAAGCGTTCAAGCAAGCAGATCCTTGACCACCGTGCCGTGAACGTCCGTCAGACGATAATAGCGGCCCTGGAAGCGGTACGTCAGGCGCTCGTGATCGATGCCGAGCAGATGCAGCAAGGTCGCCTGCATGTCGTGGACGTGGACCGGATCTTCGACGACGTTGTAGCCGAACTCGTCGGTCGCGCCGTAGGAGAGTCCGGGCTTGACGCCGCCGCCGGCCATCCACATGGTGAAGCAGCGTGGATGATGATCGCGGCCGTAATCGGTGGCGGTCAGCTTGCCCTGCGAATAATTCGTCCGGCCGAACTCGCCGCCCCAGACGACGAGCGTATCGTCGAGCAGGCCGCGCTGTTTCAGGTCCGTCAACAGAGCGTAGCAAGCGCGGTCCACGTCCTTGCACTGGCGGCGGATACCGGCGGGCAGACCGCCGTGATGGTCCCAGCCGGGATGATAGAGTTGGATGAAGCGCACGTTGCGCTCGGCGAGCCGCCGTGCCAGCAAACAATTCGCCGCGAACGTGCCCGGCTGCTTCGCCTCCGGCCCGTACAGCTCGAACGTGCGGGGCGGTTCCTTCGACAAATCCATGACCTCCGGCACGCTCGTTTGCATACGGTAGGCCATCTCGTACTGGGCGATGCGCGTGTGAATCTCCGGGTCGCCGGTCTGTTCCTGCTGCACGGCGTGCAACTCGGCGAGGCGGTCGAGCATCTTGCGGCGCGCTTGCCGGCTGACGCCGTCGGGGTTGTCGAGATACAGCACCGGCTCCTTGCCGCTGCGAAACTGCACGCCCTGATGCGTGCTGGCCAGGAAGCCATTGCCCCATAAACGCGCGTACAACGGTTGATCGATGCGGTCCTTGGAGATCAGCACGACGAAGGCCGGCAGGTTCTCGTTGGCGCTGCCTAGTCCATAGCTGAGCCACGCTCCCATGCTCGGCCGTCCCGCCAACTGCGAGCCGGTCTGGAAGAAGGTGATGGCCGGATCGTGGTTGATCGCCTCGGTGTACATGGATTTGACGAAGCACAGCTCATCGGCGACCTTCGCCGTCCACGGCATCAGATCGCTGACCCACGCTCCGCTCTTGCCGTGGCGATCGAACTTGAAGATGGAGCCGGCCATCGGCAGCGTGGCCTGATGGGCCGACATGCCGGTCAGCCGCTGGCCCATGCGGACGCTGGCCGGCAGATCCTGGCCGTTCATTTTGTTGAGCAGCGGTTTGTAATCGAACAGGTCGTGCTGCGAGGGTCCGCCGCTCATGAACAGGTAGATGATGCGCTTGGCTTTCGGCGCATGATGGGGCGCTTTCAGGACGCCGGCCAGCGGAGTGGCGGACGCATCGCGCGCGAGCAAGTTCCACAGGGCAGCGGCACCGAGTCCCATACCGCAACGGGTAAGGAAGGCGCGGCGATCGAGGGCGGCCATGTTGTCGAGAAAGTGCGTCATGGTTGTCCGCTGGTGTAAGTCGGTCTCCTAACTTTTCCTGTTTCTCTCTTGCGAATGTTGAAGGTCGGCCAACAACCGCTTCAGCACCGATATCTTTTCTTGAGGCTCATTGTAATTATTTATCCACGGCTCATCTTGCATGATCCTATTGATGACCGTGGTCGCTAATGCTAACAAGTCGCCTTCTCTTGCCAGCCAGTGCTCCTCTTTTACCAACCAGCCGCAATCAAGGTCGATATATCTCATCTTGGCATAACCGCCGGCCAAATCAATCAGTAATGCTGCCGCGGCCTCAGCCTCAATGGTATTCACGTCATCCTTCTCGGGCTGGTCAAGATAGGCTTGGAGGGTTCGCTTGATCGTGCCGAGTAAGGGAGCTTCTATCTCGTTGGCAAGCCATTCAAATGCGCAATCGTCATCCATCGGCTCGTAGCCCCAGGCTCCCATAACTGACCTCCTCTCTGGTTCCCAAGCTCTGCAAGGTGATCCTACAGCATGCTCCTCTACTCCTCGTTCCCAAACTCTGTTTGGGAACGCCGTCCGCGAAACTCCGTTTCGCGCCTCCAGCCCTTGACGGGACGCGAAACAGAGTTTCGCGAAGAGGGTTCCCAAACAGAGTTTGGGAACCAGAACATGGTTGCTATCCGCCTCACATCAGGATTCAGCGGCGCATCACGGCCTCATCGTGATTGAGTACCGCCAGCGCGAGCACGGTACTGGCCGCCGCCTCCACGGAATCGAATTTCGGATCATTCCGCGCGTCACCGACCGCGAGCAACTTCGCCGCCGCTTTCGGGTCGTTCTTGAACAACTCCTTCTGCTCCTCGAACAGGCGCACGAGAATGTTCACTTCGCGATCCGCCGCCGCCCGGCCGGTCGCCACGCGGAATACCCAGGCGATGCGCTCCTTCGGCGTCGCGCCGCCTTCCTTGAGCATCCGCTGGCCGAGAAAGCGCGCCGCCTCGACGATCTGCGGATCGTTGAGCAGCGCCAGCGCTTGCAGCGGCGTGCTGGTGCTTTGGCGGTGGACGATGCAGACGTTGCGCTCGGCGGCGTCGAAGGTAATCATCGCCGGGTGCGGCACCGTGCGCTTCCAAAAAGTGTACAAACTGCGGCGATACAGGTCGGGTCCACGGCTGCGGTCGTAGCGCGGCGAACCCATCGCCACTTCCCACAGGCCGTCGGGCTGATACGGTTTGACGCTGGGACCGCCGAGCTTTTCGACAAGCAGACCGCTGACGGCCAATGCCTGATCGCGGACCATCTCGGCGGACAGGCGGCGCACCGGGGCGCGGGCCAGCAGTTGATTGCCGGGATCGCGGACCAGCAATTCGGGTCCGGCGTGCGACGATTGCCGGTACGTCGCCGACAGGGCGATCGTCTTCAGCAGACGCTTCACGTCCCAGCCATGATCGACGAAATCGCGGGCCAACCAGTCGAGCAGGTCCGGGTGCGTCGGCGGCGTGCCCTGGCTGCCGAGGTTGTCGCTGGTTTCGACGAGGCCCTTGCCGAACATCATTTGCCAGAGGCGATTGACCGCGACGCGCGAAGTCAGCGGATGATCGGGCGACACCAGCCAGCGAGCGAGGCCGAGACGGTTGCGCGGCTGATCGGCGGGGAACGGCGGCAGCGCGGCCGGCGTGTTCATCGACACACGCTCGCCGGGAGCGTCGTAGCCGCCGCGCTTGAGGATGTACGCCGGTTTCGGCTTCGCCATCTCTTCCATGACCATCACTTCCGGGACCGGCTGGACCGTCGCATTCTCCTGTTTTCGCAGTGCGTGCAATTCCTCGCGGAGTTGGAGGGCCGGTTTGTGTGCCGTGGCCAGGAAGTAATCGAGCAATTGTTCGCGCGTCGCGGCGTCTCTCACTATCCCTTGCTGGCGCTGCGGGCTGGCAGCAAGGTAAGCCGCCTCCAGCGCCGTCAGCGCCCGGTTGAAGACGCGGAACTCATCGACCTGGCCGCCCTTGAAGCCGTTGTCGCGGAAGCGAAAACCGAGCGCCAGGTTCGGCTCGCCGCCCTCGTAGGTAATGTCCTTGAACAGACCGTCGCGGACGACTTCGAGTTCGGCGGGAGCGCCGTCGAGATAAATGCGCACACCGGCGGCGCGGCTGGAGCCGTCGTAGGTGGCGGTCACATGCGTCCATGCGCCAATGGGGATCGCGGTCTTCGTGACGACCTTGAGCGAATTTCGCGGCCACATATGATGCAGGGCAACGGCGACGCGGCCGTTTTCCAGCAGCAGTTCGTAACCGCGGCTGCCGGCATCGATGGGCGCCTTGCTGTGATGGGCGACGACGAAGCGCGGCGCGTGCGACGGCGTGCGCAGCCACAGACTCAGCGAGAACGGATCGACGCGCGAGAAATGGCCCAGTCCGGGGAGGTCGAATCCGTTTTCGCCGTTCAGCTCGACGGCGTTGCCGGCCTTGCCCGGCACCAGCTTCGGACCCTCGACGGCGTGGGCCGGCTTCTTCGCATCGGCGCTATTGGCAATTCGGTTCGACTTCATTTCGTCGAACGAGAACGAGCCGACCAGCCCCGGCATCGTCAGATCCTTTGGGCGTTTGCGCAACCAGTCGGCGAAGGCCGGCTGCGCCTTGACGCGCTCCGAGTCGAGTTGCTTTTCCTTCGCCTTGATTTGATCGCGGAGAGCGGCGAGTTTGGCATCAGTGGCGTCGTCGGACAACAGCAGCGTCGGCACCGGCATCGAGGCGGTGAAGTACGACGTTTGCCCCGATTCGTCGATGTTCTGGAAGAAGGCGAACAGCGAGTAGTAATCCTTCTGCGTCAGCGGGTCGTACTTGTGATCGTGGCAGCGCGTGCAGTCGAACGTCAGACCGAGGAACGCGGTCCCAAACGTATTGACGCGATCGACGACGTAGGCGACGCGGAACTCCTCCTCGACGATGCCGCCCTCCTCGTTCTGCAAGTGCAGACGATTGAACGCCGTCGCCAGGCGTTGCTCTTTCGTCGCGCCCGGCAGCAAATCGCCGGCGAGCTGCCAGGTGACGAATTGATCGTAGGGCAGATTGCGGTTGAAGGCGCGAACGACCCAATCGCGCCACGGCCACATGGCGCGGTAGCGATCCATCTGATAGCCATGTGTGTCGGCGTAGCGGGCCAGGTCGAGCCAGGAACTCGCCATGCGCTCGCCGTAGCGCGGACTGGACAGCAGACGATCGACCACCTTCTCGCAGGCATTCGGCGACTGGTCCGCCAGGAAGGCGTCGATCTCGGCGAGCGTCGGCGGCAGGCCGGTCAGATCCAGCGTCACGCGGCGCAGCCAGGCCGTGCGCGGCGCCTCCGGCGACGGCCGCAGTCCTTCTTTCTCCAGCCGAGCGAGGACGAATGAATCGAGATCGCTGTTCGCCCAGCCCCGCAGACGAGTGCCCGGCACCGGCGGGCGACGCGGTGGCTCGAAGGCCCAGTGCTTGCCCCACTTCGCGCCCTCGTCCACCCATTGGCGGAGCAAGTCGATCTGCTTTTGCGTCAATGTTCGGTTCGACTCCGGCGGCGGCATGCGCTCGTCTTCATCCGCCGTGATGCGGCGCACCAGTGCGCTGGATGCGCTATCTCCCGGCACGATGACCGATTTGCCCTTGCGGAGGCGGAAGGCACCTTCTTTCGTGTCGAAGCGCAGTTTCGCCTTGCGCGCCTGGGCGTCGGGTCCGTGGCAGTGGAAACATTTGTCCGACAGGATCGGCAAAATGTCGCGGCTGAAGTCCACCTCGGCGGCGAGGGCGGAGCGAGTCAGCGGGGCGGCGAAAAGAAGGAAGGCAAGAAACAGCGGATGGCGTCCGCGTGGGGTGGGGGAAATCATGGATGGTCGTCTCCTCTCTGTCAGTGTAGAGGAGGCGCGGCGGGCGGTGAAGTCGATTTGCTTGCCCTGCCGGCCGCGCAGCCGCTATCATCATCTCGGTGGTTTCTTCAGGCTCCTTTGGAGTTTCTCACATGGCACGCACCTTCTCCGCCCTGGCGGTCCTGCTGCTGCTCGCCGGAGCGGCCACGGCCGAGGACAAAAAAGTCATCATTCGCTGGCACGGCCAATCGTTCTTCGAGATCATTTCGACCAAGGGCACGCGCATCGTCACCGACCCGCACGCCATCGAGGAGTACGGCCGGCAGCCGATCAAGGCCGACCTCGTGCTGATGACGCACTTCCACGTCGATCACACGCGCACCGATCTCATCACCAACATCAAGCAGGCCAAGCAGATCAACGCCCTGAAAAAAGGCGAGGGCAATCGCGTCGATTGGAACGTCCTCGATGAGAAGTTCAAGGACGTGCGCATTCAGACGGTCGGTACGTTTCACGACGACATGGCCGGCACGGTGCGCGGCAAGAACGGCGTGTTCATTATCGACGTGGACGGCCTGCGCATCGTCCACCTCGGCGACCTCGGCCATGTGCTCAAGGGCGAGCAGATCCGCAAGATTCTCAAAAACGACGACAAGCCGCGCGAGCGGCGGCCGGTGGATGTGCTGCTGATCCCGGTCGGCGGCGTGTACACGATCAACGGAATCGACGCGCAGAAGGTGGTCGAGCAACTGAAGCCGACGCGCTACATCGTGCCGATGCACTACGGCACGCGCGTTTACAACGACTTGCTGGACCTGACGTACTTCCTCGAAGATCAGAAAATGGGCACGGTCAAGAAAACGCTGACCACCAACGAGTTGACGATCGATCCCAAGGAAGATCCGCCGAAGGAACCGATCATCGCCATCCTCGGCTGGGAGAAGAAAGGCAAAAAAGAGTAACCACCACGAATCACACGAATCACACGAATAAAGACAAAAAGGCAAAACAAAGAGTCAGGCACCGACAATCGTGCGGAGCCTGACTCTTTTCTTCGTTCTTATTCGTGTGATTCGTGTGATTCGTGGTGGTTACTCTTCTTCTGTCTCAGCGTCGCAAGTTTCCGCGGATAACCTCGGCGGCGAAGCTGGCGCTGCGGCGCACTTCGCGGTCGTCGTCGGCCTGGGCGGCGTATTGCAGGGCTGACAGCGACGACGGCGACGCGATCAAGCCGAGGCCGCGCGCGGCCGCTTCGCGCACGCGCGGGCTGGCGTCGCTGTTGAGCGCCTTGACCATCGGACCGACCGCGCGCTCGGCCTGCATCTTGCCCAGGCGTATCAGGGCGTCGGCGCGCGTTTGCTCGTCGCCGCCGCGCAACTGCTGCACGTAGAAATCGAGGTCCGCCGCCCCGTTGTTGGCGCCCGTCGCCACGGCGGGCGTGACATCGGAAGATGAAGGCGCGGCGGCGGAGGGCAGCGGCCTGGGCGCCGGCAACGGAGCGGGAGCCTGGGCGGGCGGTTGCGCCGAGGGGGGATAGGCCGGCTGGGCGACCACCGGCTGCTGCAACACCACGGGTTGCTGCACCACCACGGGCGGCGCTCCCACGTACACGGGGTAGGGACGGTAATAGCCGAGACCGTAGCCGGCGCCGAGACCGAGGCCGAGACCGGCACCGAGGCCGAGGCCGAAGCCGCCGATTCCCCAGCCGGGGCCATACCAGGGCCGGCAATGCCAGCAAGGGCCAAAGCCGTGGGCGTGGGCCTCGCTCGCGGCCCATGAGCCACAAACAACTACCAGCGTGGCAAGCCCCAAACGACGCAACATCGACATGGCAGTCTCCTCTTGGTTGCCCCGGTGCAAAGCTTCCTTGCCGGCCCGCCTCCCGAGGTGCGAGACGGAATCCGCCGCGCGGGGGATGTAGCCCATACGGTCCTCTGCTGTCAATCTCCTTTTGGAACATCCCTCATCGAATCATCGGCTTGGATAGGCGGTGAACTTGAGTCGGTTCCGCGCGAGCGTGGGACTCGCCTTGACACACCGCGCGCCTCCGATATAGTCGCGTCCTTCCACTGCACAAAGGTTTTCGATTGCCGCGAGGCGCTCCGCGTGCGCGTCGCGGCGAAACGGCTGGGACACACAATGCCGGACAACACGACAACCGTGGCCGATCTGCGCCAGGCGATGGCTCGCTTCGTGGCCGAACGCGACTGGGAGCAGTTCCACAGTCCCAAGAACCTCGCCATGGCCCTGGCCGCGGAAGCCGCCGAGCTGATGGAGCATTTCCTGTGGATCGACAACGACGCCTCGCGCCAACTCGTCCGCGACCCGGCCCTGCGCGGCCCGATCGCCGATGAGATCGCCGACGTGGCGGGCGTGGTGTTCGCCCTGTGCAACGCCCTCGGTTTCGATCTGAGCGACATCGTCGCCGACAAGATGGCGCGGAACGTCCATAAATATCCGGTCGAGAAGTGTCGCGGACGCTATCGGGTGGAGGAAGAAGACAAGGCGTAAGGGGGAGTGTCGTGGGCCATCGCCGCCTCACGAGGTCGGTGCTGCTGTTGGGCGTGTGCCTGCTGCCGGCGGCCGGACGGTCGTTGGGGCAGCGCCCGGACACGCCGTCGGCCCCGGCGCCCATGTTCACGCCGGGAGCCGTGGTGCCGAATCGACCGACCGGCGACGCCGCACCCTCCGCTCCGCCGAGTGCGTCGGCGAGCGTGCCGGGGATCGCTCCGCCGGGCGCGGCCGCAACGCTATCCGTGGAGGTGTTGGGGCCGGAACAGATGACGCTGGGGCAGCCGTTGGTTCATGAAATCGTGGTGCGCAATCCGAGCAACAGGCCGGTCGCGGAGGTGCATGTCGAGGAGCCGCTGCCGGCCGGGGCTCGCGCCCTGCGCTGCGAGCCGCCGGCCCAGACGCGCGACAATCGGCTGACCTGGGATTTCGGCCCGCTCGAACCCGGCGCGGAGAAGCGTCTGAAAGTCCAGGTGCAGCCGGCCGGACCCGGTGAGCTGCGCTTGCAGCCTGTGGTTTCCTTCCGGGACGGCGACGGGCTGCGGACACGCGTGGTCCGGCCGCCGTTCGGCATCGAGTTGACGGCCGACCGTGCGAACGTGGTGCGCGGCGGCCGCGTGACTCTCAGTCTGCGCGTCATCAACCAGGGCGATGCGCCGGTCCAGAACATCAAATTGACCGCTGCCCTGCCGCCCCAGCTGCATCATCCGGCGGTGGAAGGCTCCAAGAAACGCGCCGTCGGCATGACGCTGGGCGATCTGCAACCGGGCGAATCGCGACCGGCCACCCTGGAAACGACATCGGTGCAAGCGGGGCAGGCCCGCGTCGAAGTCGTCGCCCAGGCCGACGCCGGCATCGAAGCGCGGGCGACCGTGGATGTACAAGTGGCCGAGCCGAGCCTGTCGCTCCGCGTGGACGGACCCAAACAGGGCGTCACCCAGCGCGATCTCGATTTTCGGCTGGAGCTGAGCAATCCCGGCCCGGCGACAGCCAAAGCTCCGCGACTGGTGCAGGCGCTGCCGCCGAGCTTCGAGGTGATCGGGGCCAGCACCGGCGCCAAGCTCGACGCCGCCCAGCATTCGCTGGTGTGGTCGCTGCCCGACCTGGCGCCCAATCAGCGGCAGATCCTCATGTTTCGCGTCAAGGCCGATACGGCCGGCGATTGGCCTCTGTACACGGCGGTCCTGGCGGACAACATTTCCGAAATCCGCGCCGCCAACGTGCTGCGCATCGAGGGGGCGGCGGTGCTGAAGCTGGAAGTACGCACCCGCGAGGAGCGGCTGAAGATAGGCGACGAAACAATCTACGAGGTGCATGTCTTCAACCAGGGCGATGCGCCGTGCGCCGGCGTGCGGCTGACGGCGATCCTGCCCGACGAGGTGATTCCGCTGAAGACGGAAGGGGCGGCGTCCGGCCAGTTGGACAAACAGCAAGTGCGCTTCGCTCCGCTGGACACCCTGCCGGCGCGCGGCGAGGCGGTCTACCAAATTGCTGTCCGAGGCAAGCAGGAGGGCAGCGGACAGGTCCGCGTCGAACTGACGGCCGACAAGCAGCCAGCCGTGCAGCGCGCGGTCAGCGTGCAAGTCAACGGCGGTCCGATGACCGCCGGACACACCGAGCCGACGCCGGTTCAGAACCTGCGTTGATTCGATGAGAACATAGTAAACTTTGCGAAAATATTTGATTGCCAAAAGGACGTGGGCCGGGTATGGTAAGCCTCTCCTCATCACATTTGCGCTCCCCTCTCCAACCACCGGAGAGTCGGACGGAAGCCAGGAAGGCCGATTCCAGGGGGGATGGATTCCCCCGTTTTTCCCATCCCAGAGCAGACGAGCCAACTCAGGTTAATCTCGTTCCCAAGCTCCGCTTGGGAACGCAGGGCCGCGAAGCTCTGCTTCGCCGCCCGTGTTCGGCACGAAGGGCAAGCGCGAAGCGGAGCTTCGCGACGAGCGTTCCCAAGCGGAGCTTGGGAACGAGGGGGTTGAACACATTTTACGCGGTTACGGCCCGCGACTTCGCCGGCCGTGTCTTGACCTTGAGCGGGAACCGGAGCGTTGCTAAGATTCGCCCGCGTTGGAGATGACGGCTCCGCCCGTCCGTCGTCCCAACCGCGATTCACAACCCTTCTGCAACGGAACTGCCGGTCCATTCGGAACGTGAACCGCAGGAATCACGTCGCGGCGCGCCCACGGAGGGGGTGCCGCGCGCGTGGAGGGGGAGGAGAGGAGGATGGTGATGAGTGCGAACCGTACGGAGAAGGAACAGGTTCGTGTCCATATCCGCTGGATGATCCGCCGCGACATGCCCGAAGTCTTGCAGACGGAGCAGGAGAGCTTTGAATTTTCCTGGACCGAGGAGGACTTCCTTCGCTGCCTACGCCAGCGCAACTGCATCGGTATGGTGGCCGAGCAGGGCGAAAAGGTCGTCGGCTTCATGATCTACGAGTTGCACAAGAACAAGCTGCACATCTTGAATTTCGCTGTGCATCCGGCCTTTCGTCG
>DATBGU010000163.1:0-30683 GCA_036557825.1 Gemmataceae bacterium
GGCTTGCGACATACTGAGCATGGCGGCCTCCTGGTGGTGATGGTGGGTGAACAACTCCATCATCGCAGGAGGCCGCCACCTTGCCAAGATTGACCGAAACTCAAGTTGCAAAAGAACCTACGCTTAACCGAATGCCATTCAGTTATGTCCCGTTAAAGTTCACGAACACCAACCTGACAATCTCCGTCTATGGCACGATGAACGTTGAACACGGAACCGGCGCGAACAACACGTTGCTCGACGCTACCGGGCAGTCGAACGACTACATTGACGTGATCCAAGGCGGCACGCTGAACTACTTGGGAAGTGGGGGCGTAACGGATACCTTCAAAAATATGCCGGTCCTTGTCTATGACGCCGACTTCATCGTGACCACCGCGACGGGCACGCCGAACAGCGGAACGCTGATCGTGCAAGGAACTGTGCCGAATCAAGCCAACAACGCCTCCGTCTACGTGTCAGGCGACCCTGGTATTTTCTCCACGATGCAGTTGGCCAACGGGGACATCTTGGAATGCGATGACGGTTACTACCAGGACAGCGGCACGCTGGAAACAACAGACGCGACAACCTGCACGCTTCGAGTTGGCGCCGGGGGTGGCGGTACGGCAACCGTCGCCGGCGGTGCGGTGAAAATCGACCAGCCAGACGTCGGCTACGGCCAACTGACCGTAGCCGCTATCACCTTGAATTTCAACGGACAGTTAGTCGTCGCCATGGATGCAAGTAATCCCGACAGTGTGAACAATCCCGGCGGGATTAGAGACTGGCTCAACGTGAGCGGTGTCACCAAGCTCCAGAACAACGCTACCTTGACGGTCTTCGTCAACAACGGGCCACCTGCGGCAAATAACAAGTGGGTCATCATCCAAGATGGCCAGAATAACAACATAGCGGGCAATTTCGTCATGCCCATCACCACCAGTCCCCAGACCGCCTTGGGCGCCAAGGTCGATCCGGCAAACCCTAATCGGTATATCCTCACTTCCTGAGGGTGCAGCGGGTCACTACCAGCGGGGCCGGGTTCCCCGGCCCCACGGAGTATAACCAGGGATAAAACATTTCACCGTTTTGGAGGATCTGCCATGCGTTACCGCTTTGCCTTCTTGCTGCTGTTCACTATGCTGCCGGTGATGAATGTCCTGGCCGCGCCGGTTCCTGAACCCTCTGCACTCCTAGCCATCGGTCCGCCGCCGGATCCGAGGCAGAAGGAGGAAGATTACCGCAAAAATCAAAAAGAAGCCCAGACTGACGTCGTCATATTGGGCACCGTGTTATACGACCCCGCGGTTAAGAAGCTGCCATCGATCGCTCGCAGGAAAGATGCCTACCAGTGGCTGGTGGAAAACCTTCGGGTCACGGCAGAGAGAGGAGGACGCCGCCTCCGCTTTACCTTTCGAGCCGGCACGCGCGCCGAGCAAGTGACTATCCTCAACGCCGTTCTCCGCGCCAACCTCTCCTCGCACGAGGGGCCTATCAAGTGTAGCGAGGAATGGATCCGCGTTCACGAACGTAACATACTCGATCTTGAAGAGCGCATTAAAGCCACTAAGAACCCTCAGGAAGCCGCATCCTATCGGAAAGGGATTGAGGAGCTGCGTTCCGTCCGAATTCCGGAACTTCGTGCCGCTATCGCCCGCGTGAAGGAGATCGCCGTGATCCGGTGGGCCGAATAAGCCAGGCCGGGTTCCACCTGGCCCCACCAGCCTGCTGACGCCGGCCGTTCGCGTGATAGCCTAACCGGAGGCTCCCCATGCTCCCCGCGTCGCGCTGCGTCATCCTCGTGCCCGTCGGCGGCGCCATCGATCCCGGCTGCGACGATGCTCTGCGCCAACTGGAACGCCGCGACCATCCCGTCTGGCGCGTGCGCGGCTACGCCGCCATCGACGCCGCACGCAATCAAATGGCCACCGACGCCCTCGCCCAAGGATTCGACGAACTCCTGTGGATCGACAGCGACGTCGTCTTCGATCCCGACGATGTGGACAACCTACGACGGCACGACCTGCCGCTGGTTTGCGGACTGTACGCCAAGAAATCGCGCCGCGAACTCGCCGCCGCCTTCCTGCCGCAAACACGCCAACTGACGTTCGGAGCCAACGGCGGACTTCACGAGATCCTTTACTGCGGTTTCGGCTTCGTCCTCACACGCCGTTCGCTGTACGAAACCATGCAGCGACAGCTGCATCTGCCGGTGTGCAATCGGCGTTTCCGCGCGCCGCTGGTGCCGTACTTCGCGCCCCTGGTTGTCGGCGAGGGCGACGAGGCGTGGTATCTGGGCGAGGACTACGCCTTTTGTGAGCGCGCGCGTCAGTGCGGCTTTCGGATCGTGGCCGACACGACCATTCGTCTGTGGCATGTCGGCGCGTATCGCTTCAGTTGGGAAGACGCCGGCCGCGATGTGCAACGATTCCTCGATTACACCTTCCACCTTAACGACGCGACAAAAGATTCGGACGACCGGATACAACAGCCGTAGGTCAGGCTTTCCTGCTGGAACGTCAGGCTGGAAAGCCTGACCTACGGCTGTTGGGTCCGGCCGTCCTTATTCCGGATTGTCCAGCAGCGCGTCGCCGGCCGCCTGACGCACCGTGGGATCGGGATCGCGGAGGGCGAAACGCAGCGCCTTGACCGACTCCTTGCCAAGAGGCCCCAACCGGCTCAGCGCCTTGGCCGCGGCCGCACGCGCCTCCGGCGTCTTGTCGTCCTTCAGCGCCCGTATCAGCACGCCGGTCTGCGATGCGGCCTTTTCGCCAATCGACGCCAGGGCGTTGATCGCGCCCAGACGCACGCGCGGCTCCGCATCGCCGACGGCCGCGCCCAGCGGCCCCACGGCTTCCGATGCTTTCGGACCATAGCGGCGCAGAGCGTTCGCCGCCGTCAGCCGTACCGTCTTGTTGTCGTCCTTCAGCGCCAAGGTCAGGGCGGGCACGGCCTTGTCGGGCGCCTGCGGGGCCATGTTGTGCAGCACGCGGACGGCGCCCCAGCGGACGAAACCGTTCTTGTCCGCGAACACCTTGGCGACGGCAGCGGCAGCGGGGGCCGCGTCCGCATCGAGCGTTTCCAGCACGTACAGCGAAGCGAGACGGACGCGCACCTCCGCGTGCGACAAGCTTTTCTCCAGTTCCGGAAGCGCCTCCAGGATGCCGTCGAGCAGCACTTGATCGGCGGGGCGGGGCGGTTCGCTAGGACCGCCCCTCCACAGCGGTAGGCGCGGACCTCCGCGCAGGCTCCGCCGCGCCGTCGCCATCGCCTCCAGCGCCTGATGGGCGGATAGGCAAACGGACAGATCCTTATCGGGGAGCCGGCCGCGCACGTCCTTCGTCCGCGCGTTGAGGGCGCGGGCCAACGGCCGAATAAGTCCCTCGGGATTTCCCAAGGCCTCCGTCAAGGCATGGGCGGCTTGCCGGATCGTCTCCAGACACAGCCGGCGGACGGCGGCATCCTCATCGCCCAGCCCCGGCGCGCACGCGGCCAAGATGTCCGGTCCCATCCGCTCCAGCGCGGAGGCAGGCCGCTGCGGCGCGCCCCCCGGCGGAGCCCCCGGCTGTGGCCGCCACGGAGCAGAAATATACCGTCCGCCGGCCGCCACGGCGCGGACCATCTGTCCCAATCCCCGCGCGGCCGCTCGCCGTTCGCTCGCTTCCCGCTTCGGACTTAGCAGCGGTTTGAGCGCTTCCAGGGTTTCTTTCCGGGCCGGATCGATGGCCACCACGGACTCGGCGGCGGCGGCGCACACTTCCGCATCCTTGTCCGCCGCCAGCACCTTCCGCACGTCCGCCGCCATGCTCGGCGTGAAGCGGAAGATTGGAGGTCTCTTCGGCCCCGGCTCCTCGCGAATCGACTCGCCCTCCCGCCCGATTTCCTCGCGCGCCATGGACGCAAGAAACGTAACAACGGCCAATCGCCGCTCCGCCTCCTTCGATGCAAGGCCATCCCGCAAGGACGTTTTCAGGCGCTCGGCGAGGTCGAGCTGGATCTTTTGATACGTCTTGGCGAAGGGATTTTCTTCCTCATCGGGAGCTTCCTGCGGAAGCTCGAAGTTCCTCCACTCCCACAGCAGCAAGGCACGCCGTAAATCGCTGGGACGAACGAGCGCCGCCGCCGCTTTCCCGATCCGCTCCTTGTGGGCCTTGAGTTGCTCCTTGTCCGGCCGCTCCGGCGTCTGCCGAAACAGCCGCGTGAAGTCCTCCAGCGGATCGGCCGCGACCGCCAATCCGGGCAGGACCACGAGAGCGAGGACCAGCAACGGACGATGGACGCGAAGTCGCGCGAAGAGGCTCGGGCGCATCGGTCGGTTCCTTCGTGGATGGCGGGGAAGGGATGCTTGCGACGCCGGCGCGCATGGTATAGCCTGGCAGCACGCTTTGCAATCGGCGCGGACATTTTCGACACACCGCCAATCGCTCGGAGAGATCGTCATGTGCCGCCCATCGATGCCTCTGCTCCGCTGCTTGTTTTGCGTCCTGCTGCTGGGATGGCCGGCCACGAGCCGAGGGCAGCTGGCGCCCGAGGACGAGTTCGACGCGAAAACCTCCGTCAAGGATCTCGCCAAGGATTTGTTCGAGTCCACTCAGGCGAGGACACGGGATCTCGCCCGCGCTCGGTTTGAGGCGGCCCGGACGCAGTTGCACGAACGCTACGAAAAGTATCGCGCCGGAGCGCAGGATGCCACGCTCGATTTGCTGCTGGAGTCGGCGGCGCTTCTCGCCAAGGCGGAGCTAGGCGCCCTGGAGAAGCCGACGCCGGAGAAGCAGTTGAAGCCCCTGGCGACGCACTGGCTGTACACCTTGGCCGCCGAACAGATCGTCGAACGCAAGTATCGCCGGGGCCGGGTTTCCCGCGCCGATTTCATGCAGGCCAGACAGGAGCGCCTCGATGCGGAAATCAAGCTTCACCGCGGAGAACCGAAGTTGTCCGTCCCTTCTTTGATCGCTTCCCTCTCTCCCGACGGGAAGGAATCCCTCGACACTTTTGACGCGAAAGAGGCGGCCAAACACGCCTTCGAGACGGAACGGACCGACCTCGCCGACCTCGCGCGGAAACGGCGGGACGCGGCCCGCGCCTCGTTTCAAGAGCGCATGCGGAAATACCAGGCGGGCGCCCAGGACGCCACGCTCGATCTGCTGCTGAAGTCGGTCGCGTCTCTCGCCGAGGCGGAGTTGGCCGCCCTGGAAAAACCGACGCTGGCGGATCGGCTGGCGCCGTTGGCGGCGCACTGGCTGTCCGCCTGGCGGGCCGAGCAAAACGTCGAGGCCAGGTACAAATTGGGTCGGGTCTCGCTCGCCGATTTCATGCAAGCGAGGCACGCACGCCTCGACGCCGAAATCAAATTCCGGGGCGCGGGCGGAGGGGAGAAGTTGTCGGCCCCTTTCCCGACGCCCTCTCTCGCTCTCGATGAGAAAGAAGATTTCGACGGGCTGGACTCGAAGGCATTGGCCAAGGCACAGTTCGAGGCCGGGCAGGCCGACCTCCGCGATCTTGCCCGAGCGCGGCGAGACGCGATCCGCACCTCGTTGTGGGTGCGCAGCGAGAAATATCAGGGATCCCGAGACGCTACCCTCGAACTCGAACTCGAACTCGAACTCGAAGCGGCCCGGCAGCTGCTGGAAGCCGAACTCGCCCTCCACGACGATCCGGCCGAGCGTCTGGAGACTTTCCAACGATACTGGGAATATGCGAGACAAACCGAAAACACGATGGCGGCCAAGTACGAGGTCGGCCGCGTCGGTCTCGCCGATTACGCGCAGGCCCGATTCGCTCGTCTCGACGCCGAAATCCGCATGGGGGAAGCGCGCGCGAAAGTGAACGAGAAATGACGGAGCAAAAGTCGCCGCGCCGGCGCGAGCAAACCGCGCCGGCGCGGCCGAGGAGCGTTACCTTCCTTCATCAATGCGATCGTAGCGAATGGGCTTGCAAGACGACTTGCCGGCCGACTTCACTGTCACCGTACCGTTGGCGAGGTTCAGCTCGACGTGGTCGGCGATCACGCGGGTGGACTGACCGTTCTTCTTGTAGCTGAGCACGACATCGCCCTCAAGAACGAGGCCGCCGAGGCGGTCGGGACAAACGCAATCGGCCTTCGCCTTCAGTTCCTCGCCGCGAACGCGGACCTGACCGTCCAGGCAAGTCACTTTGATTTCGCTCACGCCCACTCGCACCACCATCTTCTTGCAGCTTACGAGGTCGAGCGTCGGCGAGGCGATCTCCAGTTGATCGCTGTTCGGATTGGCCGTGATGCGGACCCTCTTGGCCCTGGCCGGCGTGAGGTCCGCGACCAAAACCGGCACGTCCAGCGGCGCGGTCGGCGCGCTCGTCCCGGTGCAGGGCATGGCGGGCAATCCCGGAGGTGTCACTTGCGGGATGGGGCATGGTTGAGAGGGGTTCGCCGTGGGGCAGGCCGGACACTCCGGCCGCGGCGGGGGCAGAAGCGTCGCTGTGGACGCCTCTTGGGCGGCAAGTTCGCGCGATGATGGGAACGGTGGCGAGGGCGGTATGTACTGCGGCGGATGCTGCAAATATTGCCCCGAAGGCAGCGTCGTCACCGGCGCGGTGGTCAGCGGGCACAGGTCCATCAACATGCCCAGTGACGACAGGCATGTCACCGGCAGGTTGCTGGGATGCACGTATGCGGAGCACAACTCGCCCACGGCGCTCAGAATGGACAGACAGTTTTCGAGGTTCGGACCCGCGTTCGATGGAGTGGCGCACACGGGGCCCGCCGTTATGGGGCAGCACGCCATCGGCGCGTTCGGCGGGGCAGCGCACCCCGGACTCGCCCATCCACCGGAGTAGCATCCCATCGGCGGAGACGGCAGGGCGACGCTCTGCGGAGGCATGGCCGGAGAAGTCAGCGTGGGCACCGGCACGCCCGGCGGCGTCAGCATCGGCGGCGGAGGCGGCAGCGGAGTCGCCAGCGGGCCGCTCATCGGCGGGGTGGGAGGGATCCCATACGGCGAAGCGATCGGATAAGGACCGCCGACCGGCATCATCGGCACCGGCACATGCACGACGATCGCTCCGTGGATCACGGCCTTTTTCGTCTGCTTGCCCTTGGCCGCACAGCAGCACTTGCCCGATTCCTTGCAGCACTCGCAGTCCTTGTCGCACGCCTTGGACTTGCCGCATTCGCAATTCTTGCAGCTGTCCTTGCCCTTGCAGCAGGCGCAGCCCTTGCAGCCGTCGCCGCACTTGCAGTTACCCTTGTCCTTGCCGCAAACGCATTTCGCGCAGCAGTCCTTGTCCTTGCAGCAATCGCCGCTCTCGCAGCTGGCCTTTGCATCGCAGTGCTTCGCGGGCAGGGAAACAGCCGGGGGCGCATAGCCGGTTGCGAATCCGTCTTTCGGGCACGTTTCTTGCGCCCGTGCGGCAATCGCCGACAGGGACACAAGCGCCGCAAGCAGCGCGGCTTGCCAATATTTCACCAACATGGGTCGAGCCTCCTTCTCGCCGAGGGATGGATGCACCTCGATCGGGGCGGGACGATAGCAGAGACGGCCGGCAATGTCAGGAGCAATCTGCCGGCGACTCGCCAGCCCGTCTCGCAACGGCTGTTACACATCGAGCAATACCAAGACGAGCGCGTCCTTCCCTCAATGCGCGGACGGTGCCAGCCGGAGAGTCGGGCGGCGCTACGGGACCGCGTTCTCCTTCAAGGAGTTGCCCAATGTGGCTGAACACGCTATGGCAGCGTTGGTTCGGACGGACTCGTCCTTTTCCCCTCACCCGCCAACAACGACGCCATCTTCGACGTCGGGCGGCAACGCGACTGCGGCTGGAGGCGCTGGAGGACCGCACGTTGTTGTCCTCTTACACAGCGGGCAGCGCCTCGGACCTGATCGCCGACATCAAGGCGGCCAATAGCGCCGGCGGCGCGAACACCATCACACTGACCGCCAACATCACCTTGAACGCCGTGGACAACAATACCAACGGCGCCAACAGCTTGCCGGTCATCGCGATCAACGACAACCTGACCATCGCCGGCCAGGGCTTCACGATTTCGCGGGACACGGCAAGCGGCATGCCGGCGTTCCGCCTGTTCGACGTGGCCGGCGGCGCTTCCCTGACCCTGCAAAATGTGACGCTCCAGGGCGGCCTGGCGAAAGGCGTAGGCACGGCGGCCGACGGCGGCGCCGTCTTCGATTCGGGCAGCCTGGTGCTGCAAAACGTGAGCGTGCAGGACAACAGCGCGGTGGGCAGCGCCGCCGCGGCGCGAACGGCGAACCAGCCCAACGGCCGAGCAGGCCAGAACGCGGCCGGCGGCGGCCTTTACGTCACGGACGGCACGGTCACGCTGGAGTCCGGCACGAATCTTAGCGGCAACGAAGTCGTCGGCGGCGCGGGCGGCACGGGCGCGGCGGACGCCGTGAGCGGCGCCTTCCGCGGCGGCGTGGGCGGCGTCGGCGGCATCGCCCAGGGAGGTGGTCTCTACGCCAACAATAGCACCGTCACCCTGGACGGCGTCACCGTGGCGAGCGATCGCGCCCTCGGCGGCACCGGCGGCCGGGGCGGCGCCGGCTCCTTCGTCGGCGGTGCGGGCGGCGCCGGCGGCGACGCTCTCGGAGGCGGCCTGTACGTCGCGGGGGGCACGGTCAGTCTGAACAACAGCACGCTGAGCAACGATAGCGCCCAGGGCGGCAGCGGCGGCAAGGGCGGCAAAGGCGGCGGCGTGAGCGGCACCAACGGCAGCGGTCACTCCAACCCTCATATCGGCAACGGCGGCGTCGGCGGCGCGGGAGGCAACGCTTCCGGCGGCGGCCTGTATGTCGAAGGGGGCACCGTCAGCTTGAGCGGCGACACGCTGACCGGCGACACCGCGCAGGGCGGCAACGGCGGCAACGGCGGCGGCGGCGGCGTCAAAAGCTCCGTCATTCGACACGGCGGCGCGGGCGGCTCCGGCTCCGGCGGCGGACTCTACGTAGCGGCCGGCAACGTCAGCCTGAGCGGCGACACCTTGTCCAGCAATACTGCGCGGGGGGGCACCGGCGGCACCGGCGGCACGAGCGGCAACGTCAGCGGCAACGGCGGCAACGCCTTCGGCGGCGGACTCTACGTGCAGGCCGGCACCGTCAGCCTCAACAGCGACACCTTGTCCACCAATAACGCCGACGGCGGCAACGGCGGCGTCGGCGGCATCGGCCTTTTCGGCGGCAACGGCGGCAACGGCGGCAGTGCTTTTGGCGGCGGACTCTATGCGGTGGGAGGCAACGTCAGCCTCACCAACGACACCTTCGCGAACAATAACGTCCGGGGCGGCAACGGCGGCAAAGGCAACGGCGACACTTTCGACTCCGGCGCCGTCTTCGTCGATATCGGCGGCAACGGCGGCGCGGGCGGCAACGCGTTTGGCGGCGGACTCTACGTGGCGGCCGGCAGCGTCAACCTCCTCAGCGACACCGTGGCCGGCAACAACGCTTTCGGCGGCAACGGTGGAAACGGCGGCAACGGACCCGCCGGAGAGGGCAGCGGCGGCAACGGCGGCAACGGCGCGGGAGGCGTGGGCGGCGGCTTGTTCATCGGCGGCGGCAGCGTCGTCCTGGCCAACACCTTGATTGCCGAGGACAGCGTTACGGCCGGCGCGGCGGGAGCGGCAGGCACTGGGAAATTTACCCAAGGCAAGCCGGGAACCGCCGGCAGCGCATCCGATCCCGATATGTCCGGCACCGTCGCCTCTAGCGATCACGACCTCATCGGTAACAGCAGCGGCTTCAGCGCCATCACGAGCAACGGCGACATCCTCAATCCTTCCTCCGTCGGACTGGGCACGCTGAGCAACAACGGCGGTCTGACGCAAACACTCGCTGTGCTGGGGGGCAGTCCGGCCATCGACGCCGGCGACAGCAACGCCGCCGCCGGCCCTACCGACCAACGCGGCTACGCACGCCTCGTCGGCAACGCCATCGACATCGGCGCCTACGAGTACGGCGCCACGCCCGCCGCCGTCGATCTGTCCGTCACGGGCAGCGCCACCACGGCCTATCCGGGCGAACAACTCACCTTCACGCTGACCGTGACGAACAACGGTTCCTCTCCGCAGAGCAACGTCGCGCTGACCGACCTGCTGCCGGCCAACACGACGTTGGTATCGTGGACGCCGGCCGCCGGCTGGAGCGGCAGCGATCCGGCCGCCGGCAACGGCAAGGTGTCGGCATGGATCGCCTCGCTGCCCGGCAACGCCTCGGCCACCTTCACCCTCGTGGTGCAGGTCAACAGCACCACGGCTCCCGGCACGATCATCGCGGACACGGCGTCCGTCGGCCCGCTCGCCGACGATCCCAACCCCGCCAACAACAGCGTCACCGTGAACGCCCCCGTGCAGCCGCTCGCCGACCAACTGATCGCGGAGATCAATGCGGCCAATCAAGCCGGCGGCGATAACACCATCGTGCTGATGCCCAACGCCACCTACCTATTGAACTCGGCCCTGCCGGTTATCGCGGCGGGCGACAACCTGACCATCGTCGGCAACGGCGCCCTCATTGAACGCAGCGAGGCGTTCGGCACGCGGGCTTTCCGCCTGCTCGACGTGGCCAAGGGGGCATCGCTGACGGTGCAAGACCTGACGTTGGCTCACGGCCTGATGTTTACCGGCGCGGGGAACACGCCGGCGGAGGGCGGGGCCGTCTACAACTCCGGCAACCTGATGCTCAGCGGCGTGACCGTGCGGAGCAACATGGTCCTGGCCGCTACCCCCTCCGGGCACAACGAAGCGGCCCGCGGCAACGGTTTCGGCGGCGGCCTGTACGTGGCGGCGGGCACGGTCACGCTGACCAACGACGCCTTCGACGCCAATAGCGCCGAGGGCGATCTGGGCGGCAACGGTTTCGGCGGCGGCTTGTACGTGGCGGGAGGCACCGTCACGCTGACCAACGACACGCTGAACGGCAATCGGGTCTTCGGCGGCTCGTCCGACGGCAACGGCGGCCACGGCGGCATCGGAGCGGGAGGCGGTTTGTACGTGGCGGGAGGGACCGTCGCGCTGGTCCACGACACGCTGGGCGGCAACGACGCCAACGGCGGTCAGAGCGGCTTCAATATCGGCGGCAGCGGCAACACCGGCGGCAGCGGCTATGGGGGCGGCGTGGCGATAGCGGGAGGCAACCTCACACTTCGCAACAACACTCTGAGCGGCAACAACGCCCACGGCGGCGGAGGCGGCTTCGGCTTGCCCGCTCAGGGGGGTGTTCCCGCCAGCAACGGCGGCATCGGCGGCAATGGTTTCGGAGGCGGTTTGTACGCGGCGGGTGGCAACGTCACGCTCGACAACAACCTCTTCAACGCCAACAACGCCCTCGGCGGTCAAGGCGGCCCCGGCGGCACCGCGTTCGGCGGCGGCGGCAGCGGCGGCATCGGCGGCGGCGGCGGCAGTGGAGCGGGAGGCGGTTTGTACGTGGCGGCGGGCGCGGACACCCTCACGCTCACCAACAATACGCTCAGCGGCAATAACGCCCAGGGCGGTCAAGGCGGTCAAGGCGGCTTCGGAGACAGCGGCGCTCACGCCGGCGGCGGCGGCCCCGGAGGCAGCGGCACGGGCGGCGGCTTGTTCGTCGCCGGCGGTACGGCCACACTTCTCAACGACACACTGAGCGGCAATGACGCTCGCGGCGGCGTCGGCGGCACCGGCGGACCCGCCTTCAGTACCACCGGAGCCCCTGGCGGCAACGGCGGCAGCGGCACGGGCGGCGGCTTGTTCGTCGCCGGCGGCAGCGTCACCCTGAGCAACACCTTGATCGCCGAAAACATCGCTGCGGTGGGCACGGCGGGAGCCGGTGGATTAAGTGGGGTAAAAGCGACCGGCACGCCAGGAAGCGCCGGCAGTGCATCCGATCCCGATGTGTCCGGCACCGTCGCCTCCAGCGATCACGATCTCATCGGCGACGGCACCGGCGGCAATCTGACCGACGGCGTCAACGGCGATCAGGTCGGTTCGTCTTCCAGCCCCATCAATCCGCTGCTCGGCCCTCTGCAAGACAACGGCGGTCCGACGCCAACGCTCGCGCTGCTGGCGGGCAGCCCGGCCATCGACGCCGGCGACAGCAACGCCGCCACCGGCCCTACCGACCAACGCGGCTACGCTCGTCTCGTCGGCAACGCCATCGACATCGGCGCCTACGAGTACCAAAATGGGGCCGCCGCTCCCGCCCCCGCCGACCTGTCCGTCACCGGCAGCGGGGCGGCCACCGGCGGAAAGATCACCTACACGCTGACCGTGACCAACAACAGCTCGACCGCCCAGAGCAACGTCGCGCTGACCGACCTGCTGTCGATGGGCACCACGCTGGTCTCGTGGACGCCGGCCGCCGGTTGGAGCAGCAGCGCTCCGGCCGCCGGCAGCAGCGGCACCGTGTCGGCGTGGATCGCCTCGCTGGCCGGCGGCACGTCGGCCACCTTCACGCTGGTGATACAGGTCAATAGCGGCACGGTCAGCGACACGGTCATCCGCAATACCGCCTCGGTCGGCCCGCTCGCCGACGATCCCAACCCCGCCAACAACAATATCGCCTTTAACACCACGGTGACCGTGGCGCAGACCACGACCTCGATCAGTGCGCCCACCGTGACCTACGGCAGCAACGGTGTCGTAACTGTGACGGTGGCCTCCGCGGGAGGAACTCCGACGGGCAACGTCACGCTGATCGTGGACAACGGCTCCCCTCTCACGCAGGCGTTGGTCGATGGTTCCAGCACGTTCACCCTTTCCGGCCTGACGGCGGGCGATCACAGCCTCAGCGCCAGTTATGCCAGCCAGGGCAGCTTCGAGGCCAGCTCCGCCAACGGCACCCTCACCGTAAACAAGGCGGTGCTAACGGTGACGGCCGACAACGCCTCGCGCTCCTACGGCGTCGCCAACCCGACCTTCACCGTCGGCTACAGCGGCTTCGTCAACGGCGAAACCCTGACCACCAGCGGCGTGACGGGCAGTCCATCCTTGACCACCACGGCCACGAACGCCAGCGCGCCGGGCACCTACGCCATCACTGCCGCCGCAGGCAGCCTAACGGCGAGCAACTACAGCTTCCAGTTCGTCAACGGCACCTTGACCATCAACCCGGCGCCGCTGTCGGCGAGCGGCGTTCCCGTCAGCGCCACAGCCGGCGCTCCCTTCAACGGCCCGGTGGCGACGTTCACCAACGCCGACCCGTTCGGCAGCGCCGCCTCCTACACGGCGGTCATCCACTGGGGCGACGGCAGCAGTTCCGCCGGCGTCGTCAGCGGCAGCGGCAGCACGCTCACCGTCAGCGGTTCGCACACCTACCCCGCCCCAGGCAACGAAACCATCCAGGTGACGATCGGCCACAACCTCGGTTACACGACGACGGCGACGGTCAGCGATTCCGTCACTGTTCGCACCCTGGGGATGTCTCCCCAGCGGGGCCAGACGGCGGGCATCGGCTTCTGGCAGAGCCGCCAGGGTCAGGCGCTGATCGACCTCTTCAACGGCGGCCCGACCGCGACCGCGTTGTCGGCCTGGCTGGCGGCAACCTTCCCGAACCTGTACGGAGTGAGCGCCGGCGCCAACAATCTGACGGGCGAGACCAACGCCCAGGTGGCCGCCTTCTTCCTGAGCCAGGATGCGTTGCCGGCCCCGAAGGTGGAGGCCGAGGTATTGGCGGCGGCGTTGAACGTCTACGCCACGACGTTATCGCTGGGTGGCACGGCGGCCCAGGCGTTCGGCTTCCGCGTCTCGGACGCCGGCCTGGGGGCGGACTCGGTCAACGTCGGCCCCGACGGCGCGGCCTTCGGCGTGGCCAACCGCACCGCGCTCAACGTCTACCAGTTGCTGCTGGCGGTGAACCAGCAGGCCGTCAACGGCGTGCTCTACAACGGTAACGCCCAGCTGCGGCGGCTGGCCAAGAACCTGTTCGCCGCTCTCAACTAGGACCGGCGCGATGAGGATCTGTTTCGTTAGAGGAAGGACGTGCAGAAGGGACGCAGGGCGTCCTCGGGAAATAGGCAGAAGGCGTAATCGCGTCGCTGGAGCACGGCGTTGGCGCGCAGCTGTCGCTCGCACTCGGTCAGCGCTCGGCGCAGTTGCTCTTCGCGCGGACGCAGCGGGCGGCGCAGCTCCTCGGTGAGATCCTTCAGCACCCGGAAACGCTCGCGCCGCCCCGCAGGGGTCGCCGGCCGGCGCGCGATCCACTCCTGTTTGCGGGCCGTCAACTCGGCGAGGTTGGCGACAACCTCATCGAGATGGCGCTGCGGATTGTAATGCACGTCGCGCAGTTCTCGCAGCAATCGGCGGCGGTCGTCGATCGTCGCCGCGGCGCGCGGCAGCGGCAGCCAGCGCGTCGCGGACAGCACCAGGAAAATCGGCGGTTCACACTCGTAGTAGCGGCGGATCAACTCATCGGTCAGTTCATCGTATTTGCCGCCGCCGATGCCGTGGACGAACAGGTCGGCCAAAAACATCCGGGCGTACAGCGTGGTCGTCAGGGCGCGCGTGCGGAGTTTGAAGCCGCGCCCGTGAAGATCCTGCCACGCCTTCACCGTGGCGCCGGCACGTCCCCTCTCCGGGCGGGGCAAGGCCGGTAAAACCTCCTCGTCGGCGCGCAACTCCAGGCGGTCCTCGCGCGGACGGACAAACAATCGCTTCCTCCGGTCGCTTACGGTCCCGGCTCGCCAGCACCAGAACGGCGCCTCCAGCCAATCGCCCTCGACGGCCAGGTCCGGCACCGGATGATTACGGTCGCGGATACCGTGACGGCGGCGATAATCGGCGACGACCGCGTTGTAAAGGGCGTGAAAACGCGGCAGGTCCGCCAGCAGATCGCAGGCGAACCAGGCGAACGGCTCCGTGCCGCACAGCAGGCTCAGCGGCACTTCCAGGTTGTGACAGCCCCACGAACGCTCGACGGTCCGCCGCGCCGCCGCGAAGCACTCGCCCAGGATCGGCGTGCGTTCCGCTTGCCGCAGCACTTCGGCCCAGAACGCCGGCAGCATCGGCTGGTAATTCCATCCGCGCAGCAATTCGCCGGCCCGCGCAGCGAAGCTGGCGAACAGTTCGCGATCGGCGATGGTCCGTTCCTCGAAGGGCGTCTCGCCGCTCCAACGGTCGAACAGCACGCTCCGCCGATTGAAAAAGGTGTCACGATTGAAAAAGGTGTCAGGAACCGTTTCCGAAGGAAGAGCGGAAACGGTTCCTGACACCTTTTTCGCGGGAACGTGCAGCGTCGTCGTCTTGACCGTGTCGTTATCGACGACGAGATTCAGGGCGGTGGCGTTATGGGCGCGGGCCAGTCCCGCCAGCGCGAAGTTCTTGACCCAGACGCCGGGATGGAACAACTCCGGTTGATGTCCCGCCACGAGAAGCGTTTCGGAATGGGAAGTGCCGCGTGCGGCTGGTGCAGCGTCGCCGAGATAACGCAGGGCGGCAGCGAGGGCGCTCTGTCGCGCCTGGCGGCGCAGGTCCGACCACGGCCGGCCGAGCAGGGTACGATTGTCGGCGTGCGCGTGCAGACGCCGGCGATTAGCGGCGAGAACGGCGCCGGCCTGGTACAGCGGCGGGACGGCGATGACGCCGCCGTCGTGGTCCGGGGCACGCGGAAGGGTCCGCTCGCTCACGAGCAGGTCCTCTTGAACATCCCCGACCAGCAACACGACGTTCCCTGCCGCGGCTCCGAAAGCGGCGTCTCGCAGGTTGCGGTTTCGGCGGCGGCGATCACCTGGCGATAGTACGCCAACCGCTGATCGGCGTCGTCGAGCACTCCGCCGAACGCGCGATTCGGATCGAGATACAACCGCGGCACGCCCACTTCCTTGACGCGCAGTCCCAGCCGCGCCGCCTGCACCCACAACTGCAACGGCATGCCCCAGCCGGTCTCCGTGATGCGCAGCCGTTCCAGCGCCTCGCGGCGATATGCCTTGAAGCCGCAGAAGGCATCCGTCAGATGCAGTCCGAATCGCCGATTCAGCTCGGCGGTGATTTCGCCGTTGATGCGGCGGCGGTCCTGGGGAGCCAGCGAATCCTGATGGAAGTCGCGCAGATAACGGCTGCCGGACACGATGTCGGCGTCGTGGATCGCCTCCAGCAGCACCGGAATGCGCGCCGGCTCGTGCTGGCCGTCGCAATCCATCGTCACCAGCACGTCGATCGACTGCCGGCACGCGAACTCGAAGGCCGAGATCAACGCCGCTCCGTATCCGCGGTTGCTCAGATGGGTGATTACGTCCAGCCCCTGCTGACGCCCCAGGATGTCGGCCGTCCCGTCGGTCGAGCCGTCGTTGACGACCAGGATGCGCGGGCTATAGCGCCGCACCTCCCGGAGGACGTCCTCCACGTAGCGCGCTTCGTTGTAGACGGGGACGGCGGTGAGAACGTGCATGCCCTGGAGTTCCTTGTTGAGGGGATGGGTCATCACTTGTTCTTCATTCTAAGGAGGCAGGGTGCGCAATGTCAAAAAGCGGGCGGGAACCGGCCCGCCTGGAGGGAATACAATTGTTGAACCTCTCGCGCCTTCTCTTCCGATGAACGAGAATGGGATACTTTTCGCAATCGGGAAGGTGATCGGGAAATGCGCGCGCGTATCGTGCTGACGTTGGCGATCGGCTGCGCTCTCGCGTCCGGCGCGTGGGCGGGAGATCACGACAAATGCTGCGGGCCGCCGTGCGGCCACTGCATCGTCCCGCCGCCGCCGTTTCACCCCAAATGCACTTGCCCTTGCGACGAGTGCCGACTGCGGCTGTGCAGCGCCAAAGAAGCGCCGATCTGGATCGAGCAACTCTTGACTTGCTCGAACTTCGAGGGCCGCAAGAAGGCGGCGGCGAAGCTCGGCTGTCGCTGGCACGCGGACTTTTGTCAGACGCCGGAGGTGCTGACCGCCCTCATCGCCGCCCTGCACTGCGATGTTTGCTGGGAAGTGCGCCGCGCCGCCGCCACGTCCCTCCGCGAACAGAACGCGCGCACGCCGCAAGCCATCCTGTCGCTCTACATCGCCAGCAAGCTCGATCCGCATTACCTCGTCCGCGAACGCGCCAACGAATCGCTCGACATCCTGCTCATCCTGCAACGGCCTTGCTACAAGCAGCTGCTCAAGGACGCCGACGAGTTAATCAAGAAATTGCGGGGCAAGTACAAGCCCGGCACGCACGACTGCCAGACAATCTATTCGCTGTGCGGTCAGGTGCTTGACGGTAAGAGTGGGACCACCGGCGGGACGGCGCCCGCCACTTCGGGCGCGCGCGGCGAAGACGATCTGCCCGGCCCGACCAACCTGCCCTCGGAAGCCGAAGGGAAGGAGAAGTGAGAAGACGCGGCGTTCAATTCTCTTCGTGCTTTTCCAGGACCAGCGCGAAGCCGTCCCACCACGAGAGAAAGCGCTTACGCGACATGGTGCGAACGCGGCCGTCGGCGTCGTTGGAGTCGATGACGCGCACCTCGTCCGGCCCGAAATCAACCAGTGTCACCATATGCGGCCCGTCGCCGGGCACCCGTTCGCGGAAGCCGACGATGGCCCCAAGGTTCTCCTGGATCGCATAGCGAAGAATGGTGGTGCTGCGGGAACCGACCGGCTGCGTCCGGTAATCGATGCGGACATCGTCGAGGGCCGCTTCGAGGTCGATCTGCGTCGCCCGCGTCGAGTGCTTGTCGGCCAGGCCGTGCAGCGACGTGATGCCGTGATGCCGCGCCAGCGTTTCCAACGCGCACCAGGCACAGCGGCCTTCCGGGAGGTTCCGTATCCGATTTTCCAGAGCGATCTTCACCTCCGCATGGGCCGCGCAAGGAAGCAGAATCGAGAAGGTCAGCAGAGCGCCGTGAATCCGGTTCGACAGGGAAAACAAGCGAAATCCTCTTGTGGGTCCATCGAGTTCATCAAATCAACATCAAAACTTTATCGAGGGAGTGTGAAGCTTTCATTTAGGAACAAAGAATTCGAGGCGTGCGTTGACACCGAGGGCGCGGGCGAAGTGTAGAATTGGATTGAAGAACCGTTGGAAAAGTTGTACACAATAAGAAGAACCGATGAAGAAACGATGGAGATTGCGTTGCGAAACCATGTATGAGAACCGAACCTGACGACTTCGTCGGGTCCGCTCCTCAATGAAAGAGGAGGTACGGTGATGGCGATGACAAGAACCGGCACGGTCCTGGGGTGGCTCACCGCGTTCGCTCTGCCGCTGCTGGCGGCGTCTTCCGCGCGGGCGCAGACGTTGGTTTATCCGGTCTACGGACCCTGGGGCGTTTACTACGTCCAGTATTATCCGACTTATCCCGGACCCCTCTACCCGCCGGCATCGGCAACGTCCGGCGGAGGATCGTCTTCGCTCGTCCGAACGTCTGGGACTTCCGCGCCGGCCTACGCCGCTCCGTCGCGCGGTTCCGATTCGCGTCCGAGTTATTACAGCGAAGACTATTCGGGTCCGGAGGGACCGACGAACGAACCGAGCAAAGTGGCTTACATCCGCGTCCGCGTCCCGGCCAATGCGGTAATATGGATCAACGACCAGAAGCGGACGCAGACCGGCACCGTGCGCGACTTCGTCACCCCGGCGCTCGACCCCGATCACATCTACGTTTACAACGTCAAGGCGCGCTGGACCGAGGAAGGCGGCATCAACGTCGAGAAGACGCTGCGCGTGCGGACCATCTCCGGGACGCGCGTGACCGTGAACTTCGCGCGTCCGCCGGAACCACCGCGACAGCCCGTCCAAACGTCCATCGCCGCGACACCGCCGCCGCCGACCTCGGCGCCGCGCGTCGAGCGGCAGCCGGTCGATTGGTATTCCAACGCCGCTCCCCGATCATTCCGTTAAGCGGCTCTCTCTTTTTGGCGAGCCGGGAGCGTACGCGACCGGAGCTTCCCTCCGGTCGCGTACGCTCCCGGCTCGCCAACATTTTGACCGAACACAACCAGATCATTGCAAATCGCTCGGCGTCCGGGGATGATACGATAATTCCACGAAGCGCCGGCCCTGGGCACCCAGTGAGACATCCATGAAGCACTCCATCACGCGGACGAAACCCGCTCCTCTCGCGCCGACGCGCGCCGGCGCGCCGGCGCGACGCCCTTACGATCGCCGCCTTCTTGCGGTCCTTCTCGGCCTGAGTCTGACAGGCGCGGCGGTGTTCGCTCTGCTCAACGCGCCGATGGAAGCCGCGCCGACGACCATGAAAGAAGTGTGGATTCCCGCCGGTGAGTTCACGATGGGCCAAGAGGAATTCGACGATGCTCGACCGCTGCATACGATCCGCATCGATGGGTTCTGGATGGATGAAACCGAAGTCACCAACGCGCAGTTCGCCGTGTTCGTCGCGCAGACCGGCTACGTCACCATCGCCGAGCGGACGCCGCGCCCGGAGGACATTCCCGACGCGGCGCCCGAGAAACTCGTCGCCGGTTCGCCGGTGTTCAACCCCGCGCTTTGTCCGCCGGGCCAGGTGTGTCTGACCTGCAATGACTGGTGGGAGTATCGTCCAGGGGCGAACTGGTGTCATCCGGAAGGTCCGGGCAGCGACCTGCGCGGCCGGGAAAATCATCCTGTCGTCCACATTTCCTGGGAAGACGCGACCGCCTACGCCCGTTGGGCCGGCAAGCGCCTGCCGACCGAGGCCGAATGGGAGCGGGCGGCGCGCGGCGGGCTGGAGGGGCGACGCTATTACTGGGGCGACGAACTCTGCCCCGACGACAAATGGATGGCGAACATCTGGCAAGGACAATTTCCGCTTGAGAACCACGCCGACGACGGCTTCCGCGGCACGGCGCCGGTCAAGTCGTTCGCGCCGAACGCCTTCGGCCTGTACGACATGGCCGGCAACGTCTGGGAATGGTGCGCCGACTGGTATCGCCCGGACTATTACGCCGGCAGCCCACGAGACAATCCGCAAGGCCCGGAATCGAGCATCGATCCGGACAGCCGCGATGAGCCGAAGCGCGTGCAGCGCGGCGGCTCGTTTCTGTGCAGCGACAATTATTGTGTTCGTTACCGCGCCGGCGCGCGCGGTCAGGGAGAGCCGAAGACCGGTTTGTCGCACACCGGCTTTCGCTGCGTGCGCTCTCCTCATTGAGTCGAACGGTCCTTGTCCCCTCTCCCTCACGAGGCGATCCGATGCCGCGCTACCGTCCGTTTTGTATCTTGCTGTCACTCTGGCTCCTCGCCCCAACCGCGCCCGCGCCGGGCCAAGGCACGGCCGCCGATTACGAACGCGCCGGCAAAGTCGCTTCCGGCACGCGGAACAAGGTTTTCCGCGACCGCGTCCGCGCCACCTGGTTGGCGGACAAAACTCGGTTCTGGTATCGCAACGATCTCGGCGGCGACGCGCGGGAATTCGTCCTCGTGGATGCGGTCAAAGGCGAGCGCAAGCTCGCCTTCGATCATGCCCGCCTGGCCGAGTCTCTGGCGAAGACCACCAACACCGAACAGCGGGCCACGCATCTGAAGATCGAGGCTCTCGATTTCCCGGCCGATGGTTCCACTCTCCGTTTTCGTCTGGGCGAGAAACGCTGGAAGTGCGACCTGAAGACGTACGCCCTGGAAGAGGACAAAGCCCCTGCCCCCGAACCACCCGCCGCCCCAAGAGAGCAAGACAGGCCGCGCCGCCGTCCCGGACGTTTGGGCCGAACAACCTCGCCGGATGGAAAGTGGACCGTGTTCCTCAAGGAGAACAATCTGCATTTGCGCGAGAAGGAGAGCGGCAAGGAGTTCGCCCTGAGCCGGAACGGCAAGGAGGACGACGCCTATTCGGACAGCGTGTATTGGTCGCCCGACAGCAAAAAGTTCGTGGCCCTGCGTACGAAGAAGGGACAGGAACACAAGATCCACCTCATCGAGTCGTCGCCGCGCGATCAGCTTCAGCCCAAGCTGCACACGCTCGACTATCGCAAGCCCGGCGATCGCATCCCGATCACCAAGCCGCACCTGTTCGACGTGGCCGCGCGCAAGGAGGTCGCCGTCAAGGACGATCTGTTTTCCAATCCGTGGAGCGTGCAGGACGTGCGCTGGTCGGCCGATTCGCGGCGCTTCACGTTCTTGTACAACCAGCGCGGCCATCAGGTGCTGCGCATCGTCGCCGTCGATGCGGAAACCGGCGCCGTCCGCCCCCTCATCGACGAACAGAGCAAGACATTCATCGATTACAACAGCAAATACTTCGCGCGCTACCTGGATGAGACGAATGAAATCATCTGGATGTCGGAGCGCGATGGTTGGAACCATCTGTACCTGTACGACGCCGCGACGGGGCGCGTGAAGAACCAGATCACGAAGGGGAAATGGGTGGTGCGCGCCGTCGAGCGCGTCGAGGAAAAGGCGCGGCAGATATGGTTCCGCGCCGGCGGCATTCATCCCGACCAAGATCCCTATCACGTCCACTTTTGCCGGGTCAACTTCGACGGCAGCGGCCTGGTACTGCTCACCGAGGGCGACGGCACGCACACGATCGAGTATTCGCCCGACCGTCGCTTCCTCCTCGACACCTATTCGCGCGTGGACCTGGCCCCGGCGACGGAGCTGCGCCGCGTGGACGACGGCAAACTCGTCTGCGAATTGGAACACGCCGAGATGAGCGCGCTGCTGAAGACAGGTTGGCGAATGCCGGAGCGCTTCGTCGCCAAGGGACGCGACAACGAAACGGACATTTACGGGGTGATCTTTCACCCCACGAACCTCGACCCCCATAAGAAATATCCGGTGATCGAGCAAATCTACGCCGGCCCGCAAGGCTCGTTCGTGCCGAAGGCGTTTCGCTCCTTTCATCCGCCGCAGGAGTTGACCGAGTTGGGCTTCATCGTCGTGCAGATTGACGGCATGGGCACAAACAACCGCTCCAAGGCGTTCCATGACGTATGCTGGAAAAACCTGGGCGACTCCGGTTTCCCCGACCGCATCCTCTGGATGAAGGCGGCCGCCGCGAAGTATGCGTACATGGACCTGAGCCGCGTCGGCATTTACGGCGGCTCCGCCGGTGGCCAGAGCGCCCTTCGCGCCGTGCTGGCCCACTCCGACTTTTACAAGGCGGCCTCGGCGAACTGCGGCTGTCACGATAATCGCATGGACAAAATATGGTGGAACGAACTGTGGATGGGCTGGCCGGTTGGACCGCATTACGCCGAGCAGTCCAACGTCACCAACGCCCACAAGCTGCGCGGCAAACTGCTGCTGACGGTCGGCGAACTGGACCGCAACGTCGATCCGGCCTCGACGATGCAGGTAGTTAACGCGCTCATCAAGGCGGGCAAGGACTTTGAGTTGGTGGTGGTGCCAGGCGCGGGGCATGGAACGCCCGGAGGATATTCCCGGCGACGCGAGCGCGACTTTTTCGTCCGCCATCTGCTGGGCGTCGAGCCGCCGGACCGCAACGCGAGGTGAGGGTTTCGGACGGCGTTATTGTCCTCCTCGTTGTCGATACAGTTGTCCCCACTCTCGAACAAGGGGAGGCAATCGCTCGGTGATTTCCGAACCGACAAGGATTTCATCGACGTAACCCATGTGCAGCATGTCGATGATCCGGCACAAGTAGGAGCGTCCGCATTTCCACCATGTGAAGTGCGAATCCACCATTAGGTAGTGCTTCACATCAATTTGCTCTTCTTCGCGGAGTTCCTCAAGTTCCATACCGTCGAGCAGCGTCTCGTAAACTCCATCGGCAACCCGGCTTCCGAAAGTCGTCGTGTAGTAGTATTCCTTGATCTCCCACACGGCAATCGGATTCACCGGTCCAGGGAAGGCACCGTCGATGCGGCGCGCGAGCGTCCGCAAAGGCGCGTTGTTCAGTGTGACGGTCGTCAACTCTCTCGGATCGTAATTGCAAGGCAAGCCTTTAAGGTTCGCCTCGATGAGCATGTTGATGCTCGCCGTGAAGTAGGCCGGGGCTTTCTTCCTTCCTTTCTGCTTGTTCATGGGAGCGGCAAGTTTGATCTGGAGTTGGCTTCCGAGTTGTTCGTACATGCGTTTCGCCGCGGCCACATCCCGAAGGTGCGGCTCGACAAAGTTATTCAGAACATCCGCCCGATGAGCGAAATAAGCGGAGAGGGCCGCGCCCAGCGCGGTCGGTTTCCCCCTTGCACTCGCGAGATGGGAACCTGTGAGGCCGAGTTCTTCCAGGGCGGCACGCATTTGGGACAAGGTCGGCACTCGAATCCGGCCCGTTTTCCTCTCCGTGTAGCCGATTTGCTGGCTGATGGTGCGAACGTTGGCCCAAAAATGTTTGGGCTGGTTGAGGAAGCGTTTGTCGGGGATCATGGTTGTTCTAGCGATTCTTCAAAACGTTCCACGAATTCCACCAGCGAAATTCCCACCGCCTGGCAAATTTGCCGCAGTTCCAGTAGATCCAAACGCCGCTCACCCGATTCGTACTTGCTGACGAAGGATTGCTGTTGCTTCAGACGAGAGGCCAGATCGACTTGGCGCAGACCACCTCCCAAGCGGACCTGCCGCAGCAATTCCTGGAGCTTTCGTTGCGCCGGAGTATGAATGCTCTTTTCCATGTTCCGTAACCAATCAACCTTGACAGAAGATGCAAAAATAGGATATTCTCTTTTGGGATTCAGCCTTGATCTGAACACAGTACGATACATTTGAACAGAAGAAAGGAAAGGCTGATGCAACGATTGTTGGATTTTGGCGAGGGTCAGTTGCGGCAGGTGGCTCCTTTCAAGACCCAACTGCTCAAGTGGGTGGGGAGCAAACAGCGCTTCGCCCACGAGATCGTTTCCTACTTCCCGCCGCGATTTGGACGGTATTTTGAGCCATTTCTCGGCAGCGCGGCCGTCCTTGCGACGCTCGCGCCGGAGGAAGGCATCGGCTCGGACGTGTTTCCACCGCTCATGGAGATCTGGCGGACCTTGCATGACGATCCGCAAGCGCTTGAGGGATGGTACAAGCAGCGATGGAAGGCGATGGGCGGCGGCGAGAAAGTGACGGAGTACGAGAAGATCAAGGCCTCCTATAATGCCAACCCGAATGGCGCCGACCTGCTGTTTTTGTGCCGATCTTGTTACGGCGGCGTCGTCCGATTTCGGAAGACGGACGGATACATGTCAACTCCTTGCGGGGTCCACAATCCCATTCACCCGGAATCGTTTTCTCGAAGGGTCCGAGAATGGAGGAAACGGACGCGCAAGACAACCTTTCTCGTCCTGGATTATGCGGAGGCGATGGAGAGGACGCGGGAAGGGGATCTCGTGTATTGCGATCCTCCCTATAAAGACACGCAGAGCATCCTTTACAGAGCGCAGTCATTCGATCTCAAGCAGTTGTTCGCCGCAATCGAACGCTGTAAATCGCGTGGCGTTTACGTCGCGCTCAGCATCGACGGGACAAAACGCTCGGGAAACTTCTTTTGCGATGTCCCGATCCCTGACGGCCTTTTCCAGAGAGAAGTTTTTGTCAATTGTGGGCGGTCGATGCTCAAGCGATTCCAGATGGAAGGGCAAACGCTGGAAGGAGAGGTTGTCGCGGATCGCCTTTTGCTCACCTACTAGGCCGGGCAGGTTTCGGAACGGAAGAAAAAAGTGTTGCAGTCCGGATAGGGAAGTCACAAACTGGTGATGACACTCGATTGACGACGACGTCAAATGCGGAGAATCACCTTGCCTATCCGACATCGTCTCTCCTTGGCGTTATTCACTCTGCTCCTCTGCGCGAGCAACGCCCGGCCGGAGAAGCCGGCCGAACCCGAGCTGTTGACGGTCGCGGAGAAGAGCGACTACAAGGCTACCTCGCGCCACGCCGACGTAATGGATTTCTGCGAGCAGTTGAAAAAACTCTCGCCCCTCATTCGTCTCGGCGAACTCGGCAAGAGCGGAGAGGGCCGCAAACTGCCGCTGGTCATCCTGGCCGATCCGCCCGTCCGCACGCCGGAAGAGGCGACGCGCAGCGGCAAGCTCGTCGTCTTCGGGATGGCCAACATTCACGCCGGCGAAGTGGACGGCAAGGAAGCGCTGCTGATGCTGGCGCGCGAACTGGCGACCGCCAAGGAAAAGCCACTCCTGAAGGATCTCATTCTGGTCTTCGCGCCGATCTTCAACGCCGACGGCAACGAACGCATCTCGAAAGAGAATCGCCGCGAGCAGGCCGGGCCGGCCGAAGGCGTCGGTATCCGCGCCAACGCCGCCGGTCTGGACCTCAACCGCGATTACATCAAGCTCGACAGCCCCGAAGTGCGTGCCCTGGTCCGCTTCTTCAACCAATGGGATCCGGCCGTCTTCATTGATTGCCACACGACCAACGGCTCGCACCACCGTTACACGATCACCTACGAAGGGCCGGTTTGTCCCGCCGGGGATGCGAAGCTGATCGCCCTGGTGCGCGACGAGATGCTGCCGGAAGTCGGCAAGCGGCTGGAGAAACGCGGCGGTTACAAATCGTTTTTCTACGGCAACTTCTCGCGCGATCGCTCGCGCTGGGAGACGGTGCCGGCCATCCCGCGCTACGGCACGCACTACGTCGGCTTGCGCAACCGCATCGGTATCCTTTCGGAATCGTACAGCTACGCCCCCTTCCGCGACCGCGTTTTGGGAACGCGCGATTTCGTGCGCTCGATCTTCGAGTACGCGGCGGAGAACAAGGAGAAGATCCGGGCCGTCCTGCGCGATGCCCGCAAGGAGAAGGAGCACATTGCCCTGCGGCACCGCATGACGCCGCTGCCGGGCCGAACGACCGTCCTCGGCTTCGAGGAGGAGCGCAAGGACGGCCGAACCGTGGCGACGGATCGACCGAAGGATTACACGCTCGAGTATCTCGGCGTGGCGCAGCCCACACTGTCGGTGAACCGTCCTTACGCCTATCTGATTCCCGCCTCGTGGACCAAGGTTGTCGAGAACCTCCAGCGGCACGGACTGACCGTCGAAGAGTTGCGCGAAGACATCGAGCTGGATTTGGAGATTTATAAGATCGACAAATTGATACAAACCGTAATCTATCAGAAGCGTCAGCTCATCGAGGTCGAGACGACGAGCCGCAAGGAGGCGCGGCGGATCGCCGCGGGAACGGTCCTGGTCCGCACCAATCAGCCGCTGGGAACGCTCGCCGCCTATTTGCTGGAGCCGCAAGCGGAAGACGGATTGGCCGCGTGGAGCTTTTTCGAGCGGGGCGTCGGCGAAGGCAAGGATTATCCGGTGCTGCGTCTGCCCGCGAAGACGCCGTTGACAACCGGCCCGGTGCGGCCGCTGCCGGAGGGGCGCACGCTGCACAAGCGGATCGAACTCGACATGCTGCTGGGCAAGAAACCGCTGCCGAACCTGTCCGGCTCGCCCATCGCCGATCCGATTTGGCTCGACGACGGCGAACACTTCCTCCAGCGCAAGGAGGGCCAGCTGCGCAAGGTCCATGCCGTCAGCGGTCGATCGCAGTCGCAGCCGGCGCCGGATGCGAAAAAAATCGTCGCGGCTTTGACGGCGCAGCCCAGCCTCGACCGCGCGACGGTGCAGAGGATCGCCGCCCGCGCCGCCGCCGACCCCACGCCCGGCAAAAAGGGCGATTTCTTCCACCACAGCGACGATCTGTATTACTTCCTCTTCGACAGCAGCAAGGCGGTGCGGCTGACGCGCTCCGCCGGCGCCAAGGAATTGGCTTCCCTCAGTCCCGACAGTCGATACGTGGCCTTCGTGCAAGGAAACAATCTTCATGTCGTGGACATCGCCACGCAGACCGACCGCGCGCTGACCACGGACGGCGCGGCCCTCATTTTCAACGGCAAGATGGACTGGGTGTACTGGGAGGAGATCGGCCGGCGCTCCGGCCGCGCGTACTGGTGGAGTCCGGGTTCCTCGCACCTCGCGTTTGTCCGCTACGACGATACGCCGGTCCAGAAGTTCCACGTCATCGACCACGGTCCAACGCGGCAGAAGGTCGAGCTGGGAGCGTATCCCAAAGCGGGCGATCCGATTCCGACCGTCAAGCTGGGCATCGTGCCGGTCGCCGGCGGTCCGGTCGCCTTCGTGGATCTGCAAGGCTACTCGGAAGGCGCCATGATCCTGACGCGCGCCGGCTGGACACCCGACGGCGAGAAGGTGTTTTTCTGCGTTCAGGACCGCGCGCAAACCTGGCTGGATTTCTGCACCGCGCCGCGTGAGGGCGGCAAACCAGCACGGCTGTTCCGCGAGAAGACGCGCACCTGGGTGGACGATCCGGGCGAACCGCACTTCCTTAAGGACGGCTCCTTTCTCCTGCCGAGCGAGCGCACGGGCTGGAAGCACCTCTATCACTTCGGCAAGGACGGCAAGCTCAAGCGCGCCGTGACGAGCGGCAATTGGGAGGTCCGCCGTCTGCATCTCGTCGGGGAGAAGGAGGGATGGGTGTACTTCTCGGCCACGAAGGACAGTCCCATCGCCGTGAACCTTTACCGCATCAAGCTCGACGGCAGCGGATTGGAACGTCTCACCACAAGCTGCGGCAATCATCGCGTCAGCCTCAGCCCGAAGGCGAACCTCTTCGTGGACCATCACACCAGCCATCAGACCCCGGCCACGGTGCGGCTTTATCGCATCGACGGCAAACTCGCCCGCACGCTGGACGCCAACCCGGTACACGACCTGGAGGAATACGATCTCGGCAAACTGGAACTGGTGCAAATCAAGACGCCGGATGGTTTCGTGCTGGAAGGCAGCTTACTGAAGCCGCCGGGCTTCGACGCCTCGCGCCGCTATCCGGTGTGGTTCACCACCTACGGCGGCCCGCACGCCCCGGTGGTCCGCGATGATTGGCTCGGCGGACGCCTGCGCGAGCGCGGAATGGCGAACCTGGGCTTCCTCGTCTTCCACGTCGATCCGCGCAGCGCCAGCGGCAAGGGCGCTTGTTCGACCTGGACCGCGTATCGCCAACTCGGCGTGCAGGAATTGGCCGACATCGAAACCGCCATCCGCTGGCTTATCTCCTCGAATAAATGCGTCGATGCCGCGCGCATCGGCATGACCGGCCACAGCTACGGTGGATTCATGACCGCCTACGCGCTGACGCACAGCAAGCTCTTCGCCGCCGGCGTCGCCGGCGCGCCCGTCACGGATTGGCACAATTACGACGCCTTTTATACCGAGCGCTACATGAACACGCCGCAGGAGAACCCCGAAGGCTACGAGCGCACCTCGGTCGTCAAGGCGGCGTCGAAGCTGCACGGCCGGCTGCTGCTCATTCACGGCATCATGGATGACAACGTCCACGTGCAGAACACGCTGCAATTCGTGCGGGCGCTTCAGCGCGCCGACAAGGACTTCGAGCTGATGGTCTATCCCAACGACCGCCACGGCATCCGCGGCCGGCATTATCAACGCCTGGTCATCGACTTCATGCGGCGGACCTTGCAGCCCGGACGATGAAGGACGATGGGGCCGCGATCATCTACAATAACCTGAAGTGGCGAGCGGGGGTGTCCGCCCCCTGTTGGCGAGCCGGCGGCGTCTGCTGCCGGCTTCTTCCCATCCGGCAGCTCCCGCCGCCCGTTCCGCCCTCCGCTCGTCGCCCGGCGTAAGTAATCCCGACCCACCGCCCGAAGCAGAGAGGCGTACACAAGATGAGTTCCAATGTTGCTGACAGCGATGCCCCCGTGAAGGAGAAAGATCCGCATTTGCCCCCCCTGCACCGTATAGGCGATTTGGTTGCGCCCACCACGCCACACGACTTCGCCTCCGCGGGGCTGGACGGACGTGTTCTGTGTGATCTGGCCCTGAAGCTGGCGTACACCGTTGCCCGCTTCACTACCGAGTGGGTAGCCCAGCAGCTCCATCTCTCGGTGACTCTCGCGGATGAGATCCTGTATCAGCTGAGCAACGAAGGGCTGATTCAGGAAACCTTGCATTCCCAGGCGGTGGGCAAGTCGCACTACACCATCGCGCCCCAGGGTCGCGAAACGGCCGATCGTTTGATGCAGGTCTGCCGCTACGTGGGACCGGCGCCGGTTTCCCTCAAGGCTTATACGGCGATGCTGCGCTGGCAATTCGTCCACACGCCCGCGGTGCAGCCGGAGCGCGTGTCCGCCTCCCTCTCGCGTATGGTCCTGTCGCCCCAGGCCATGCACCTGGCCGGCCTGGCCGTTTCCTCCGGACGCAGCCTGTTCGTTTTCGGACCGCCCGGCAACGGCAAAAGCAGCCTGGGCCGGCAGATTCGCGATGCCCTGCCGGGCGATTACTGGGTTCCTTACTGCATCAGTGTGGGCGACAGCGTGATTCGCCTGTATGACGACCAATGCCACGAGCGCGTCGAGGTTCCCGGCGAGAAGCGCGGCACCATCGATCAGCGCTGGGTCCGCATTCGCCGCCCCCTGGTCATCGTCGGCGGCGAATTGAACCTCGAAATGCTCGACTTGATCTACATTCCCACCCTGCGTGCGTACGAAGCGCCGCCGCACCTCAAATCCAACGGCGGCGTCTTCCTGGTTGATGATTTCGGACGCGAGCGCATCTCCCCCGATCAACTGCTCAATCGCTTTATCACGCCCATGGAGTACGAGGTGGACTATTTCACGCTCAGCACGGGTCAAAAGATCCAGTTGCCGCTGCGCCATGTGCTCGTGATTGCCACCAACTTGAGCCCCGAGATGGTCACGGACCCGGCGTTTCTGCGCCGCATCGGTTATCGCATCCACCTGGGAGCGCCCTCCCCAAAGGATTACGCCCGAATTTTCCAACTCTACGCCAAGCGCTGCAAGGCGGCCGTCCCGGACGGCCTGATCGACTGGCTGCTGGAGCGCTATCGCGCTCAGAACCGTGAGCTGCGCGCATGTGAGCCGCGCGACCTGATCGAGCGCGCCCGCGACATCTGCCGCTTTCAAGGTAAGCACTTGGAATTGAACACCGAGGTGCTTGAATTGGCCTGGATCGGCTATTTTGGTAATGACGCGCCGAAAAAGCAGGAGAGAGAAGCAGGTTGACCATCCCGGTCGATCGAACCGGGGGATCTTCGTTTCACAAGGAGAGACATCTGTGCGTACACTCGTCGGTCTGGCCGCGGGCTTGTTGCTTCTGGCGCCCGCGCTCGTTCGTGCGGAAGACAAGGACAAAGGAGACAAAAAAGTGGGGCCCGCGCTGAACTTCAAGATGAAGGCCATCGACGGCAAGGAAGTCGATCTATCGAAGTACCAGGGCAAGGTGGTGCTGTTCGTCAACGTGGCCAGCCGGTGCGGCAACACGCCGCAGTATGAAGGACTGCAAAAACTCTACGACAAGTACGGCAAGGAAGGTTTGGTCGTCATCGGCGTGCCGGCCAACGAGTTCGGCAAGCAAGAACCCGGCACCGACGCGGAGATCGCCAAGTTCTGCAAATCGGAGTACAACGTCACCTTCCCGATGATGTCCAAGGTCGTCGTCAAGGGCAAAGGCATCTGCCCCTTGTACAAGTACCTGACCGACAAGGAGACGGACCCGAAATTCGGCGGCGACATTCCGTGGAACTTCGAGAAGTTCCTGATCGGCCGCAACGGCGAGGTCGTCAATCGCTTCAACCACCGCGTCAAGCCGGAGAATGAAAAGGTGGTGACGGCGATCGAGGAGGAATTGAAGAAGAAGTAATCCTCGCCTGGAAGCGAGAACACAATCGACCCGGAACGCGGCGGCAGAACCTTCAGTCGCCGCGTTCCGGGTCGATTGCGTTTTCTAGTTTCCGTTTGGACTGGAAACTGTACTTTCCGCGATTTTCTAACAGTACGTCCTGACCGAGTGTAAGCAGGGAACGAAGCATGAGCAGGGCAAGAGGGTGGACACAAGCCGACTCCCCGAACACGATGAGGGTACTTCACAAGCCTTCGTCGTGCCAAG